>JALYGK010000060.1 GCA_030777105.1 Actinomycetota bacterium | reverse complement strand
CCTGGTTCCCCGTGTCCCCTCGGTAGACGTCGGCGTACCAATTGTTCGTCGGGTCCCCCGTGAAGAACAGTGAGTTGGCCAGATTCACCCGGCCGAAGCCCTGGCCGGCGGATGGCCACTGTCCATCGAGGGCTCGGACCGTCCCGTCATCTCCGGTGTACCACCCGCGCATGCGGACGGCGCCGTTGGCCAGGGCGGCCTTCACCAACGCCGCACTGGGATTGTGGCTCCGCTGCCCGCCTGGCGACCCTTCGGCGAATCCGTCACCTCCGGCGGCGGCGTACCCATCGAAGAAGTACTGGCGAACGAGGGTGGCCAGGCCCGTCAGCACTGGGCTCGACATCGATGTGCCCTGCGCGACGTGGTACCCGTCGTTGGTCCCACCCTTGGCCGAGACGACGATTTGCCCCGGTGTTGCAAGGTCGGGGCCATAACGACCGTCCGCGGTCGGTCCGTGAGAAGAGAACGAGGCCATGGAATCGATCGAGACCATCGGCTGGCGACCGTTCGCCGACGCCCCGCTGGATAGATTGTTCTTCGCCGTAGAAGGCGAGCCGATCGACCCCGCGTCGGACCCGGCGTTGCCGGCCGAGACGGAAATGACCATGTCCTCGTGGTCCCACACGAACTTGTCGAGGCGAACGGCTCGGCCCTCGTCAATGAGGGGCACGATGAGTCCCCACGAGTTGTTGTGCGTCCGGGCGTCCTCGAGCGGTCGGTATTCTGTTGTGTAGTCCGAGGGGTTTCCGTTCGAGCCGCTCGTCTCGGACACGCTGTCTGGATTCCTCGGCCGGTACGCCTGCCGGAAGAGGTCGTAGAGATCGCTCGGGATCACCAATCCACCGCTCGACGACCCGATGTTCTGGTGGACGTGCTTCGCCCCCGGAGCCAAGCCGTCCTCCCCCGTGTATTCGTTGTACTCGGGCCGGTCGCCGTCGACCGATCCCGCGACGTGCGTCCCGTGTGAAGACGGGTCGAACGGATTTGGTCCCGTGGCGCCGAGATCGAAGTACGCCACCATCTTCCGATGGCCGGTGTTGTGGTTGATGACGTCCTCGAGTTGCGCCTCCGTGTTGCCGGGTTGTTTCTGCGTATAGATCGCTTCCTTGCACACACCGGCTTCATTGCAGTCACGGAAGGCGACGTGGGCGCGCTTGTTCAAGTCGTAGGTGTAGTTGAGTCCCGTGTCGGCAACGGCAGCCGTCTGGCCGGCTCCGGTAAGTCGTCCGGGCCCCGTTGCGGAGTAGACGTCCCGAACCCCCGTATCGTTCACCCATCGGGCATTGGCGTTCAGAGCCACGGGCCTCGGCTTGATCCCGATCCACTCCACTGCGGGCAGCGCCGCGATGACCGGCGCCTGGACCGCCGTGGCTCGAACCTCCACCACGACGCCCGCGTCGGTAACCACATCGACCCCCGCCATGTTGGCGAGGGCCTGACCGACCGCCCCTGGGTTCGGCTCGGCGGTGAACACCGTAACGCTGTAGATCTGCGTGCCCTTCACTTCCAAGAGGCCAGGGCGTCCGCCCGCCGCAACCGGCACACGCCACGCCGGCTGGTAATACCCCGTCCACCGGACGGCCGGGCTCGCGTCGATCTGCGTTCGCTGTGCCGGAGTGGCTCGAACCATGTAGGTGTCGTCGTGGACGTAGCCTGCGATCAGCCCGCCGGCTGCGGATACGGCGTCGGCGACCTGCGGGAATTGGTTGTCGGCGACCTGAACCAGCCAGTACTGGGCTGTTCCGGCCGGGAGGGTACTTTCGTCGACCAGCGGAATGCCGTCAGGTGCCGGGAGCGGGTCGTCGAGCGGATCGAACGCCCCGACCTGGAGCCGAATGAGGTTTGAGCCCTCGGCGGTGAAGTTTGGCAGCTTGCCCGTGCCTCGAACCTCCGTCCCGAGGACGCCAGGGTCCTTTCGGGTGTCACTCGACGACACCCCTTCAGCTGCCGACGCGGAGCTCGGGATGAGGGGAAGAACGGTCGCCGCTAGGACGATGACGAGCGCGGTTCGGGCAAGGGGGAGCCTGGGCATGAGAGATCCTCCTCTGGTCCTGCGGGGAGCGATGCTGTGTCGCTGCAAGCGAATCAAACCGTCTGTGGAGCCTTTCGGACCCGGTTCCGGGCTAGTGATTTTTGCCTATGTTCGGCCCCGTTGTCCACCCGACAACCGCAGGCACGGTAGGTTGGCGCCGTGGGCGATGGGGCTTCTCCTGGCCGGCGAAGAGCGTTCAAGATCATTGCCTGGTTCATGGCCGTGTCGGCAATGGTTTTCGGTCTGGGCACGGCGGTCTTTGGGCTCGTCGGGGAGGGTCAGGAGATCCACGCCGTCCACAACGCGGTGGTCGCGGCGCTCCTATTGGTGATCTCCGCTCCCCCGGCCGTCGCTGCGGCCCGGCGCCCGGACGAAGCGTGGACGCCGCTCGTTCACCTGGTCGCCGTCGGAATAGCCGGCGCCGCCACGATGATCCTGAGCCTGCACCTCGATATCTTCACACTCCCGTTCATCGTTCTGGTCGGCGTCCTTCTTCTGTTGCGTGTACCGCGCGGCGGCGTCGTCGCTCCGGGACCTTCCGGCGTGGTACTTGCCGTACTGACCCTCGCCGCGCTGGTCCCGCTGCTCGTCTACGCAAGCGAGCAAGCCGAGCTGCAACGGATCGACACCACCAGCGAGCACGCTGAGTTCAATCACTGGGTGGAGATGTCGTTCTACGCCGTGGCGATTCTGCTGCTCGGCGCGATCGCGTCGTTCCGTCCGCGCCAGTTCCGCCTCTCGGCGTGGAGCGCGGGCGTGTCGCTGGCCGTGCTCGGCGGGATCTCGCTCGCGTACCAGGGGAACCCTTCTGCGCTCGATGCGCCGTGGGCTTGGGCCGCCCTCCTCGGCGGTGTAGCGTTCGTCGGCGCGACCGAATGGGACGTCGCGAGGTCCAGGCTCTGAGCAGGGAGGAGGAGCGATGATCTTCGATTTCTTCGATGAGCTGAACTGGCTGGCGATCGTGGTCGCCACGATCGTTTGGTTCGCCTTCGCAGCGGCCTGGTATTCGGTTCCGGCGATGAGCAAGGCGTGGGCGAAAGCGGCGAACATCGAGCAGCCACAGGGCGGCGCTCCGATGGCATCGCTCTTGATCGCGACGCTGATCTTCTACTTCATCACGACGGTCGTCATCGCCCTGCTCGTTAAGGCGGTCGGCGCCGACAGCGTGGGTGATGGCCTCGCCCTTGGCGTGGCTCTCGGTGTGGGGTTCGGAATATTGACGGCATTCGTCAGCCAGCTCTATGAGCGCAAGGGAACCTACTACTGGTTGATCAACGGGCTCGTGCAGGTGATCGCCTGGTCACTGGTGGCAATCATCTTGGCGGTCTGGGACTGACGGTCCGCCGCGGGAAGCCATAGGTTCGTTCGCCGGCGGCGAACGCCTAGCGCCTCGCCGGTTCGTTACACCGCAGGCCCGGGCACGAGAGTGACGTTCGAATCGTGCGTTCCGCTCGGATCGACCCACCTCACGCGGATGGTCTCTCCCGGCTTGTGCACGTGAATCGCCGCCGAGAGCCGCTGCACCGAACGCACGGTCGTGCCGTCAATCGCGGTGATGACCGAGCCCGGTCGTAGTCCGGCGTCGGCTGCGGGCCCTCCCTCGTATACGTTCACCACCTGCACCCCGGCGGCCGTTTCCAGCCCGAGCCGCGCAGCGAGGGCCGGATCGACCTCTCGCGCCGCGATGCCCATGTATCCCACTGGCCCAATGAAGACAGTCGAGCTGGCGCGTCCGGCCCGTACCTCGTTCACGATCCCCATCGACGAGGAGGAAGGAATGGCGAACGCCGTCTGAGACGTCTCATCCCTGAAGGACCTCCGGGCTGCGGTGATCATGCCGACCACCTCGCCCTTGAAGTTGAGAATCGGTCCGCCGGATTGCCCTTCCTCGATCAGGGTCGAGACCTGAATGAGGTCGTTGAGCCGCCCGAGAACCCCGTCGCCATCCCCCACAACAATGGTCCGATTCAACGCCGTGACGGTGCCGGAAGAGGCCTGAGGAGTCCCCTGCCCCCGTGCGTTACCGATCGCGACGACCTCGTCACCTTCCTGGACGGTCCCCGAATCGCCGATGGTCACGGTGGGGAGTCCGGAGACGTTTCCGATCTGGAGGAGCGCCACGTCGGCAGATGGTGATGCGCCGACCACGCGCGCCGGATGGCGGCCGGCGCGTCCATCGATTTCGACGTTGATGCTCGTTGCCCCGGAGACGACGTGGTTCGCGGTCAAGACCTGGCCCGATGACGTGATCAGCATTCCGGTCCCGGCGCCCCGCGGGATCACCCGCTGGCCGCCCTCCGAGCTGAACGGGTTCGCAGCCGTGGCCGTATAGATCGAGACCACGGCGGGCGAGACTCGTTCCGCAATTTCAGACGTCGTGAGCTCTTGATTCGATCCGTCACCGTTTCCTGCCACGACGGGAGGCCGCGAATCGCTCCCACGCAAGCCCCACCCGATCCCGATCCCACTGGCCAGGAGCGTGATCGCGGCCACAACCGCGATCGCGGCGGATGGGAAGCGCCGCCATCGCGAGCCGCCCGACTCGCCGGCGTAGGGTTCTTGTCCCCCTCTCCAGGGATCTTGTTCCTCGTCGAACACTTCGCACCTCCGCGTACAGCTTGCCTGGTTCGGGCCCCGCTCGCTTGCGCTGTCAGGTAGCGGGTCGTGTTCCGATCGTCCGGCCTCTCACTGAAGTAATGATTTGAGGAAGCTCAGAATTCCCTGAGAAAGCGCGCGTCGCGAGGCAGGAGTGTCTTGGCCTATTCGGTCACCCCTGGCTTCTTCAGAGTAGAGCACCTATCCTCTTCGACTGCGGGTACGTGCGGTTCGTCAGGGACTCACGTGGCAATAGACAAAGCGTTCGACGAGATTCTGGAGGTGGCTCGCTCGGGGGGCGAGTGGGCCATGGAAACCCTCTATCGGGATCTGGCTCCTGCAGTCCTTGGCTACTTGAGGGCTCAGGGGGCCGTTGATCCTGAGGACGCGACGTCCGAAGTGTTCGTCGGCATGGTCCGGAACCTCCACGGCTTCGATGGTGATGAAGAGGCGTTCCGGTCGTGGGTGTTTTCCATCGCCCACCGGCGGTTGCTCGATCAGTATCGGTGGCGTGCCCGGCGCCAAGAGGACGCCACAGATCCCGCTGCCTTCGCCGGACCGCTCGGTGCCCGGCTAACCGGAGACGTCGAAGACGACGCCCTGGAGCGGATCGGAAGCCGGCGGGCCGTAGAAGCGCTCCTGGTCCTGCCGCCCGACCAACGAGCGGTCCTTCTGCTTCGCATCGTGGCCGACCTACCCGTTGCGCGGGTTGCCCAAGTGCTCGGGAAATCGAAGGCTGCGGTCAAGTCTCTCCAGGCTCGGGGCCTTCGGGCACTCGCCAGAAAAATCCAGCCGGAGGGCGTGTCCTGATGGCCCTGTTCGACGATTACGAAGATGAGATGGCCAGGCTGAGCTCGGACGAAATCGACGCCATCCTTTCCGGCGAAGAGACGGCCGATCGCGCCGGCGGTGCCCTGGCTGGCGTGGTCAAGGACCTCAGGCAAACGTTGCGGGCCGAAGTGCCCTCCGACATGGCCATTCGGCATCTCGCTGCCATGAAGGCAGCCGCACAGGAACCGGCCTCCGTGCCTTCGATCCAGGAGGCACGAACCAGGCGGTCATCCATATTCGGCCGCCCGGGCCGCAGGGTGGCGGCGTTCGCGCTGGCTTCTGCGCTCCTTGTCGGTGGCGGGGTGGCCGCCGCACTGACGTTGAGCGAGCAGGCCGACGACACCGCGAGGGAAGTCGTTCCGGCCGAAGTCCCTCCCACACCGCCGCAGCTTCCATCGGCGAGCGAACACGGTCAGGAGGTCTCGCGGGCGGCCCAGGACCTGGCTCTGAACGGTTGCGAGAAGGGACAACAGGTTTCTGCGATTGCTATCGCATTCGCAAACGAGCGTCGAGACTCGGCCGATCGGCCCAACCCGTGCGCGCAGGCGAAAGAAGCGCGCGGCGGGCGGGCACCTGAGGACCCGAGCTCGAACGAGGGTAGCTCCGCCTCCGGTGGTGGTTTGGGCGGCCGCACCGGAGGCGGCGGCTCTCGTGGTGACAGCGGCTCTGGTGGCGGCGGCGGCTCCGGTGGCGGCGGTAACGACGTCGGATCCGGAGGTGGCGGCGGTTCCGGTGGCCCGGGCGGTGGCGGGGGTTCCGGCGGAGGCGGCAGCGAGCACGGCTCGGGCGGGGGCGGCGGTTCCGGTGGGTCGGGAAGCGGCGGCGGCTTCGGTGGCGGCGGTAACGACGTCGGATCCGGAGGCGGTACCAGCAGGGGCGACAAGCCGCCGATCCCCAAGGACCTCCCGACTCCCTAGCCACAGAACTCATTGGCGGGGGCTGTACCCCGCACCAGCGGATTCTGTGCCCTTACGTCGTTTGGGTAAAGAAATGTCGGGGCACGATATTCATGCCATCATCCACGCCTGACGCGAGCGCGACGACTCGATGAAGGGAGTTCGAGAATGACCACGACCACCGCTTTGTCGATGCTGGAGACTCATCCCTGGCCCGGTCACGTCGACCGTGATGTTC
>JALYGK010000059.1 GCA_030777105.1 Actinomycetota bacterium | reverse complement strand
ACATTGCAGGTTCGGCGGGTCACGGGGGCGCTGGTCGGCCGCCCTGCCGAAACCGAAGCGATCCGGCAGGAACTCTCATCCGCGCTAGAGGGGCGTCTGACCAGCGTCACCCTGGAGGGCGAACCGGGCATCGGCAAGACCCGGCTCCTGCTCGCGGCGTCAGACCTCGCCACCGCCCAGGGGTTCACATCCATCGCCGTCACTGCCGATGAGGAGCTCCGAGGACCGTTCCTCTTGGCGCAGGCCATCTTCACCTCTCCGGCGACCTTCGAGGTCGCTCGAGGCACGGCGGGAGAGGCCGCCATCAACCAGGCCCTGGACGGTCTGATGGGCAACAACCCGCCGGGATTCGAGGGACTGCTTCCGGAGCAGAGGCTGATGCGAACGTACGACCAGGCCGCCATGGCGCTGCGAACGCTCGCCGCAGAACGGCCGCTGGCGCTGCTGATCGACGACCTCCAGTGGGCCGACGAGGACAGCCTGCGGCTCCTCAGGTACGTCATCCGAGCTGACGCAAGCAGTCCCATCTTCTTGCTCTTGGCGATCCGGCCGGAGGAAATCGCCATGGTGAACGAGGCGGTCACCCTCATCGCGGACATGGAACGGATGGGGTTCATTCGGCGGCTTCGCCTGAACCGGTTCTCGCAGATGGAGACCGGTCAATACCTCCAGCAGCTTCTCGGTGGGAAAGTGAACCCGGCCAGCGCCGCAACGATGCACGCCCAGGCCGAGGGCGTTCCGTTCATCCTGGAGGAGCTCGCTCGTGCCTACCGCGACACGGGGCTCGTCCAGGCGATCGACGGCGTGTGGAGCCTGGCCCGAAACGCCGATCGCCTGGTTCCTTCGGCGGTTCGAACGCTGATCCAACGGCGGGCGGCGCGCCTTCCGGAAGCAACCAAGACGTCACTCGCGGAAGCAGCGGTCCTGGGGAGAAGCTTCGCCCTGCGCGACCTTCGCGCGGTGAAGGAGGAACTCGGCGACGAGGACTGCAACCCGACGTTGTTGGCGGAAGCACTCGCTCCCGCCGTTACGGCCGGACTTCTCGTCCAATACCCCGAAGGCTCGCCGGCCGACTACGGCTTCCCGCACGAGCAAGTCCGCGAGTGGGCTCAAGCGTCGTTGCCGGGTCCGAGGAAGCGGGCCATCCATTCGGCCATCGTCCGGATGTTCACAGCGAGCGGTGAACCACCACGCGCGTGCCTCACCGTGCTGGCCCAACATGCTCTCGCCGCCGGGAAGGGCGACGCCGCCGCCCGGTTCTCAGCCGAGGCCGCCAAGGCGGCCCTGGAGACCAACGCTCCGGAGGAAGTCCTGAGGATCGTCGAGCGCGGGCTGCCCGTTGCGTCGACTCCTCAATCGAGGGTCGAGCTCCTCAGGATCCAGGACGACGCGCTCGAGATGCTCCGGCGGTCCCAGGAGCGTCTCGAGGGACTCTCCGACCTCGCGGCGCTGGCCGAGGCCCTGGGCGATTCACACCTCGAGCTCGAGGTGATGCTGCGACGGGCTGCTGCACTTCGGCTCTCCAAAGAAGAGGATCGCGCGGCCGAGGTCACCCGGGGCGTCCGAGACATTGCCGCCGAACGAAACGACCGCCAGGCCGAGCTCGCCGCCTGCCTCGAGCTCGGGCAGGACCTGCTGAGACGCGAGATCGGCGAGGGGTACAACGACGCGCCGGTCGAAGCCGACCTGGACGGCGCCGCCGAGGCCTTCGGCCGCGCCGAGACGCTGGCAAAAGAACTGGCCGATGAACGAGCGCTTGCGGCCGCCACCCGGGAGCTCGGGACCATCGCGTTCTCGCGGGCGCGGGCATGGTTCCTGGAGCGCCAGGTGTCCCGCGACGAGGCGTACATGGAGATCGTTCAACGCGTCGCCGCGGGGGAACAGCCCGAGCAAATCTTGCCGAGCCTTCCCATCGCGCCCCTGATCTTCGACGCCTTCCAACGGTTTCAGACGGCACTCGACCTCTACGAAAAGCTCGGTGATCGCCGGGGCGTGATGGCGAGCATCATCGCCATCGCGTATCTCAACTGGGCGCCCGACATTCACCTTCAAGGGTCTGCCCGGAGGATCGAAGAGATCCGGCGGCTGGCGGCTCGAATGAAGTCGCTGACGAAGGAAACGGACCGCGCGCTCGCCGACGTGCAGATGGCCTACGGGGCACACGTCTACTCGCGGGCGAAGGTCATCCCGGACCTGGCGCTGTCACGAGGCGAAGAGGCGTTTCAGAAAGCCAGGGTGCACGGCGAGCGCGGCGTCGAGTTCGCCACTGCGGGAGGAATCGCCCTGACACACCTCGAGATGGGTGAAATCGAAGAGGCTGAACGGTGGTTGGGCCGCGCCGCGGCCGTGGCGACCAACGCTCCAACGCCGCTTCGGGCCCGTCAGATGGAGAGCTGGCGGGGAAGAGCCCGGGCTGCCGTAGGGGATGCCCACGGAACGCGACACCACCTCGAGCGAGCGGTGAGACTTGCCACCGAGCAAGGCCTCCCCGCAGCCAGATGCGAGGCCCTGGCCCGTCTTGCTCTGGAGTCGGCCCGCCTCGGCGCGGACCTCGGCGAGGATGAGCTTCTGGGGCTCGCCGAGCGATCGGCGGAAGAGGCGAAGCAAATACAGAAAAGCTTGCCCGGGCACGCTCCATGGGGCGCTCAGGCCGATGCTGCGATCGCCCGCGCGGCCCTTTTCCGTGGTGACGCCGAACGGGCCGCGGACGCGGGACGTTCGGCGCTCGCGGCGTTGAATGATGCGTTGCGAGAAGACATCGACCTCGAGATCTTGCTGCCGGCGGCGCGTGCCATCCTCGCGGCCGGCAATGAGGAAGAGAAGAACGCCACGCAAATGGAGCTTCGCTTGACGCTCACGTTCATCGCTCAACGGGTGTTGGACGAAGCCGTTCGCGTCCGATGGTTCCACGGCCCCCTGGCTGAAGAGCTCACGGAGCTGGCCGGTCCGGTCGAGACTGCCGTTCGGGAGCGCGACTCCGACGGCGACGTTCAGCCCCTGGGGCTGGACGAGCGAGAGGTCATGCTTCTCACGTTGATCACCGAAGGCAAGACGAACCGGGAGATTGCGGAGGAATGTGGATTGACCGAAGACGCGGTCGTACGGGAGCTCGGTGAGATCTTCACCAAGATCGGGGCCTCGTCTCGCGCCGAGGCGACAGGATTCGCGTTCATGGCCAAGGTGATCTAGCGATGCTTCGGGTCAAGGTCGATCGTCACAAGTGCATCGCCGCCGGCAACTGCATCACGATCGCTCCGACCGCATTTGACTGGCTCAAAGGCGATTTCGGCAAGGTGGACATCGTCGAGCCGACCAGCGTGGAGGAGGAGTTGCTCAGGGACGCGGTCATGTCGTGCCCAACGCTCGCCATCGAGCTCGAGGAAGTCGAGGAATTCCTTCCCCTCCAGCTTCGAGAGCAGGCCGCCGCAACCCGGCGCGTCGTCAAGACGTTCATGTTCACCGACATCGAAAAGTCCACGAACCTGGTGGAGCTCCTTGGAGACGACGCTTGGCAGGATCTCCTGCGGTGGCACGACGAAACGCTCCGGTCGATCTTCGCCACGCACAGAGGAGAGGAGATCACCGCGACCGGGGACGGGTTCTTCGTGGGGTTCGACACGCCGGAAGCAGCGCTCGCCTGCGCGGTCGCCATCCAACGGAAGTTGGCGGATCACCGGCGTCAACATGGGTTCGCTCCGCAGGTTCGAATTGGACTTCACGCGTCGGGTGCCATGCAGATTGCGAAGAACATCATCGGCAAGGGCGTTCATGAGGCGGCACGCATCGCGGCGCTCGCGAGCGGTGGGGAGATCTTCGCCAGCAAGGAGACCGTCGCGGACACCCGCTTTCAGGGCTCAAACCCGCGCACGGTCACGCTGAAGGGCTTTGCCGAACCGGTGGAGATCGTCTCCATCGACTGGCGCTGACCTCAAGCGTAGGGATGAACCAGCCTTCGCGGCGGCTCGACCGCCGGGTCCTCTACATGTGGTGGCTCATCGACGGCGTCTCCGCGCTCGTGGCGGTCGTCGCCCTGTGGATTCTGTGGGTCCCCGTCGGTGAGCTTCCGTGGTGGGGAGCCACCGCCATCGCCACGAGCGCGCTCGTAGTGGCGGCGGTCGTCACGCCGATCCGGTACCGGCGCTGGAGATATGAGATTCGCGCGCGAGATGTCCTGATCTCCAGAGGAGCTCTGTTTCGAGTCCTCACGCTGATCCCATTCGACCGGATCCAGTTCGCGGAGACGCGCCAGGGCCCCGTGGACCGGTTCTTCAACCTCAACCAGCTCGTCCTCTATACCGCGGCGGGCCGCGCCGGGCGGATTCCCGGCCTCGACCCATCGGAAGCAGAAGCACTGCGCGAGGAGCTCTCCAAGGTTGTCGGACGCCCCACGGTCTAAACGGAAACGCCTCCACCCCGCCGCAATCGTCGTGTGGGCCATAGAAGGGGCCGGCGGATTCGGGCTGGGAGCAATCCCGCTGATCCTCGTCAATCGACGGTGGGCGACGATCCTCTTTTTGGTCCTGGGCTTCGGGGTCGCATCCTCGGCCGTTCGGTATCTCAGGTTCTTCTACGCCGTGGAGAACGAGACCATCGTTCTGGAGGGCGGCTTCCTCAACCGGTGGCGGCGCGTGATCCCGCTCCCCCGCATCCAGAGCGTCGACGTGGTGCAGAAGCTTCGGCATCGAGCTTTCGGCGTGGTTGAGCTCCGGATCGAAGCGGCGGGTGGGGCACAGACCGAAGGAGCACTGGTCGCGCTCGCACCGGATGAGGCGGACGCTCTCCGTGGTCTGCTCCTCGCCGGGTCGGAAGGACCTGCGCGCCCGGATGTGGACTCGCCGCCGCTCGCTCGCCTCACTCCAGGGATGTTGCTGATCGCGGGAATCACCGGGGGACGCGTGGCGGTGATCGCAGCGCTCCTGGGGTACCTTCAGGAGCTCCTCCCCGACCGGATCATCGAGGAGTCGATCGGACGGTTGGAACGCCTGAGCGGCGGCGGCGTCATGCTCGTCGTCGGGATCGTGGTGACGTTCCTGGTCGTCTCGGTGATTATCTCGATCGCCGCAACGGTCGTCGTGTATTGGGACTTCACGCTGCGCCGGGAAGGAACCAGGCTCGTGGTGACGCGTGGCCTGCTGGAGAAGCGGCGAGCCGTCGTGCCACTGTCGAGGCTCCAGGCGGTACGGATGGAGGAGAACGTTGTCCGGCTCATGTTCGGAATGGCATCTCTGAGAGCGGTCAACGCAGGGGTCGCCGGGAGGTCTGACGAAGAACAGCAGACGAGCATGCTGCTCCCGGTGGCAACTCGCTCGCAGGCGCTCGCCGTTGCGGCACAGCTCCTGGGTAAGGCACCCGAAGACCTCGGCGCGCCCTTGGAACCGTCACCCCAGCGCGCCCTGGTTCGGAGAATAGGCTGGTCGCTCCTCCCGGGCATCGTGGCCGTAGTCGGAGGATGGATGTTCTCCACGGCCGTCGCTCTGGCGGGAGCGGGGCTACTTCCCCTTGGCGCGCTGCTCGGATTTGCCTCGTGGCGGTCGCTTGGGCACACCGTCCGTGCGGATATGGCTGTGACCCGCGGTGGCGTCCTGGTCCGCCGAACCGCGTTCGTGCCGCTCGAGAATCTTCAGCATCTCGCTCTCTCGGTATCGCCGCTTCAGCGTCTCCTCGATCTTGGAACGGTCAGGATGCACGTCCCACGGGCCGTCGCAGCGGCGATCGACGTCTCGCACAACCGAGCCGAACAGCGCTTCGGTGTACTGGCAGGGGCGCTGGTCGGCGATGCGGCGCATCCCAAAGGCGTCCGTACGGCGTCCGGATAACCCTTGTTTTTGAGGCATGATGGGTGCCGACACGTCTGCGCGAGCCGGGGGGACTGCGATGGATGACGGAGTACGCCGTGTTGAGAAGTCCGAGACGAGCCCGGACCGGCTGGCGCTCCTCGGATTCATTGCGCTCGTTCTGATCGGGGGGATCAACTTCCCTGCGGTGAAAGCCACCGTCCACGAACTCGCGCCGATGTGGAGCGCTGGCCTTCGGTTCACGGCCGGGGCACTCATCCTGCTGGCCGTCGTGGCGGTGGGCCGCAAGCCATTTCCGAGAGGCCGAGCACTTGCGGGATCGTTGCTGTTCGGTGCTCTGTCGTTCGGCGCTTTCTATGCATTCGCTTATCTGGGAATCGCGCGGGTGCCGGCCGGCGCCGCATCTGTGATTTTGGCCTCGGCTCCCCTCGCGACGTTTATCGCCGCCGTGCTTCATCGGTTGGAATCGTTCCGGTGGCTGACGCTCGCCGGCGCGCTTCTTGCCATCGTCGGTATCGCGATCATGGTCGGCGGACCGGGAGGAGGCTCACTCTCGGTGGCCGGGATCCTCGCGTTGCTCGCTGCTTCGATCTGTGCCGCTGAGGCCGGCGTCGTCGCGAAGAAGTTTCCTTCCGTTCCCCCGCTCACCATGAATGGGGTGGGCATGGCGGTCGGTGGCGTCGTCCTCCTCGCGCTCTCGTTCCTCGGAAACGAGTCTCACGCGATCCCGAGACTTGCCGGGACATGGCTCTGGCTGATCTATCTGGTCCTGCTGGGATCGATCGTCCTGTTTGTTACGTACCTCTTCGTCCTTCGCCGGTGGACGGCGTCCGGCACGTCGTACGTGTTCGTGCTGTTCCCTGTTGTCGCCGTGGCGTTCGGCGCTCTGTTCCAGGACGAACGGATCACACTGGGGCTCGTCCTCGGCGGACTATTGGTCATCGCCGGGGTGTACGTGGGGGCTCTCCTCCATGTGGGAGGCTCCGAATCGAAGGCAGCGCCGGCGGTCGACGAAGACGGTCGCCCAGAGCTGGCCGGCGTGCCCGCGGACTGCGTGCACTGTCCCTGACCGCGGCGATTGCGGCGGAGCGCTTCGCATGACGGTACGAACGGTTCGGAGGCTCGGTGATCCCGTTCTGCGAGTTCCCGCTTCGCCGGTCGCCGATCCGACGTCGCCTTCGGCCGCCGCCCTGGCGGCCGACCTGTTCGACACGCTTCGCGCCACCCGGGCAGCCACGAGCTACGGCCGGGCCATCGCCGCGCCACAAATTGGAGAGGGATGGCGCATGGTCGTCGCGAACC
>JALYGK010000058.1 GCA_030777105.1 Actinomycetota bacterium | reverse complement strand
ATCTTCCCCTGGCCGGCGTCACCATAGTTGCTGGGTTTCCACGGTTCGCCCTTCTGCGCGTCGTAGCACTGGGCGTCCGGAATGGTGATTTCCGCAGGTCCCTTCCACATCGACCTCGGGGAGATGCGCTGCCGAAAGGCTTCGGCGAGCGTGAAGACCTTGAACGCGCTGCCCGTCTGTCGGCGTGCCTGCGTGGCCAGGTTGAACTTCGCCTTGTCGAAGTCCTTCCCTCCCACCAGCGCCCGGATCGCTCCGTTCCGCGGGTCGATGGCGATGACCGCCGCCGAAGGATCGTTGGCATCGGGAAGGTGCTTCTTGACCGCCGCTTCGGCCGCGCGCTGGTAATTGGAGTCCAGCGTCGTCTGAACGCGAAGCCCGCCGGCGAAGGTCTGCTCCTGTCCGAAGTCACGCTGGAGGATCTTCGAAACGTGGCTCACGAAGTACGCGAATTCGAACGATTGCTGTCCCGAAGGCTTCCGAACCTTTAGGGGCTCTTTCTTTAACTCGGCCGCCTCAGCCTCGCTGATGTACCCCTGCTCCGCCATCCGGTCCAGGACCAGATTCCGTCGCGCCTTCGCCGCTTTCGGATGGTCGACCGGGTCGAACGTCGCGGGCGATGGGATAACTCCCGCGAGCGTCGCGGACTCCAGGGTGGTCAACGTGCCGGCCCGCTTGCCGAAGTACGTCTGTGCCGCCGCGTGAACGCCGTACGCGCCGTTGCCGAGGTAGACGGTGTTCAGGTACTTCCCGAGGATCTCGTTCTTCGAGTACTTGTCCTCCAGCTTGACCGCCATGATCGCCTCTTTGATCTTGCGGCCGAAGCTTCGTTCGCTGCCCGTGTAGACGTTCTTCACGTATTGCTGGGTAATGGTGGACCCGCCCTGTTCGATCCGTCGGCTGGTGATGTCCCTCCACGCCGCGCGGACGATGGCGAACGGGCTGACGCCGCCGTGGCGGTAGAAGTCCTTGTCCTCCACGGCGATGACGGCGTTGCGGAAGCTCTTCGGGATGTCCTCGAACGCGATGATCGTCCGGTCCACCTCGGCGTGGAGCGAGGCGATACGCTTGCCGTGCCGGTCGTACATGACGGTGGTCTGCGGTCCGGGCGGGGCCTCGGGCACCTCCGTCTGGGTGTACACGTAGAAGATGACCCCGGCGAAGCCCAGGATGCCGACCAAGGGGACGACAACGAAGACCCACCAGAAGCGGCGGAAGAAGCCCTTCTTTTTCGCCTTCTTCGTCGTCTGGGCGCCGAACCTCTCAGGAGGCCCGCCGGAGGGAGGGACGGCGCCCTGTGGCTGTGTTCGAATCACGTGCCCTCAATTGTAGTGACGGGGGGCTTATCTCCATTCATTAGGCGTCCGAAACAAGCCTGCGTTACTGCGGTGGAGGTAGCCAGAGCGCTAGCCAGCCGAGCGGGCCATGAAGGCCTCGCAGACGTGGTTCCAGGAGCAGCCCGTGCAGACCTCGATGACGTAGCAGGCGGCCCCCCTGGTCGAGGCGGCCCTGGAGAGGCCCTCCTCGATCTCGAAGGCCCGCCCGTTGTCGGTTTTCAGCGTGTCCCCGAACAGGTAGGCCAGTAGGCGAAGCTCCCAGTCACTGCACACCGGACACGGCCGGGCGGCCTCAGCGCCCAGGTAGCGGGCGGCTCGCATCAGCTCTGGGTGGGCGTCGCAGATCTCAAGTCTCGACAGGAGCCCGCGCCGCCAGTCGCGAAGCAGCGCCCGTTTGGCCAGGGTGTAGTCGATGACGCCGAGGGTCTTTCCGGATGCGGCGCCCAGCCCGGTCCAACGCTTGGGTTCCTGCCCGCGAAGGCGGAAGTCCAGGGTCGCGCTCGGCTTGAATCCGTTGCCATTCGACCCAAAGCCGGTGCCGGCAACGGCTCGAAGCGGCCTGGGCCCCTCAGCCCTCTTCCTTGGCATGGCCGGGCCATTGTACTCGGGGGCGGCGACGCATCCGCCCGGGACCTCGAACGACCACCTTGGCGGTTCGCGGGTCAGGAGGCTCCGGACATCTCGATAACTGCCTTCGCCCTTGCCTGGGACTGGCGGTCGCCACCGATGAAGAGGAGAGGGACCGGAACTTCGACGAGGACGACCGCGGAGTCAGTTTCACCACCACATCGGCACGCCACCAGCGTGGCCCCGTTCCGCCGGGCATACTCCGCAGCCATCGCCGACGGTTGCGCACCGGAGGGGCGAGCCATCTCCTGCGCGGCGGCCAGCGCCGCGGCGTCTGCGGCAGTTTGCGCCCTCGACTTCGACTCGAGCGCTCTAAGCAGGTCCACGAGCACCAGCGCGAGAATCGCCGCGAACGCCGCGACGGTCACAGCAAACACCGTGACCGACCCTTCCTCCATCCGAAATCGCCGCTTCACTCGGTCTCTTGGCGCATGGTCGCCGCCCCCCTGAGTTCGATGGTGCCGGGAAAGAGCCACTCCACGAACGGAACAACGGCCGACGCTCGATAGAGCACCGTAACCGCGACGGCGGTTCCAACACCGCCGTCGCGCCGGACGTCCACCTCGATCTGGTCGGACCGTAGAGTTGCCGCTGCATTCACGGCGGCCTCCCGCGCCCGTCCATCGTCAGGGCTTACGGCTGCCTCACGCGCACCGGCTCGAGCGGCTCCGACCACGATGAGCTGGTCCTTGACCAGCAGGCCGACCTGAAGGACCGCGAGGATCATCACCATGACCATCGGAAGGACCAATGCGAACTCGACCGTCGCGGAGCCTCGCTCGCCGGCGACCGGCAACGTGAGTCGCGTCACTGACCGCTATTCGTTCCGCTGTCCGTGATGCTGTCGATGATCTTGTCGAAGAACGCCGGCAGCTTTCCCGATGACCGCGCCCACACGATGAGCACCACCGCAATGGCAGCTGCCGCCAAGATCACGAGGGCATACTCGGCGGTCGTCTGCCCTTCTTCTGCTTTGGTGGCGCGTCCGCGAGCCGTCGCCCGGAGAGCGAGCCTTACGAGCGCGGCGAATGCAGACCCGAATAGCGCTTGAAGCCACAACCACAACTGAAGCATCCGTTCACCTCCTATCCCGGAGTGCCGCTAAAGGGACCGGATCGTCGAAAGGACCACCGGTCCCCCCGTGAGGAGGAGGAAAGCGGGAAGAATCAGGAAAACCAGCGGGAAGAGCATCTTGACCGGCGCTTGCCTCGCTGCCATCTCCGCTTGCGCTCTTCGTTCCGCGCGAAGGTCGCCGGCCATCGTTCGAAGGACTGACGCAAGAGACGTTCCGAGACGCTGAGCTCGAGTAAGTGCCCGAGCCAGACGCTTCAGGGGTTTTACGGTCGAGCGTTCCGCCACCTCTGTTATTGCCGACCGCCATGGGATTCCAAGGTCGAGTCGACGAATCACTTCACCGAGCTCTGACCCGAGCGGATCCGGCAGCACCTCTGCGGCACGCCGAAACGCGACCGCGGGGCTCAATCCGGCCTCAGTCATGACCAACACGATGTCCGCCAGCTCAGAAACCTGATCTGACATCAGAGCGACCCTGAGCCGTGCTTTCTTCGCGAACGCTATGTCGGGCAAGCAAAACGCCGCGCCGGCAGCTATGGGCGTGACCAGGAGGGAAGCCCGAGTGAGGGGAGCCGCCAGCACGAATACGCTTGCGGTTCCGAAAGCCAGCGCGACCTTCATCCCGACCACGTACTCAATCGGAACCGGTCGTCCTGCGAGTTCGATGCGCCGCTCCAGGAGAGTTGTAGAAACCCTTGTTGCCATGCGTGAGCTGCCCATACGAATGAGCCACCCGCGCCATCCCTGTCCCATACCGTCCCGAGAGCCGAGATTCGTTCCCGGGACCCACGACGAGACGGCAGCCACGGCGACCAGGAGCACGCTCGCCCCGACCAGAACCGCGACGGACACTTCCATCCCCGGTCCTACAGCCGTACCCGAAGCAGTCGCCGGATCCAGACAAAGCCCAGTCCCTGGAGCGTCAACCCTGAGGACACGAGCGCGATTCCGGCGGGAGATCGAAGGATCGGGCCCATCTCCGAGCGCGACGAGGCGGCGAGCACGATGAAAAATGCGACGGGAAGCAACCCGAGAATCGCTCCGGACATCCGTCCCTGCGCACTCAGCACGAGAAGCTCTCGACGCGCCGCCATACGCTGCCGAACCGCGGACGCCACCTCGTCGAGCGAATCAGCCAGGTTTCCGCCGCTCTTCGCGTGCAATCGAAGGACCAACGTGAGGAGTCGCCCCTCGTTGGCAGGAAGCTCCCCTTTCAAACCGTCCAGGACGCGATCGAACGACGTACCGAGCCGGTGATCGCTTAAGACCGGCTGAAGCACTTCCGCCAGCGGTTCCTCGGCCTCTTCCGCGGCTAACTCCATTGCATGACGGATCGAAAGTCCTCCGCGGACCGCCATCGCCATTGCGTCCAGGTACTCGGCGAACTGCTCATCGAGTTGCTGGCGCCGCATCCGCTGACGTCGACGCTCGCGGGAGAACGGAATCGACGCCCCTGCTGCTGCGGCAACCACGCCCACCACCGGACCCGCGAGGTGGAAACCCACCCAGCCCATGAGAACCGCCTGTGCACCGGCCACGGTGGCACGCGCGACGGGACCCTCCAGGCGTCGAGCGGCGAGCCGAAATCGGTCATCCGTCATGAGTTTGGGAGCCGCGGGGAGGTGCGGAAGAACCGGGTGATGATGGTGGCGCGTCGCCTTGAAGCTCGCCTCCCGCAGCAGCGAGAGGGTGCAAAGCACGAGAAGCCCCACGGTCACACTGACAGCGAGAGGTTCGCCGGCTAGGTGGTCCGGCGGGCCGCTATTCAAGGACTGCTCCCAGGCGCCGAAGGGAGCCCCGCCACCCACGCCGGACGATACGATGGCGACGTGGCCTTCGGGCCTCCGGTGGAGCGGCCAGTGACCGGTCTAGCGGGCGGGAGTCCTCGTGCCACATCGACCTGGACGGGTCGACGAGATCCGGTGGGGGACCAAAGAGCTCCTCTACCTCTGGATCGAGTGACTGTCCACGTTCCCGCAGGCGTTCGATAAGCGGCGGCTTCCTGGATGCAGCGATGAACCGGTCATCTGATCGCTTCCACGTGAAGACGTCTTCCAGGACGACAGCGCCGCCGCGAAGCCCCTCGACCGCGGCGATCTCGGAGATGATGCGGCGTCCGTCGTTCAGCCTAGCCATGTGCACGATCAGATCGATGGCCGAGGCGAGCTGCTCTCGAATGTGGAAGACCGGCAAATCGATGTCGGACATCAATGCCATCGTCTCGAGGCGGGAGAGCGCGTCCCTCGGTGAGTTCGCGTGCGCCGTGGAGAGGCAGCCTTCGTGTCCCGTGTTCATCGCCTGAAGCATGTCGAGCGCCTCACCCCCACGGACCTCGCCGACGATGATTCGATCAGGTCGCATTCGAAGGGCGTTGCGAACGAGCGCCCGGACCGTTACGGCTCCGGCACCCTCCACGTTGGGCGGGCGCGCTTCGAGGGCAACGACGTGGGGCTGACTCAGTCGGAGCTCAGCCGCATCTTCGATGGTGATCAACCGCTCGTCTTGCGGCACGAACGAGGAAAGAACGCCGAGGAGCGTCGTCTTTCCGGACCCCGTTCCACCCGATACGACGATGTTCGCCTTGGCCTTCACGCACGTGGCAAGGAAAGCGGCCATTGTTGGAGTCAGGGATCGCAGCTCAATGAGGTCCTCGGGCTTGAACGGCCGCAGCGTGAACTTGCGAATGGTCACCGCTGGACCGCAGAGCGAAAGGGGCGGAATGATGGCGTTCACCCTCGACCCGTCCGCGAGCCTGGCGTCCACATAGGGCAACGACTCATCGACCCTTAGACCAAGCGGGGCAACGATCCGTTCGATCAGGTGGAAGACCTGCTCCTCCCCCTCAAAACACAGGTCATCTACCCTTTCGATTCGCCCCTTTCGCTCCACGTACACGTCGTCGGCCCCGTTGACCATCACTTCGCTGACCTCGGGATCCTTCAGCAACCGCTCGATGGGTCCGAGACCGACGACTTCATCCGATACCTGGTTCACGACCTCGCTGACGGCGCTCGCTGGAAGGATGGCCCTCTGTTCCCTCAGCAGCTCCATGACCTTGGACCTGACCCAAAGCCGTCTTTCTGGTCCCGTCAGCCGCTCGAGCGCCTCTCCGTCCGCAAGGAGACGAGCTCGAACCGTGTCCCTGATCTGCCGTGCGTCGAGCGTCGAAGCGTGCATTTCAGGCCTGCCCCGACGCCTCAACCAGCAACTGCGAAATCGCTCGCACGTCTCTGAAGGCTCCTCCGGCTCTTCGTCGAAGGAGCTCTCCGCGCTCCTGAAACTTTCGAACCTTCGCGTCGAACCTGATCGATGCGGTCGGAGCCACGCCGACAAAGCGCTCGATGTCGCGCGGCCTGACGGTGGAGCGCCCGGCCCGGTTTATCACGACACGGCATCGGTGCGGCGTTTCTCCCAAGTTGAACAGCTGGATGGCGCGGGTCGCTCCGTAGATCGAGTAAGGGTCGAGCCCGACGACAAGCACGACCTCGTCCGCGATCGCCACGGCTCCTTGCCGAGCGGCGTCGTACGACCTCGGCACGTGGACGATCACGCGGTCATACGCCCCGGCGAGGAGTGCGATGGAGCCGGTGTAGAGACCTCCCGGAACCTCACTCAGCGGGGCGTCATTGGGTGGCGCTAGGAGCACGGCGAAGCCGCGATGGTGGCGGTAAAGCGCGTCCTCGACGTGATCCGGTGAAAGCTCATCGGCAACGGGGACGAGGTCGCGCACCGTTCGTGGCCGGTCATCGGGACGAATTCCCAGCGCAAGAGTCAGGCCGGCCAGCCCTGTTTCGAGGTCGACGAGCACGGTTCGAAAGCCGTGATCCGCATACGCCGCTGCAAGGTGAGATGCAACGAACGTCGCGCCGACTCCTCCCCGGGTCCCGTGCACGGTGACAACGCGACCTCGCGGCGCGTGCGCGTGTTCAACAGAGGGCAAGCGCGCAATTGCGTCGGTTAGCTCCTCACGCTCCTCCGGCCACGCAAAGACGCCCTGCGCTCCAGCAGCGATGGCATCCCGAAGGATCGGAACCGTCATCTCTTCCGCGAGAACGACTGGATTGACCAAGCCAACTCGGCTAGACGAATGCCGCAACTCGTGGACGAACGTCGGGCAGACGAGCGTTACATCTGGTTCCACGTCACGCAAAAGCGCGAACAGTCGAAGCGGATCGGTGACTGCCCCGGCCACGTTGAGCCTGGGATCGCGGTCCAGAAAATCAAGGACCTCTTGGTGGAGAGCGAGGTCTTTGATTCCGATGACCACTTCGGCGGGGCGGCCGGTCCGGGGCCTTGCAAGCCCCTCGATGGTTTTCTCCCCTCGGAAGTGGATCACGTCGCCACTGTCAGCTTTCTGTTCCACGCTTCGCTCCTGCCGCTCCACGCGGCCAAAGTCGTCCACCCCGGGGAAGAACGCGCTCAGAGGACCGGCCGCGCTGGCCCACCGCCTTGGGGAAGGAGAAGGACGCATCAGCGTCGCTTTGCGGGAAGGGAGGGGGTCTCGTATCCGCTTCGTCAACCGACGCGGCGATTCACGACGTGCGGGTGGAGGCTACCGAAGGCGATCGGTCCAAACAATCGGCCGAGAGGGGGATTCTCACCTCCCCCACTCTCCCGATTTCGAGACGCGAGTTCGAGCCGGATCAGTCGACGCGTTCGATTCCCAGCCGGTCGATTCGCTGGCGATGGCGATCCAACAGTCCGAGGATGAACCGCTTGCCGCCTTCATCCCCCCCAAGAAGTAACCGCAGCCCGTCGGCTTTCTCGAGAGCTCGAGCGGTTTGCGTGAACGCCTCGCCGATAACGCGTTGGGTGTAGCGGCGAATTCGTTCGCTTGCCGAGGGATCCTCTTCCATGGCTCGTGTCAGCTCGTCCAGAGCGAACGTCTCCTGCCCCTCTCGGTCGCCGAGCGCGCGGCGGACGATCTCGGCGGACACCGGATCCAGCAACGGAACCAGGATGTCGGCGAAGTCCGAAACCAGCGCGTCGCCAACGTAGTGGAAGGTCTGGGCCTCCACCCAGTCGCGTGGCTCGGTCCTGCTGAAGAACGCGTCGAAGTACGGCGTGAAGCTCTCGGTGAGCTCTTGGTCGGTGAGTTCGCGAAACCGCGCCTCGACCAGCTCCCAGTTCTGTCGCTCCCGGTCGGCCACGTGCTGCTGCTCGGTCCGCCGCCGGCCGTCGGGCGCCAGGCTCACCGCCCGAGCCGCGCGCTCGGATGCGCGCCGCTCACCGTAGGCCAGGGCGGCCAGGACCTCCGCAACCACCACGGAGGGACGCACCGCCTGGTCGTCTCGCTTGTCCTTGTCGCTCATGCCGCTCCCCGCTCACTGGATTCTAGGTGGCCGTCCCATGCATTTCCGCTGGTCAGCTCGTGTCACACCCGGTCTTTACCATTCGGTTCATGGGTATCGTGGTCGAGCTCGAGAGGTGGCGGAAGGCCCGTGTGTCCCCCACGCCGGAGGCCAGGCGCACAGAGGAGACGCACCGGGTCGAGGGCATCCTTCGGCTGGAGCGAGCCGCGGACCACCTCCACCTCCTGGTGAAGAGGAGCCTGGACCGAGGGCGGCGTCTGGAGCCCCACTTCGAGACCGAGCTCCTGGCCATCATCGGGGAGGTCACCATCGGGCTGGTCAAGGAGGCCGCCGCTCGCGCCGAGCAACTGGCCGGCCGGTTGGAGGCCGGGGAGGCACGCAACACCCGGTAAGAACCGGTTGGTCGACTGGTCCCCTTCGACTAGTGCGACCGATGCCCGTCCAATGACCTATTGCGAAGCCTCAGTTCAGCCGCGTAGGTTGTGGGCACAACGAGTGCCGAGAGGGGGTCCGCCCGCCCCACGATGGAAAGGTCGATGATGGCATCGGTTGGAAGCGGCAGGAGTGAACGCAACACAACCAGAGAGTTCACCGTTTCGGCGCTCTTCGGCTGGAGCGACCGCCGCCTGCACGTCGGCGCAAACCGCCCCCTGTTTCTCCTCAACACCTCCCTGAACCGAACCAAGCGCGTGGTGATCAGCTCTCGGTCCTTTACCGGTTCAACCTCCACTCGCCGCCCGCGCGCCGAGGCGTAAGCGCGCCTTCCAGCGCTACGAAGAACGGCGGCCTGCGGTCAGCCGCCGCAACGCCAGCCACCCCACAACTCCGGCCACCAGAACCGACCCCACGGCGACGGCGACTCCCGGTGACGGTGCGTGAACCTGCGGAAGGCGCTGCCGAAGCCGCACGGGCCGACGAAAGTCCCTGATCTTCCACCCCCGCCGCTCGGCCTCCCGGCGAAGCTCCCGGTCGGGATTCACGGCGACCGGGTGGCCGACCGCCTCGAGCATGGGCAGGTCCGTGATCGAATCGGAATAGGCGTACGAGCCGGTCAGATCGATCAACTCTTGCTCGGTGATCTTGCGAATCATCTCCGCTTTCCCCTCGCCGTAGCAGTAGAACTCGAGCTCGCCCGTGTACTTGCCGTCTTCGATCTTCGCCTTGGTGGCGATCACGTCGACGTCGCCGAGCCGCTCCGCCAGCGGACGAACCACCTCCTCAGGGGACGAGGAGACGATGAAGACCTTGCGGCCGAGCGCTCGATGTAGCTGGATGAGGTCGAGCGCCTCGAGGTAGATGTAGGGGTCGACCACCTCCAAAAGCGCCTCCCGGACCACCTGTTCGACCTGCGCCTTGTCCCACCCCTTCGTGAGGGCCAGGAGACTCTCCTTGACGCGGTCCATCTTCCGTTCGTCCGCGCCCACCAGCAGGTAGACGAGCTGGGCGTACGCCCCCTTGAGAAGCGCGGACCGAGACACCAGCCCTGCTCGGTACATGGGGCGGCTGAGGGCGAGGGAGCTGGACTTCGAAACGACCGTCTTGTCCAGGTCGAAGAACGCTGCTTCCACTGCTCGACAATGGTAGGACGTGCGGCCGACACCGGGCCAGACCGAAAATGTCTCCCCGCTGAACAGGAGGTTTCGAATGGACGTCTGTTTGATGATCGAAGGCCAGGAAAACGTGACGTGGGACCAGTGGGTCGCGCTGGCGCAGGCGTGTGAAGAGCACGGCTACGACGGCCTGTTTCGATCCGACCACTACCTCTCGTTTGACCATCCGAAGGAATGGGGGAATCTCGACGCCTGGGCCACGCTGTCCGCGCTGGGAGCCGTCACCCAGCGGATCCGCCTCGGCACACTGGTCTCGCCGGTCACGTTCCGACACCCCTCGCTGTTGGCCAAGTCGGTCCTTACGGCGGATCACGTCTCGGGCGGAAGGGTCGAGGTCGGAATGGGGGCGGGGTGGTTCGAAGACGAACACAGAGCATTCGGGTTTCCGTTCCTCTCAACGCAACAGCGATTCGAGATGCTGGAGGAGCAGGTCGAGATCGTGCATCGACTTCTCCAAAAGGAAGTGGACGAAGTGAACTTCGAGGGCCGGCATTACTCGTTGCGGGGCGCCCCCGGACTACCGAAAGCGGTACACGACCCACATCCGCCACTAATCGTCGGTGGTCGTGGAGGCCGTCGGGCAATTGCCCTGGCGGCACGGTGGGCCGACGAATACAACGTGTTCGGGGTCTCTGTTGAAGACATTCGCGGCACGCGTGAACGCCTCTCGGCTTCGTGCGAGAA
>JALYGK010000057.1 GCA_030777105.1 Actinomycetota bacterium | reverse complement strand
CTGCGGCACCTTCGTGAGATCGGCCGGATCCTCGAGGCCCGAGAGCTGGAGCGGGACGGAGTCAGTCTGAACCTCCCCTCGCGTGAGGTGGCTCGCGTGGGCAACGGCTACGTCTTTCGGTATCAGCGCGTCCTTCCGGTCGAACAGTGGAATGCGCAGATCTCTCTTCTCGCCGGGCATTGCGCGGCAACGATCATGGTCGAAGGCGGCGCCGGCATACTTCGTACGCTCCCTCCGACCACCGAACGGCAGCGGGCCACGTTACGGCGAACCGCGATGGGACTCGATATCGACTGGCCCAAGGACGCGTCGCTGGGTGACGTCGTTCGGAGCCAAGACGGATCGACGCCGGAAAGTGCTGCGTTCCTGACCCAGGCGACCCATGCGCTTCGCGGCGCCGGATACACGGTCGTGGGCGAAGGTGAGCACTCGCTCGTTCACGGTGCGTTGCGGATGACCTACGCACATGTCACGGCGCCGCTGCGCCGGCTGGTCGACCGTTACGCGAACGAGGTAGTGCTGTCGCTCTGCTCGGACAAGGCCGTCCCAAATTGGGCCACCGATGCGCTACGGAAGCTGCCCGACGCGATGGCGGAAGCCGACCGCAGGTCGGACGCCGTGGAAGCGGCGGTCCTCAACCTCGCGGAGAGTCTGGTGCTTGCCCCGCACGTCGGATCAACGTTCCGAGCGACGGTGATCGACGCTGCTGACGATCACGCGAAGATCCTGTTAAGGGATCCGCCCGTCGTTGAGAACGTGAAGGCGAACGGCGTGGAGCTGGGTGCGAGGGTCGAGGTTCGCCTGGTCGAGGCGGACCCGTCTCGACGAAGCATCACCTTTGAGCTCGCGTGAGCTGATCGGCGGCGGATCTTTGGCAGTCCACAGCTCGCGTCCCTCATTGGCGGCGAAGGCGGCGATCGCCAGGCCGGCCACCGGATCAGCCCACCACCATCCAAGGAGCGAGTTGGCGAGAAGCCCGACGAGCAAGAAAGCGGAGAGATAGGTGCATACCAACGTCTGAATGGAATCCGCGTGCAGCGCGCGGCTGTCGAGATGCTTCGCGACGACTCGCTTTCGCCACGCCAACAGCGGCATCACGATCAACGACACGATCGCCAGGATGATCCCGGGGATGCTCTCCTCGGGCGCCCGGCCGGTGACGAGGTCAAAGGCGGCTCTTACGCCGACGTAGGCGGCAAGAGCAAAAAACGCGAATGCTACGAGGCGGATCGCCCGTCGCTCGAGATACTCCACAGAGCGGCGGCCGCGCGCCTCGCTGAGGAGCCGCCAGATCAGGACCCCGCCGGAAGACGACTCGATGACGGAATCAAGCGCAAAGGCGACGAGCGCGACTGATCCCGCGGCGATGCCGGCGGCGAGGCCGACGATCGCCTCGATGACGTTCCAGGCCACGGTGAAGTATTCGAGTCGAACCCCCCGGCGCAGGCTGCTCCGGCGAGACTCGGCGCTGACGTCGACGATTTCGGCTCCGGTGACTCGATCTTCGGTGCTCATCTCTCACGCGGCGGGGCAGGCGCATGGCTGGCCGCCGCACCGCGGGCAGCCGTTCGCGTAGCGCGCGGCCGCCTCCTCCAGGTCGACCTCAACAAGGTTCGCCACTGATGCGAGCCACGCCAGGACGTCGCCCGTCTCGTGAACCAGCTGGTCGTGCTCCTCGTTCCGGATCGCCTTGGCCAGCTCGCCGACCTCCTCGACCAGCCAGCGGAAGGTTCCATCCACGCCTCTCGCAGCGTCCCGCTGGAGAAACGTCCGGCGAATCGTTTCTTGGAACTCGGCCAGCTCCATGAACGGCCCGAGTCTACCCACACCGTTTCAGCGCCGAGCCGGTCTTGCCGATACCTAACTCGAGGTACACCGGAATTTCGTCGAAAAGCGCCCCTCGCGCCCAGCGTTCATTCGGCGCGCCCGGAATCAGAAAGGAGCCGGCATGCAGTCTGTAAGGAAACTGGTTCTCATAGCGGCTGGGTTGGTCGGCCTGCTGACCCTCATGGCCGGGCCCGCGCTCGCGGAGCCCATCGTCGGGAAGAACGGCAAGCCTCGACCTCACGGATGCGGCCGGGGCGTCAAGGGGCAAACCGTACCGCCGCACCAGACGCACAAGCACGTCCACGTAGGCGAACATCACGGCGATGTGCACGCTCGCGAGAAGCACTTCCACGACCACCCCTGCGCTCATTACCCGCCCAAGCCGGCCAAGCCGGGGAAGGGAAAGAACAAGGCGAGGGCGCTCGGGCCGTACGAGTTCCGCGGGTTCCACCACGATCGGCCCGAGCGGGATGGGATCCCCGCCGGCATCGTGATCCTTGGCGGGCTCGGGCTGGTAACCGCCCTGATCGGGACCCGGCTCGTCCGGAGACGCCTGGACTAGCTAAGGACGCCGCTCCGCACTTAAGGCCTAGTCCGAGGCTGCCGAAAAGTTTGTCAGACGCATTTAACAGATGTGGTTGACCAGTTGGTTCGCCCGCCACAAACTCGGGGCGCGGACCGAAAGGAGCGGCGGCGTGAAGAGGATCTGGATCACGGTCACCAGCACCATGTTGTTCTTCCTCCTGGTCACCGGGCCGGCCTGGGCGACGCACCTCTACCCGCCCGGCCGCGGCCATGGCGGAGCGGGTGGCGAAGGCGGCGATCGCGATGGCGATGGAGACGGCGACGGCGATGACGGGTTCGACCCTGGCGAAGGGGGCGGCCTGGGCGACGCCGATGGAGTTGGCGATGCAGGAGCCGGAGGAGCCGGCGACGGTCTTGCCGACACAGGCGGAACCTTCAAGGTGTGGATGCTGCTCTTGATGGTTTCTCTGCTCCTCGTCGGTATTAGGCTCCTCATGGCAAGCCGCCGAAGGAAGGCCGCAGTCGCCGAGTAACGCTGACAACCTCAACATCAACCGCTGAGCTTCACTCCCCAGCGAACACGCGCCCGGAGACCCCAAAGCGCCGCTCGCGGCGGTTGCTCCTGCGCACGCTCGGTGTTCTCTGCATCCTGGCGGCCCTTGGTCTAGCGGCGTACTACGCGTGGACGTTCTGGGGGACCGGACTCACGACGTCCCGCGCTCAGAAGCAACTGAGGGCGGCCATCACTCACCGAATCGAGCAGCCGTCGAGGCAGCGGCCCGCCGGCGTTCCGGCGACTACGGCGGCGGCCGTGGCGTTCCGAAGCGGTGACGCCGTCGCCCTCATCAAGATCCCGCGCATGAAGCTCGACATGGTGGTGGTCGAAGGCGTCGATCCGGAGGCGCTCAAGAAGGGCCCGGGTCACTACCAGGGCACGGCGTATCCGTGGGAGGACCGTGGCCGCGTGGCGATCGCCGGACATCGAACGACCTATCTGCATCCTTTCTGGTCGGTGAACGAGCTCCGAAGAGGCGACCTGATCCGGCTGGAAACTGAGTTCGGGAGGTTCGACTATCGGGTGACCAGCTCTCGGGTGGTCCTGCCGAGCGACACGTCGGTGCTCCAGCAGACGACCGAGCCGACGCTGGTCCTAACCGCCTGTACCCCGCGATTCTCCGGCTCCCACCGGCTGGTGATATTCGCTTCGCGCTGAGGGCACCGGTTCCGCGGGCGGAACCGTTCGACGCTGCTGCCTCCGAAACACCAAGACCGGCGGGACGTAGCGAAGCGCCGCCTGAAGCACTCGCTGCAAGGTGGCCGGCACCTCTTCAATGAACGGGAACCACCAGGTGGCGATCACCGACGTCCCCGAAAAGACGAGGATCGGATCGGTCAGGCGGTTCCGGGGGAGCGCCGCGACCAGCGCGAGCACACCGACGATGTACCAGTACATGAACCACGGCGTGAGGAACAGGTACGCCGAGAGCACCACCAGCACGCTCTTCCAAAGCGTGTCCTCGTCGCGGACCCGCCGGACCGCCCAGATCGCCACACCGATCAGAACCGGCGTGATCACGATTCGCATCACCATTTCGGCAACGGGCGCGGCGGGATGGACGTTGACGAGCCTGAGGAACGAAATCAGGACGTCCTGAACCGCGCCCACCAGGGAGTGGTTCGTGTACCCGAATGCCTGAATCAGACCGTTGAAGGTTCGCCACCCTGCCCAGTAGGGCGCGTACGCGACCGCGGCGATGGCCGCCGACGCGGCCCCGTGCCGAATGGCCGTTCTCCAGTTCCGCTCCCGGGCCAACAGCAGAAGGTGCAAGCCCAGCGCTGCCACGGCATACACCTTCACCAGCGCCGCCAGTGCGAGCAACACCGTCGCTAACCCAGGCCGCCGGATTCGCCGAGCCACCAGCGCACCCACGAACGCGGCCGCCAGAACGACGTCCACGGCGCCCGAGAGTGGAATGCTCACCAGGACCAGTGGGTTCCAGGCGAACGCCAGAAGGCCGAAGCCGGCGGCACCTTCCCAGTCGGATCCTCCGTTCGACCGGAACAGGCCGTCGCCGTCCTCGCCGCGCGCCGGCCGCAGCAACTTGGCTCCGTAGACGATCAACGCCATGACGGTGACGTCCAGCGCCAGGATGACCATCTTCAGCTGCATGAACGCCAGCGTGAGGCTGTCGCCGGCCATCCTCGCCACGCCGGCCGTGATCAGCATCCACAGCGGGCCGTACACGCTGGTCTGGTCGTGCCACCTGGTCCACGCGAACCACCGGTCCAGCCAGAACTCGCTCGGCAGGTGCAGATACGGATTGCCGCCGTGCTCGACCTGGATCCGGCCGTAGAACAGGTACTGATAGAAGTCCTGCGACATGGCAGGAGGCGCCAACAGCACTATCAGGTGCAGCACGAGCGCCGCGCCGAACAGCAGCTTCAGTGGGACTCGGAGCCCCTGTCGCCACGCCATCAGCGCCAGTCCCCATGGAATGAACAGCGGAAGGACCTCCCGCGAGAACTGGTGCGCGGTCCGGTCGTGTCCGACCTTGTAGTAGAGCTCACCGCCTATGGGCTCGATCAGGAAGTACAGGCCGAGGGCCGCCGACCCCACAAACAGCGCCCACAGCGACCACCGCAGGCGGCGATCGTCCGTTTGTACTTTTGAGTACAGAAGTCCGACCTTCATCGTCCCTGCATTCGGAGGACGGTCCTGCAACCGGGCTTATACCCGGTCAGGACATGAACTCTACGATCAACCGTTCCTCAACGGGGACGGGCAGAGGAATCTCGCCCCGCTCGGGCAACCTGGTCAGCCGGCCGCTCACCGCGTCCTTGTTCCGCTCCAGGTACGGCGGCGGATCGGGCGTGACCTCCATGGCCTCTCGAACCCCAACGAAGTTTCTGGCTTGCGGCGTGGCCTCGATGCTCTGGCCGGGACGGACGTTCGCGCTCGGGACGTCCACCCGCTTCCCGTCCAGCAGGATGTGCCCGTGCGACACCAGCTGCCGCGCCTGCGAAACGGTCTGCGCGAATCCCAGTCTGAGGACCAGCGAATCCAGCCGCGTCTCCAGCAAGCGCAGGAGCTCCTCGCCCGTGACCGTCTTTTTTCTGGTGGCCTCGTGGAAGTACCGCCGGAACTGGCGCTCGCCGACGTGATAGATCGCCCGCAGCTTTTGCTTCTCGAGGAGCCGCAGGTGGTACTCGGTCAAGCGCTTACGCGCCCGCCCGTGCTGGCCTCCGGGATAGGGGCGCTTGTTGGTCGGACAGTTCGGGCGCCCGCAGATGGCGGCACCGACCCGTCGGCACATGCGGTGTTTGGGTCCAATCTTCAGCATCGGTCGGCGATTATCGCAGGCCGGGCCGCGAATCGACCTCGGTGGGGCGAAACGGGATCGAAGTCTCTACGAATGTGTTGGTTCAAGGTCTCGAAAATGGGCTCGAAGATCAACACACCGGGAATGTACCGAAGCGACCGCGGGAATCGTGAAAGCATGACCAGAGCCGTAGTTACCGGCGGCGCCGGTTTCCTCGGTTCGCACCTCTGTCGACGCCTTGTGGCGGAGGGATGGGACGTGATCTGTCTCGACTCACTGCTGACCGGTGCCGAAGCCAACGTCGGCGATCTGCTCGAACACCCACGGTTCCAGTTCGAGCGGTGCGACATCACCAAGGGCATCGAGGTATCAGGCGGCGTCGACTGGGTCCTTCACCTCGCCTCGCCCGCATCTCCAGTCGACTACACGGAACATCCCATCCACACCATGAAGGTCGGCGCCCTCGGAACGCTCAACGCCCTCGGTCTGACGAGGGCGAGGGGAGCCGGCTTCATGCTCACCTCGACGTCAGAGGTGTACGGCGACCCGGAGGTGCATCCGCAGCCGGAGACGTATTGGGGGAACGTCAACCCGATCGGTCCGCGAGGGGTCTACGACGAGGCGAAGCGGTTCGCCGAGGCCATGACCATGGCGTACCGGCGCGCCCACGGCGTGTCGATCCGCATCGCGCGAATCTTCAACACGTACGGACCTGGGATGCGGCGGGGTGACGGCCGAGCGGTCCCGACCTTCATCGAACAGGCGCTTGCCGGCGAGCCGCTCACCGTCCACGGCGAGGGGACCCAAACGCGCTCTCTGTGCTTCGTCGACGACATGATCGAAGGGTTCTGGCGGTTGATCACCTCGGACATCCACGAGCCGGTCAACCTGGGGAACGACGAGGAGATCACCGTTCGCCAGCTGGCCGAAGCCATTCGCGACGCGGCGGAGTCGAAGTCCGAAATCGTGTTCCTCGAGCGTCCCGTCGATGACCCAGAGGTCAGACGCCCGGATCTCCAGCGGGCCAGAGAGTGGCTGGGGTGGCAACCCGAGGTTCCGTTAGCCGAAGGGCTGAAGCGAACGATGGAGTGGGCCCGAGTGGCGTGGGTTAGAAGACCGGCTTCGACAGGAAGTCCGTGAACGAGTTCCAGACGCGCCGCAAGAACGGAGGCTGGAACCGCACTTCGAGGTCCAGCCGCGCGTCGGGGGTCCCTTCCCACACCGCCGTTCCACCCGAGACCTTCATCGGCACGTTCGTGAAGTAGACGTTCATTCCGTCGGGAGCCCGAACTTCGATTCGAACCTTCGTCGGGCGGATGGTCGGCTGATTGCGATACGTCAGCCGGTAGACGCCACCGGCGTGGTTACCTTCCCACGCTTCGGCGTTCGCCAGGTCGAACCGCAGCTCAGCCTGCTCTCGGCTGGGGATCCTCAAATAGTCCTGGTAGAAGCGGTAGCCCCGCTCGGTTCCGGCGACAATGAGTTCATTACGGCGGTTTCGCTGGAAGTCTCGAATTTCACAGGATGACGCACAGTAGAGGTTCACGAATGTGACGTTCTCGCCTGCCGGTGCGACGTCCCTGAAAGGCCCGATAATGATGGGCGATACGCCGCTGTCGGGTGCTGTATTGGTCAACTGTATGGTCGCGGTCCCCAGAGCAGTTCCCTCAGGACCAAGCCTCACCATGTAGTCCACGCTGCGATCCTGATAGAAATCGATCTTGTTGCCGGCGCCGTTATTCTGAATCACCGAAAGGAAGTCGCCTGGTCCACCAGCGAGCACGCCGGCTGCTCGTGAGTCCATAAGCGCTCGCTCCAGTCGCGCGTCGTTTGAATATATGAGGAGATGGCCCTTCGCTGCTGTGTCGAAGAGGGCTCGAAGCGCCCGACTGGGGGATGATGCGCTCGTCATGAATTCGTCGAAGATTGCTTTTGCGATTTCACCAAGAACGAGTTTCCTTCTCGGTTGATTCTCGAATGCTCCATAGGCGCGATTTGCGGTGTATGAGACGACGTTGGCCGTAGTAGCGGTGACGTTGTACTCGGGAACTGTCACCGGCCCAGTCACTCGAAGCAACGACTGGAGAGCAAAAGGATCTGCGAGCACGACGCCGTCCAGTGCGATACCCGTCCCCTTCTCGTAGAGGTTCAGCATGGCGCGCGCGGCTGTGGGGAAGTCCGGAGTCATATTGATGTTTGGCCAGAAGCCAGCGCCTCCGAACTGGTTGTAGTTCCGCGCGTAGTCAGGAGTCGGTGGGTCGACGCTGTTGGCGTGGAAACTTGGAAGCTGTTCAGTGGGGCGGAACTCGGAAAAGCGAAGCCTTCCCTGATGAATCGTCAACGTTGCATAAGCACCGATGATCCCTCCGGTCCCTCTAAGCTCTGCAGGACTCTGAGCGCCGAAGAAATATTGCATCGGCCGATTTGCTCCGAGGAAAGCCGGTAAGCGATCGAGAAGCACTGATGCTGTGGAGAGTGCCTGGTCAAGAGACGAAACCTGCTCCAGCCCTTGGTAGCGAGCATCGGCAACTTGCCGGGGCAGCATTCCACCAGATGTTGAGAGAAGGTCGAGGTGCGCCGCATGCACGAGGCGAGATGCTCTTTTTACGCTCGGCGCCAGATTCGTCAATGGCTGGATTGGTATCCGACCCGAGTGTGGCGTAAGCGACGACAGTCCTCCGGGAAGGGAGTTCAACGCCTCTGCTACCTCACCGGACGCGGCCGCAACCAGCTCTCCTCCGTCGGCGAGCGCGAGGATTACGTCAGGGGAACGACCCACGAATGGAAACCAGCCGGCCATTCTCAAGAGAGGGTTGCGGGCTTGGGAAGAGGCCTGGACGAAGCTCGCCCTGGCTAGTCTGAACTGGGCTATTGCTTGCGTAAGGCGCCCAGAAAGCAATGCTGCCCGGCCCTGTTGCATGTGTGCTCTGGCCTCCAGAACGCGGGCACGCGCCGAGGCGGCGGGAAAGTAGCCAAGAGCGAGAAGCCCCGCCATTACTAGGAGTAGAGCTGCCGCCAAGGCGAGCCACCGCCCCTTGCGGCGCCGTCGCCGAATTCGGATGCGTTCCTTTACCCTGACGCGGTCGGTCTGGACGGTCAGTGTGTTCCGGCCCGCCACTTGCGTAGTTGCTCCTGGCGCTGTAGCCCGCCGTTCGGTTCAACGTCGCCACCGCGGCCGGGGCGGTAGGCGTAGCGGTATTGGTAGCGGTAATAGTACGGGTACGTCTTCGCCTTCGACGGGTCGAAGTTGTTCAGGACGGCTCCGATCAACGTGGCACCCACTTGCTCGAGTTGATTGTGGGCCGTCGTAACCGCTGCTCGGCTGGTCGCCTGAGCGTCGGCGATAACCAGCACGCCGTCCACTCGGGGCGCTAGGGCCAGTGAGTCGGCCACAACGAGAATAGGAGCCGAATCGATGATGACGAAGTCGGCGATCTCCTTCAGGTCATCCAGCAGCTCGCCCATCTGCTCCGACTGAAGAACCTCGGACGGATTGGCGATGATCGGTCCAGAGAGCAGCAGCTGGACCTTCGCGACCTCCTTCACTGCCTGCCGCAGCGACGCTTCTCCCGCCAGCACATCGACCAGTCCGACCGTGTTGTAGATGCGGAAGAACCGGTGGATCGACGGCTTGCGAAGATCGGCGGAGACAAGGACCACTCGTTTGCCGGCCTGGGCCAATGTGGCGGCCAGGTTCGTCGCCGTCGTGCTCTTTCCCTCACCGGCGGCGGGACTGGTCACCAGGATGGTCTTGATCCCTTCCTGCGCCGCTTTGAACTGAATGCCGGTTCGCAAGGTTCGATACGCCTCAGCCGCCGCGCTCTTCGGTTCCTCGAGCGCCACAACCATCGACTGACCCCTCTTGCGCGAACCCCCGATTTGCGGAATAACGGCCAGAACCGAGACGCCGAGTCGCTGTTCGAGGTCGGACCGGTCGCGAAGCCGGTCATCCAGACGTTCTCTGAGGAAGGCCACGCCGACGCCCAGAGCAAGGCCTACGAACAGAGCTATCCCAACATTGGTCGCGTGATCGGGGCGAGCAGGAGAGAGCGGAAGCTCTGCCGGTTGCAGGATCTGGCCGGGATCAATATCTAGTGTGGTTAGGGGCGTCAGCTGATCCTGCAGGATCGCGATCCGACTCGTCAGAAAAGTCGCCTGCGTTTGAAGTCGTTCATGGCCCGGCGTTCCTGGCTCGGTCTCCGCGAGGTTGCGTTGGACGGAGTTTAGTTCGCTTTCCAGGTTCTGGATTTGCGATTCAATGCCGCTTCGCAAGCGTGATGATGCCTTGAGTGCCTGTTCCGACTTAAACTTGAGATACGCCTCCGAGAACGCGCGGGCGCCCTGTTGCGCTCGAAGGGGATTGGGCTCTGAATAGGTTATCCGCAGAATCTGTGTATTGGTCGGAACTTCTACCGTCAGCTTCGAAAGTATCCTTCGCGGTGTTTCTGTGGACCTCATCTGCTGCGCCGCGATGGTGGCCACGGCCACTGACTGGACGACGCGCCGCTCGGTATCGAGGTTCAGCAAAGAAGTTACCGGAACGGTTTCTAGTAGCTGTTGATTTGCAGTTATGGGCGTGACAAGGACCTCGGATGACGACTCGTAGATAGGAGTTGCCTGAAACGAGAAGAAAAGGGTCGATCCCACAACTAGCCCAGTGATGAGCAAAACAGGCCACTTCCTCAACCTCAGGACGGCAAAGTAGTCCCTCAGCTGGGACGATTCATCCTGTCGTTCGGAAACACTCACGCTCATCTGTTAAGACAACGGTAGTGGCTGGAATAAGCTAAAGCTACGACGTTGATCGATCGAAATCTTTTTCAAGGGGTTGTTACAGTATCAGCTTATTCGTGGATCGGAAGATGCGTTCCCGTGTGAAGTCGATTGCCGCCATCCTTCGTCGTCCGAGGGAACTCGTATCAATTCTACGGTTCACTCGCCATGGCCTGGTCCTCCTGGGGCTTGACATCGTCGCCATTTGCGTGTCGGCTGTCGGCGCGCTCGCATTGCGGTTCGACTGGGCCATACCCGGTGAATACATACCGAGAATATTGGTCTTCGTAGCCCTCGCGCTTCCAATCAAAGTCGGCTTTCTGCGGTACTTTCGGTTGTACCGCTTGGACTGGCGATTTGTCGGCGCCTACGAGCTCTTAAGTGTCGCCAGCGCCTGTTTCTTCTCCATGCTCGCTTTGGGCGCAGTGTCGTTTCTTGTTTTCACCCGAGCAACCCTTCCCCGGTCGATAGTTGTGATCGACTTTGTCCTCACCCTCATGGCCATTGGTGCGATAAGGGCGTGGCCGCGGGCCATGCGAGCTGTTCGAGGATCGGATGGGGATGGCCGGCGGTCTGTTTTGGTGGTTGGCGCTGGCGAGGCAGGCGCTTCACTCGTGCGCGATCTAAAGAACTCTCAATCCCACACATTGAGGGTCGTTGGGTTCATCGACGACGACACAACAAAGCGCGGCACGTTTATCCATGGAGTGGAGGTCCTAGGTCCCAGGGCGATCCTCCCCACCGTTGTTGGGTCCCAGAGGATTGAAGAAGTGTTGATCGCGATGCCGTCTGCTTCACCAAACGTCATCCAGGAGACCGTCGCTGACCTCAGAAGCAGCGGAATACAAGACCTTCGGATCGTGCCGGACCTTGACGCGGTTCTTTCTGGACGGATCACTGCCTCCAACGTTCGAGAAGTACGTGTGGAGGATTTACTGAACCGACGGCCGCCTGTGCTCGACGCCGAGAGGCTGGCGGCGGCCCTAGGATCTTCTGACGTCGTAGTGACTGGAGCGGCCGGCTCGATCGGTTCGGAGCTAGCTCGGCACCTGGCGCGCCTCCCCATCCAGCGCCTCATTCTGTTCGATCAAAATGAGTCAGGACTATTTGACCTCGAACGCGAACTTCGGAGACTCTCCAGTCCCATTGGCGTCGTTTCGGTGGTTGGCAATGTGACGGATGCCGTCAAGGTCGATGAAGTATTCGCGTCGTTCAATCCAACGGTCGTTTTCCATGCTGCCGCGTACAAACACGTCCCACTGATGGAGTCTCATCCTCGCGAGGCCGTGATGACAAACGTCCTCGGGACGTGGACGATGGCAAAGGCGGCGGCTCGTGGAGGCTCGAGAACGTTTGTTCTGATCTCCACGGACAAGGCAGTAAATCCCACGTCCGTCATGGGGGCGACGAAGCGCCTCGCCGAGTTGATGGTAGCAACGCTGTTCCGCAGCTCCACCACGCGATTCATTGCTCTGCGATTCGGGAACGTTCTGGGAAGCCGTGGAAGCCTGGTTCCGGTTCTACAAGATCAAATCCGGAATGGAGGTCCGATCACCATTACCGACCCGGAGATGGAGCGGTACTTCATGACCTCGTCCGAGGCGGTGTTCTTGATCCTTGGCGCCTTGCTGGAAGGGGAACCCTCAGACATCTTGGTGTTAGAAATGGGCGAGCCGATCCGGTTGCTTGACCTGGCGACGGCCGTCGCTCGTTTATCGGGTATTGAGCCTGACCGGGATATCCCGATCACGTTCGTCGGGAGTCGGCCCGGCGAAAAAGATCGGGAAGAACTCGTGGGGCGAGACGAGCAGGTTGAGCCTACTGCTCACCCGATGATCCGCCGCGTTCGGGGTGGCAACCCGACCGACCCCAAAGGGCTTGAGGAAGGATTGTTGCGGTTACAGCATCACTGCTCTTCCGGGTTCAACGATGAAATTGGGCGCACCCTGGAACGGCTTGTACCGACGTACGCTCGCCGCACGGCTGGCCTGTCCGAAGCAATGCTCGAAGAGTCGAATGTCGTCATAGAGTCCACTCTCGAGTCGGGGGCGACCGCTTGAGCACGGAACGTGCCCATACCGCCATACGGCGTCGACCAGACTTTCTTCCGTTCCATAAGCCGGCCATCGGGCCAGAGGACATTTCTGCGGTCACTGAAGCTCTCACGTCTGGCTGGTTGACGCACGGCCCTCTCTGCGAACGTTTCGAGCACGAGTTTGCGACAACCGTGACTGCGGAGCACGCCATTAGCGTGT
>JALYGK010000056.1 GCA_030777105.1 Actinomycetota bacterium | reverse complement strand
CCTGGAGGCCCAGGCCCAGGCCGGTAGCGCTTCCCGTTGGGGCGGAACCAGGTCACCGTGCCGTTTCGCTCCCGCATGACCCTCCACCCGTACTCGTGCACCAGCTTTGTGGTGGAAGAAGCACACCAAGACCAGGTTGCCCAGTTCGGTCGGCCCTCCCTGCTCCCAGTGCCTGATGTGGTGAGCCTGCAGGTACCGCCTGGCCCCGCACCCGGGGAACTGGCACTCCCGGTCCCGGTGCTTGAGGGCCCGCATCATCCACCGGGGTGGGCCCCTCCGGAGCCGTCCCACCCGAAGGACGTCTCCCTTCTGGTCCTCCAGCAGCCAGGCCAGCCTGCCCGAGCAGGCAAGGCGGTTGGCCGTCTCGGAATGGATCACCGGGCCGTCCTCCAGCTCTGAGGCGCCGTCCTCGGCCCCGAACCCGCCGACCCGCACGTGGACCACCACGGTGGCCGCGGTGCGGTCGTCGTCCGAACCGACCTGGCCGGAGGCCAGCATCACCAGGGCATCGGCCCTCCTTTGCTCGGCGTTGACTCGGTCTTCCTCTCCAGGCATCACCGGAATCCGTTCGGCGATCCGCTCAAGGGCGTTTTTCACCGCCGCTCCCTCGGCCGCGGGAAGCTCGGCCTCGAGACCGAATCGTCTCCCCTCATCGGTGTACCACCAGTTCAGGAACCTGGAGCGCTCGGCCTCTCGGACCTCCTCGATGGAACGCTTGAGGTGGAGGTCGGCCCGGTGCCGGATCGATGCAGTGGAAACGCCCCTGGCCCAGAGGATCAGCGACCCTTCAGTCTCGGGCGTGCCGAACCGGCAGAGCTCCACCACCTTGTCCACGCTGAGCTCACCCGAGGCGAGGGCCTCCGAGAGCTGCGGCAAACGCTCCAGGGCATGAGCGGCGTTGATCCACCGGCACGCCTTCCAGTGGGAGATCCCGTACCGCATCGACAGGAAGTGGGCCATGTCTCTGGCGCCGTACTCCTTCTCCCAAGCGCCGGTTCGGTCCAGCCTCACAAAGATCCGGAACAGTTCCCGATAGGCGCCCGAAGCTCGGGCATGCCAGAGATCGGCGTCGTGGACCAGATCGGGAAGCGCTTCTTCGGTATTGCGGGCAATCCCCATGTGCACCTGCTTTCGAACCGCACGTGGGGAGGTGCATGGAAGTATATCGAACGTACGTTCGGATAGCAACCGCTCGACGGAGAACCGCCGAAAGTGCCGGAAGCTCTTACGAGCGACGACCCGGCGTTGGGTGCTCGACTTTTGTTGCAAAACGAGGATCCAAGTCCGCGAAGTGCGCCAGATGCGTCAAGAATTTTGCCTTTCCCGTACGAGTCCACCTGAGCAGCGCCAGATAGCGAGGCCGTCGCGCTGGAATCACGAACGACTTGACGAAGCTCTCGGCTGGATCGTCCTTTGAGAGTGAGGAGCTCATGGCGGTGACCTACTAGCCCCTGCGGGACCTGATCACGCGCGCCGGGTTTCCCGCCGCCACAGAGAACGGCGGCACGTCACGCGCCACGACCGACCCCGCACCGATCACCGACCCCTTCCCCACGGTCACGCCGCGGATGATCGACGCCTTCTCGCCGATCCAGCAGTCGTCCTCGATTCGAACCGGCGACGTCGCGATCCCCTGCTTGCGAATCGTCATCGATGCGTCGATGAAGCGATGGTCGAAGTCGCCAATGTAGACCTGATCGGCCAGGATGCAGTCGTTGCCGATTTCGACGTCCAGATAGCAGTTGATCGTGTCGTCCGTCCCGAACACGACCTTGTCGCCGACGCGAAGGAACCCTTCATGGCAACGGATCGCGGTTCTCCTTCCGATGTGGACCCAGCGTCCGAGCTCCATTCGACCCAGCCCGCGGCGGCAGTACACCTCCGAGCCCGGTCCCAAGAAGACGAACCCGCGCGTCACGATGTGCCGATTCCGAACCTTGAAAAACCAGAGGTACCGGAGCGCGAAGACCCAGTAGCGCGGCTCATACATGCGCGTCCGGACGATGAACTGGATCCACCGAACCAGGCTCAGCCGCCCTTCTGGCCGTACAGCAAGACGTTGTAGAAGAGGTCCTTCGGCAGCCACCGGTAGAGAGCTCTATCGATGCCCGAAAGACGCACGTACGCCTGGTACGCCGCACGTGCCCACCGCTTTCCCAGGAACCCCGGAGGAACTTCGGCCTCCACCGTTCGGACCGTCCAGCCGACGATCGAGGAAAGGAGTTCCTCTGTTTCGACTCGGACGTGTCGAAACCCAACCCGCTCGGTCATCGTGGCCGCATCCAGAGGGACGAACGTGTGGAGGTCGACGTTCCACTCCAGCTCACGAAGAATCCGCTCGTCCTCTCCGTCGGACTCCACCGCTGGCTTTCTGAGCCGCGGAATGAGGCGCGCCGCCGTCCTCATCGCCTTGCCGGTGGCCCAGCCGGCCGCTCTCGCCATTCGGTCTCCGAGGAAACTCGGCTCTCCGAGGATCCAGACCGCTCCCCCGGGACGCAGCACTCGGTGGACTTCACGAAGCGCCGCTTCCGGTTCGGGAAGGTGATGAAGAACGGCGTGTCCGACGACGAGGTCGAACTCCTCGTCCCCGTACGGCAACTGCTCTGCATCTGCGAGCCGCAGCCGGAGGTCACACCCGAGACGGCGGGCGCTTTCGGCGCACACGCGGAGCATTCCCGTCGAGATGTCGCACCCGTGTGCTTCGTCGACGTACCCGGCGAGCCACAAATTCAGGATCAAGAATCCCGTTCCGCACCCGACTTCCAGAACCCGGCCGTATCGATCCCGCGGCAACATGCGTTCGGCCCGGTCCTGGACGTACCGAGTCGAACGCGGCTCGAAGGAAATCGCCCACTTCGAGTCATACGCCTTCGCAGCGGCGTCGTGGTAGAGGACGTTTGCCTGCTTGGGGTCGAGGTCCTCGAGCTTCACGGCGCTGGCGCCTCTAAACCGGCGGCGAATGAGTTATCGGCCGACAAACGCCGCCTTGCCGGGCCCTTGCTCGAGAAGCGACCGCATCCCGACCTTCTGGTCTTCGGTCGAGAACAACCCGGCGAAAGCCTCTCGCTCCAGCAGAAGCCCGGAACGGAAATCGGTTCGCTCCCCCGCCGTGATGGCCACCTTCGCCGCCCGAAGCGCCACGCTCGGCCCGGCTGAGTAACGCTTCGCTGCCTGAACCGCCTCCATATACACCGACTCGGCCGGGAAAACCGAATCGACCAATCCGATCCTCTCCGCCTCCTCGGCCTTCACGTGCCGCCCGGAATAAATGAGGTCTTTGGCCCGGGCGGGACCGATCAGCCGTGGCAGCCGCTGGGTGCCTCCTGCGCCCGGGATGATCCCGAGCTGGATCTCGGGCTGGCCGATCCGCGCGTCGTCGGCGGCGAACCTGAAGTCGGCACACATGGCCAGCTCGCAGCCACCCCCCAGCGCGTAGCCGTTGATCGCCGCGATGGTCACTTTGGGGATCTCTTCAACCACGTTGAAGGTCTCCTGAAGCTCGGTAATCATCGGCTTCACTTCATTCGGGGACATGTCGACCATCATCTTCACGTCGGCCCCCGCGGCGAAGATCTTCTCGCCACCCCACAGCACCACGGCCTTCACGTCGTCTCGAACCGAGGCTTCCCGAGCGGCGTCGCCGAGGTCTCGGGTCAACTCCTCGTTGATGGCATTCATGGGGGGCCGGTCCAGCCGGATGGTGCCCACACCGTCTTCGACCTCGAGCCGGACCTTCTCTCCCATGAGGACCTCCTTCGAACAGGCAACAGGACCGGCTCAGTCTATTCGCGTGCTGGATCCCGCCCGGGGCGGTTCTTCGCCGGCCGCGGGTCAAGGTAGATTTTTCTCGAATGAAAGGTTTGCGGCGACGCAGACGGGGCATCGTTCGGTCGACGGGCGGTTCGCCGGACCTCCGAACCCCCCCTCGCATCGACGACCGTCCGCTGTGAAGAGGAGCCGTCTCCGAGAGGAGACGGCTCCTTTTCTACGTTTGCGCGCCGGATGACATTTCGAGGGGAGGGCGCGTGGATCTCGGCATTCGGGGCAAGAAGGCGATCGTCACCGGGGCATCCCAGGGGCTCGGCCTGGCCATAGCCGACGAGCTGGCCGGCGAGGGTGTTGACCTCGCCATATGTGCTCGGCGACAAGACGAGCTCTTCGCCGCCCGCGACCGGCTCCGCGAGCACGGCCTCGATGTGCACGCACACCCGGCGGACGTCACTGTTCCGGAGCAAGTCAAGGACTTCGTCGCTCGGGCCGCCGACGCCCTGGGCGGTGTGGACATCCTGGTCAACAACGCCGGGAGGGCCTATCCGGGCAACTTCGACGCCCTCACCGACGAGAACTGGCAGGACGACATGGACGTCAAGCAGTTCTCGATGATCCGGTTCACTCGGGAGGTCCTCCCCCACATGCGCGCGCGGGGCGGCGGAAGGATCGTCAACATCAATGCGGTCCTCGGACGATCGCCCGAACCGAATCTCTTCGCGACCAGCGTGAACCGCGCGGCCTGCATCTCGCTCACCAAGACGCTGGCAATTCAGCTCGCGCCGGAGAACATCCTGGTCAACAGCGTGAACATCGGGTCGGTGCTCACACCGAACTGGCAGAACATCCACCGGAAGCAGGCGCCCGATGTGCCGGAGGAGGAGTTCTTCCAGCGCGTGGCCGAGACCCAGATCCCCATGCGGCGGTTCGGCAGACCGGACGAGGTCGCGGCCGTGGTCGCCTTCCTGGTCAGTGAGCGAGCGACGTTCGTGACCGGCGCGTCCATCGACGTCGCGGGCGGTGCGGGCCGCCATATCTAACGCTCATTTATGGCAAGAGGTTGCAGTTGCAGCGGCTTGCTATAGTGCTGGCCGCCGTGCGCCATCAGTCATCTTCGGAATCGCTTCTGGGCCTCCTTCGAACGCGTGGCTTTCGAATGACCCCTCAGCGGAGAGCGATCGTCGACGAGGTCATGCAACTGGAAGGCCACATCTCGCCCACCGCCGTAGCGGAACGCGTGCGCGAACGGGTGCCCGGAGTGAACGCCTCGACGGTGTACCGAACGCTCGGGTTGCTGGAAGACCTCGGCGTGTTGTCGCACGCCCACCTCGAGTCGGGAGCCGAATATCACCACACTTCCGAGAGCCAGCATGTCCACCTGACGTGCTCGCGGTGCGGTTCGGATGACTCACTCTCCATCGCCGAAGCGGAGCGCTTGAAGCGGCTCATCGCCAAGCATCACGGCTTCAGCGCCGACTTCACCCACTTCGCCATCTCCGGTCTCTGCCGGCGATGCCAACGCGAGGAAGCGGGGACCAAACGATGATCGGCCAAGCGGTCCGAGAGGGCTTCGGTTTCGGACTGGTCGTTGCGGCGTTCTGGTTCGGATTCCGTCACGGGATCGACTGGGACCACATCGCCGCGATCACGGACATCACCAGCTCGCAGGATGAGCGGCGGCAGGCCGTCCTGTTCGCCACGCTCTATGCCGTTGGACATGCGCTGGTGGTCCTGGCGCTCGGAATCCTCGCGATCGTCGCTGGAGATCTCCTGCCGTCGAACGTGGACGCCATCATGGGCCGCGTGGTCGGGGTAACGCTCCTGATCCTGGCGGTCTACGTGCTGGTCTCACTGGTGAGGCACGGCCGCGACTTTCGGCTGCGGAGCCGATGGATGCTCGTCTTCTCCGGAGTCCGAAGGGGCGCCAAGTGGGTCCGCGAGAAGGTGGGGGGCGGCCAGCCGGCCTCGCTGCCCGAGGACGACGCCTCCTTGGAGGAAATCCGGGACGACTCCGTCTCCGCGCCGGACTGGCACCACGGCCACCACGGTCAGCCGGGCCACCATCACCACGCCGCCCCGGAACGCGACGATGTGTTTCAGAACTACACCCGAACCACGGCTTTCGGCGTGGGCATGATCCACGGGGTCGGCGCGGAGACGCCGACGCAGGTCCTGATCTTTCTCACCGCCGCTGGGGCCGGAGGGCGGGCCGCCGGAGTCGCCGTCCTGATCGCGTTCATCATCGGGTTGCTCGGCTCGAACTCGTTGATCGCGGTGGGGTCGGCGTGGGGCTTCCTCCGGGCATCGACGAACTTCCCGCTCTACGCTGCGGTGGCGGTGCTGACCGCGGGATTCAGCCTGGTCCTCGGTACGTTGTTCGTCCTGGGCAAGGAATCGGTGCTACCGGCGTTCTTCGGAGGCTGACCCTCAGGTCGCTCAGCCCGGCGTCAGGAAGTACCACTCCTCGGCGTCCGGCTGGCTCGCGTCCACGCCGACGCAGATCGTTCCGATGGTTTCGCCGCGTGCGTCGCGGAGTGGCGCCACCTGCGCGTGGAAGACGCGGTCGCCCCACAGCATGCGGTAGGTCACCGTCCCGCCGGTCAGCGCTTGGCGGTGAGCATCGATCGTCGTCGACTCCTGCTCGTGGAAGAAGTCGTGGAGGCTGGCCCCCACGATCTGGTTCGGTCCGAGCCCGACGCCGGTGAGCCCCGCGCCGATCGCGGACGTGAACGTCAGATGGTCATCCGTGGTCCACAAGACGGCCGGGAGTTGATCCACGAGAACGCGGACCGAATCGAAGCTCGGCCGGGCGGACACCGAGACTCCCGGTTCAACGACCCGGGTCACGTCGGTCTCGGTTCGGTCACCGGTTACTTGCCGCGTCGCGTACGTGACTCCTCGAAGATCCCATTGCTTCATGTCGTGTCCCCTTTCGCTGGGATCTCAAGGTAGAGAAGCGAGCGGTGGATTTGATCCGCCGCTCGGGGCATTTCCGCGTACCCCATGCTGGGGAGGCCAAAAGACCAACCACCCGACGGCCGGCGCCGGGCGAAGGCGGGATCAGAATTGCGGCAGTTCGGTGTACTCCCCGAACACCTCGCGGAGCGAGCCGATAATTTCGCCTTCGGTGCAGTAGGCGCGGGCGCAATCGACGAGGAGCGGCATGAGGTTCTCCTCCGTCGCCGCGGCCGCCTTCAGCCGGTCCAGGCAGCGGTCGACGTCAGCCGGGTCGCGCGACCCCCGGAGCCGCTGGACGCTCTGGATCTGCCGCGCTTCGGTCTCCGGCGGGATAACGAGGATGTCGATGGGCCCTTCGTTGGGGTCGACGAACTCGTTCACGCCGACCTTGATCTTTCGGCCCTTCTCGTACAGCTGTTGCTCGCGGAAGGCCGCGTCCGCGATCTCCCCCTGGAAGTAACCGCGCTCGATGCCGACGAGCATCCCCTCGAGCATCGATCCCTTTCCCATCTCCTTGATCTTCGCGAAGTACTCCTCCGCCGCTTCCTCGATGCGGTTCGTCAGCGCTTCGAGGAAGTACGAGCCGCCCAGAGGGTCGATCACGTTCGCCGCGCCGGTCTCGTACGCGATGATCTGCTGCGTTCGAAGCGCAATCTGCGCCGCCTTCTCCGTGGGCAGCGCCAGAACCTCGTCCAGCGCGTTGGTGTGGAGGGACTGCGTGCCGCCGAGCACGGCGGCGAGCGCTTCGATCGCCGTCCGCACGATGTTGTTCTCTGGCTGCTGCGCCGTGAGGGACACACCGGCTGTCTGCGTGTGGAACCGGAGGCGCCATGACCGCTCGTCTTCAGCGCCGTAGTGGTCCCTCATCCACCGAGCCCAGATCCGCCGAGCAGCGCGGTATTTTGCGATCTCCTCGAAGAAGTCGATGTGGGCGTTGAAGAAGAACGAGAGCCCTTGAGAGAACCGGTCCACGTCCAGACCGCGGTCCCTTCCCAGCTCCACGTACGCGAACCCGTCTGCCAGCGTGAACGCCAGCTCTTGCTGTGCGGTCGAGCCCGCCTCCCGGATGTGATAGCCGGACACGCTGATGGGATGGAACTTCGGGACCTCGGACGCACAGAACTCGATCAGGTCGCCGATCAGCCGCAGGTGTGGGCGAGGCGGGAAGATCCACTCCTTTTGGGCGATGTACTCCTTGAGGATGTCGGTCTGGAGCGTCCCATCCAGGGTTTTCCACGGGACTCCCTGTTTCTCCGCGGCCGCGAGGAAGAACGCGAACACCACCACCGCGGGGCCGCTGATCGTCATGGACGTGGTGATGTCGGCGAGAGGAATGCCGGAGAACAGCGTCTCGAAGTCGGCCAGCGAGTCGGTGGCCACACCGCACCGTCCGACTTCGCCTTCGCTCCGCGGGTCGTCGGAGTCGCGCCCCATCAGCGTGGGCATGTCGAAGGCCACCGACAGGCCTCCCTGCCCGTGGCTCAACAGGAACTTGTAGCGGGCGTTCGTCTCTTCCGGCGACCCATAGCCGGCGAACTGGCGCATCGTCCACAGCCGACCGCGATACATCGTGTGGTAGACGCCGCGGGTCATCGGGTAGTGCCCCGGATATCCGAGGTCGCGTTCGTGTTCGAGTTCTTTGATGTCGTCCGGCGTGTAGAGCGGTTCGAGGTCCTCTCCGGACAACGTTTCGAAGTCGGCGTCTCGCTCGCCTGCTTCCCGGTAATGCTGTCGCCAGCGCTCGTACTCGGATTCGGTCATCGCGTCGTCCCCGTCGGTCCGTGCGCTCCGGTCATCATTCGATCTTCCCGTCCCGCGACTCGTTCCAGAAGTATCTCAGCGGCGCGGTATGGGTCGACCCGCCGCGCAGCGAGATCTTCTACCAGAAAGGCGCCGCTGTCTTCGTTGAGCTCACCGGCGACTCGCTCCCGGAGGCGAAACGCGGCCATGTCCTTCACTTCGTCCAGGATTCGCCTGGTTCGCTTGCGCTCGAGCGCCCCCGAGGACTCCTGATGCTTCCGGTGCTTCTCGATCGCCCGCCACAGGTCGGTAATCCCTTCGCCGGTCGCCGTCGAGGTCTTGATGATCGGCGGCCGCCATTCCGTCTTGGGCCCGATCGAGAGCATGTTCCTCAGGTCTCGGACCGCCTCGTCCGCGCCTTCCCGGTCGGCCTTGTTCACCACGAAGATGTCGGCGACCTCCAGGATCCCCGCTTTCGCCACCTGGACCGCGTCCCCCCACCCGGGGGCGACCACCACCAGCGTGGTGTCCGTCGCTCCGGCCACTTCGACTTCGGCCTGGCCGACGCCCACCGTCTCGACCACGATGAAGTCCTTTCCGGAAGCGTCGAGGATCCGAATGGCCTCCGGCGCGGCGAGCGCCATCCCGCCGAGGTGCCCCCGAGTTGCCATCGAACGAATGAACACCCCCGGATCTGTGGCGTGCACCTGCATGCGAACCCGGTCTCCGAGCAGCGCGCCGCCGGTGAAGGGCGACGTCGGGTCGATGGCGAGTACCGCGACCGCCTGGTCGCGGCCGCGCACCGTTCGTACGAGCTGTTCGGCCAAACTGGACTTCCCGACGCCCGGCGAGCCGGTCAGCCCGATCGTGTAGGCCCGCCCCGTCTTCGGATAGATCGCCTTCGACAGCTCCACGAGATCCGGCGACCCGTCCTCCACGAGCGAGATCGCTCGGGCCATGGCGCGCCGGTCGCCAGCGAGAACCTGCTCGGCGAGCGTGGCGACGTCCATTGACGCCTAGGCTACGCGGCGGTCAACTGCCCTTCACCGCAAAGAGGCGCCACTCGCCGGGAACGCCCTTGAGCTGGTGGCTCCCTCGATCTTCGAACTCGATGCCAGAACCTGGGACGAGATCTTTGACCGTGCTCGATACGAGCACCTCCCCCGGCCGGGCCATCCCGAGGATCCGTGCGCCGATGTGGACGGCGACCCCGCCGACATCCCCGTCCATGACCTCGCATTCTCCGGTGTGAATGCCGGCTCGAATCTGGATTCCGAGGCTGCGAAACGCGCCACGAAGAGCGTGAGCGCACTGGATCGATCGACCCGGTCCGTCGAACGTGGCGAGGATCCCGTCCCCGAGCATCTTGACTTCGCGCCCCCGGAACCTTTCGAGTTCCCTGCGTGCCGCGTTGTTGTGGTCTTCGAGCAGCCGCCTCCACCGGCGGTCCCCGAGCTCCGCGGCTTTCTTCGTCGAATCGACAATGTCGGTAAAGAGGACGCTGGCGAGCACGGTGTCGGTCGCGTGGAGCGGTCGAACCCCGGTCAGGAACTCCTGCACCTCGTCGAGCAACACGTCGAAATCGCTGAACATCCAGAGGTGATCGGACCCCGGAAGCTCCACGTACTTGGCCGAGGGAATCTGCTTCGCGAGGTAGCGACCGGCTCTGACGCCAACGAGCCTGTCGTCACGTCGGTGCACGACCAGGGTGGGAACCTGGATCGCCGGCAAGACGTGTCGGGTATCGATCTCGGTCATCATGCGACCGTAGGTCGCGGCCGCTCGGGGACTGGCCGCCATTCGCAATTGCCAATTCCACAATTCCTGCATCCCCTCGTCCTCGGCCACGCTCGGCGCCCAAAACTGAAGCCAGCCTCCCAGATCTCCCCATGACTCCTCCATCCTTTGCATGAGCCACTCCCACCCCTCTTCGTTGTAGCCCCAAGATTGCTCCGGATCCCACAGCCAGCTGGCAAAAGCGCCGTAAAGCACGAGCGCGGTCGTTCGGTCGGGATAGGTGGCCGCAAAGAGCGCGCACATCGACCCGGCCTCGGAAGTGCCGAACAGCGCGGCTCTCGATGAACCGACCGCATCGAGAACGGCGCGAAGGTCGTCCATTCGTTGCTCGAGCGTCGCAAGCTGCTCAACCGGAACCGGATCCGAGAGGCCGGTGCCCCGCTTGTCGAAAAGGATGAGGCGTGAGAACGACGCCAGGCGCTCGAGAAAGCGCGCGTACGAGGGTATCTGCCAGAACGTGTCCATGTGCGAGATCCACCCCGGCACCCACACGAGGTCGATCGGTCCGGTTCCGACTACCTGATACGCGATGTTGACGTCGCCGCTCTTCGCGTACTTGGTTTGTGGGGCGGGCATGCCTATCTCGATTCAGTGCGTCAGAGAGCGTTCGGTGTTGCGGACGCGGTGCGCCATGGCCGCGAGCATCCTGCGCGCGAGCGCGGGTTCGTTGTCGATGATCACGTCCAGCTCGCGAGGACCGAGCACCATCACCCGCAAATCGGTGCGCGCCGTCACGGTGGCGGACCGGGGCGCGCCGGAGAGAAACGCCATCTCGCCGAAGAAGTCGCCCGGCACGAGCTCGTTGATCTTCCTGCCCTTCTGGGTGACGTCGGCGGTCCCCCGAAGGATCACGTAGAGGTGCCGGCTGAACTCCCCTTCTCGCACGAGCGCCTTTCCGGCCTTGATATCGGCCTCCGTGGCAGCGTGCACGAGCGAGCGGATGGCCTTCTTCGACATCGATTCGAACAGCGGGATGCGTTCGAAGTGCCGAATGACCTCCGACGGAATCCCTCGAGCCATGCCTATCCCCCTTCGTTGACCGACAAGAGCCTGTTCAGTCTGGCGAGCTTCAGCGGATGCATGAGGAGCCCCTTCACCTTGAGCTCTCCTTTGAGCAGTTTTCTGGTCACCTCCCGGCCTTCCGCCTTCGTGGCATCCGGGAGGCCGAATCGCAGCGGCACCGACGACAGGGCGAGCAGCGCCTCCGAGTCGGCCGTGATCACGAGGTCCGGCCTGCCGACGACTCCATTCCTGACCGTCACGCTTCCATCCTTCACCCGAATCGACACGGCGACGTCGACGTCGGGCGCAACGATGGCGTACGTGGCAGGAGACGACAGCAGCGCCGCGCGGTCGGGATGCGCGTCGAGGTTCCCCTGAATCAGTCCCCCGATCATCCCGGCCAGTCCGTTCGGCTCCGCATCCCAGTACCGAACGTTCATGGCTTGAGCACCACCTTGGTGGCCTCCCGACGCGCAAACAGCTCGTAGCCCTTCGGCGCGTCCTCGAGCGGCAGCCTGTGCGAAATGACCGGAAGTGGGTCGATTTTCCCTTCCTGGACAGCCTTCATTGCCCCGTTCCAGTACCCCTGGACCGGCGTGATGCCTGCGAACTGAAGACGCAGCGCGCGGGCCCAGTACACGCCGAGCGGGGCTTCGATGCTCTCGCTGACGAACATCCCGAGCACGCAGATCCGCCCACCCCGCCGGACCACTTCGAACGCCGTGTCGTACGCGGACGTGTTCCCGACCGCTTCGATCACCACATCGGCGCCGCGTCCCTCGGTGAGGTCCGACACCGCCATCTGCGGATTTCGCTCTTTGGCGCTCACCGGAACGCCGCCCACCTTTTCGGCGAGCGCCAGCCGGCTCTGGTCCATGTCGATGGCCAGGACCTGTTTGGGGTCGTGCAACTGCGCCGCCTGGACGGTCAGGAACCCGACCGGACCCGCTCCGACAACCGCCACGCTGTCACCGGACTCGATGCCTGCGACCGCCGCCCCGTAGTACGCCGTGGTGAGGATGTCGCCCACGAACAGCGCCCGTTCGTCCTCCATCCCCTCCGGGATCGGCAGCAGGTTCAGATCGGCGTTCGGGACCCGAACCCGCTCTGCCTGGGCGCCGCCGAGGCCGCCGCCGAACATGCCGGCGCCGAGGCCGCGGAATTCCTCGCAAAGCGCCGTTTGCCCGTGCTGACAGAACCAGCAGTGGCCGCAGCCGATGGTGAACGCGAGCACCACCCGGTCCCCGCTCTTGACCCGTCCGACCTCCGGGCCGGTTGCTTCCACGATGCCGACGCCCTCGTGACCGATGGTCTCTCCCGGCATGAGCGGCGCCTTGCCGTGGTAGAAGTGAAGGTCCGAGCCGCAGATGGCGGCCGTCGTGATCTTGACGATCGCGTCGGCGGGATGCTCGATCTCCGGGTCGGGAACGTCGTCGACCTTGATCTGCTCGACGTCTTGGTAGACGACCGCCTTCACGAGCTCTGCCGTTCGTCTATGAACTCGGTAGGGACGCTCGCGGCAAGATTCACCAGCTCGTTGGCCGCCTTCACGTACCGAACGATGGTGGGAAGGTCGCCCTTCAGTCTCAGCTTGCCCTGCATCATTCCCTTCACCGGGTCGAGCTCCTTCTTGATCACTTCCTTCCACCGGGAGTAGGGAGCCCGAATGATGAACCGTGCCTTCTGGCCCTCCTCCGGCGGTACGCCATACCGGTAGTCGCGGACGTCACCGTGCCAGAGGTCGACCCACGCCCAGATCTCCTCCGGAACCCCCTTGTCCGGCTCGGGTTCGAATACGTACGCGATGTCGCCCTCCCACGTCGCGGCGGCGTCCCTGTAGTCCTTGCTTGCTCTGATTCGCTCCACGTAGACGTCGACCCACTCCTTGCTCGGGAACTCCGGCATGTGGTTATTCCTCCCTTCCGTTGATTCAGGCCCGCCATCGGAAATGGGCGGCGGAATGCCCTCTCCGCAATGAATCTAGGCCAAGTACTAAAGCACGGCCTTCCCGACTTGCGCGATTCGGCGACCTCGCCCTCCTATTGGCGCCCGAGCGCGATCGCGATGAACCCGATGATGTTGAACGCCGCGTGGGCGACCACCGGAGCCAGGAGGCTTTGCCGCCGTTCGTATAGCAGCGCCAAGCCCAGCCCCACCACGAATAGGGCCGGGATCAGCAGCGGGTAGTAGTGGACAAGCCCGAAGAGGAGTGACGAGAGAACCGCCGCCGCCCACATCGGAAACCGGCGCCGAAGGCCCTTGTGCAGAAAACCTCGGAAGAAGATCTCCTCGCCGATCGGCGCGACCACGACGACGACGGGCGCCATGAACGCGAGCGCGGCACCACGGACACAGGCAACGACCTGCTCCGGCTGCTCCGGCGTCTGCCCGGTGACCACGGAGACGACCTCTCGAACGAGGTACAGCGTGGCTCCGCCGGCGAAGACCAGGCCGATCCCCACACCGATGCCGAGGAGGACGTCCCGCCCGGGCTGGGTGGACCGTCCGAGGACGGCGAGGCTTCCGCGATTCACGTACCGGATCCAGAAGAGAACGGAAGCCGCGAACGCGATCTCGCCGACCAGTGCTTCGATGACGGCTCGTCCGCCGCAGAAGTTGCGGACGTTCAGCAGCGCGACCCTTGCCAGCGTGGCCATTCCAATGGCGATGAAGAAGACCGGAATGGCCTCGAGCGGGCTCCACGTGGCGTCGGTCGTCCGTGGGCGGTCCATTCGCCCTAATTTCCCATTC
>JALYGK010000055.1 GCA_030777105.1 Actinomycetota bacterium | reverse complement strand
CGCGGCGCACCGATCGATACCCGCGGTTCGGTCGTCGTTCGCGGTTCGAGCGAGCGGCAGCGAGTCGAGGACGGGTCGTTCGATCTGATCCTGACCGACCCGCCGTACTATGACGATGTTCAGTACGGCGAGCTAGCGGCCCTCTTCCTCGCCTGGGGGCAGGCGACGGGCCTCATGCCGAGAGCGCTCAAGTTGGACTTACGCCGTGAGGCGGTGCCGAACCGCTCGCGCGGGACGCGCGCCGACGATTACGAACGGCTGCTGTGTCGGATCCTGCAGGAAGCACGGCGGACGTTACGCGCACGCGGCCGGCTCGTGCTGACGTTTCATAACTCCGATCTGCGTGCCTGGGCCGCCCTCGCGACTGCGCTCGCCCGAGCTGATTTCCACGTGTCGGCGCTCGCCGTAGCCCGCTCCGAGAATGAAAGGGACCATGCAAAGCGATCGGTGCGCGCGTTCAGCAAGGACTTGGTCATCGAGTGTCGGAGCGAGGCGGTTGAGCGGGTCGAGGTCGCAGGGAGCCCCAGCGTCGACGACGAAGCGCGCGAACTCATCGCAGCAGGGAGGGCGTTGGCAGCTTCAGGTGAGGCCGGCTTCGACCGGTTCCGAGAACTGTTCTTGGCCCAGGTGTCCGAGATCGCTGAGCGGCGCATCGGACGTGATTCCCGGAGTGCAGATGACGGACTCGAGTAAATCGCGCGTTGCGTTCCTGCGCGAGCGCGTCGCGGCAGCCACGCGAAAGTCCGATCGCGCGACATTCCCGGTGCCGTTTCGACAACGGCAGGCGAATCTGGTCGTCACCGACGTCCCGATCGAGTTCCCCCTCTACAACGTTCTGAGCGGACGAACCCACCGCGCGCAGGCCGAATACATCGATCGACATGGTGTCGCAGCCGACTTCTTCGCCGACCCGGAGGATGATGACGTTCAGCGGGCGCAGCACGAGATTCTGCTGGCGATGGTCGACGACGCCGGCTTGGCCCGCGATCTGCACGAGAAGAGCCAGCGCAATCCACTCGTTCTGACCTACGACGGTTTCGTCGTTGACGGCAACCGTCGTCTTGCGGCGTTGCGGCGTGACGGTGACGCGCAGTACGTCAGCGCTGTCGTGTTGCCGGAAGACGCTACGCCGGCCGAGGTGTACGAGACCGAGGTTGAGTTGCAGATGGCCCTCGAGACCAAGGCCGCCTACAGCTGGATCGACGAAGCACTTCACGTCAGCTACGGAGTCCGTCAGCTGTATGACAAGAAGAAGCCGCAGGAAGCTGCCCACGCCGTCGCGCAGCGAATGAACATGGACGACAAGGAGATTCAGGCGATCCTGCAGCGCTTGGCGCTCGTCGACTCCTACCTCGCCTGGTCGAACCAGCGCGGGAAGTACCACCTCATCCCCGCCGGTGCCGGCGGCGGCGCCATGGAGCAGGCCTTCAAGGAGCTCGCACAGCTCACGCAACGTCAACAGGTGAAGCGCTTGCATAGCACCCAGCAGAAGGCGATCCGCGAGGCGTGCTTCGCTGTCATCGCATCGGGTGGCGGCTACAAGGACGTGCGCAACGTCGTCAGCTCCATGAGGACGAGGCCAAACGACTTCCTCGACAGAGCGAAGGACCTACTGCCGGATGATCTCAAGCCGCGGCTCAACGATGCTGAGACCGCTCGGTCCGAACCCGAAGAGATCGCCGCCGAGGGCGACCTCTTGGCCGAACTAGCAGCGGCCGAGGGTGATGGAGAGCCTCCGGCGGGGACGGCGGTCCTGCAGGTCGTTGGCGAGTCCGAGAACGGGCGGCGTGCGGGCCAGGCGCTAATCGACGCTGCGGCCGAGATCGAGGCCGAGGAGAAGGATGCCCAGCGTCACATCGAGCCGCACCAGCAGATTGCCCGCGCACTGAAGAGCCTTCAGGCGGTGACGCTGACGGCAGAGACGCCGAACCTCGATCAGCTTGTGCGGTCACTCGCGGAGCTGCTCGAGCTGGCCGAGCGGCTGACGGCCGACGTCGAGCGGCTGCGATCGGAAGGCGACTGACGTGGTCAGCGTCGAGCACCAGATCACGCTTCGCGTGGATCCCGCGACGGGCGAGGTCGTCTTCGACGGAGCCGCGGACGGCGACGTCGCCGACCTCGCGCACGTCGTCATGGCCAACGGCGGCTTGCCGAGTCCTGACGGCTTCGTCATGCCAGTGCTTGCCTTTCGTCGTGCGGCGGTCGATATCGCTGCGCAGCTGCGCGACCTCGGCGGGCGCGTCGAGATTGAAGCGGCCGTCGAGCGCTTACTGCGCACGCACCTCGACGAGATTCGCGCTCGGCGCGCAGCAGAGAGCGACGACCCGCTCGAGGCTGCGGCCGTTCTGACCACCGTGGCGGCGACGAACCGATTCGACCGTGCCCTTACGACCGAGCAGGTGCGGGATCTCCGCTGGCTGTTGCGGCTTCGCCACGGTGCGAACTTCTCCGTCCCCGGCGCCGGCAAGACAGCCGCGGTGCTGGCCATCTACGAGGCGCTGCGCGGCGAGGACGCAATCGACCGACTGCTCGTCGTCGCGCCGAAGAATGCCTTTCTCGCCTGGGAGGACGAGACGGCGCGCTGCTACGGCGAGGCCGCGCCCCAACTGTCGCGGCTGACCGGCGGCCGCGACGGCGTCGCCGCCGCGCTCGCCGCCGACCCCGAGATCGCCATCGTCAGCTACCAGCTGTTGCCGAACGCCTCCGACCTCGTCACGGCATGGGCGCGCCGCCACCGCACCCACGTTGTGCTCGACGAGTCGCACCGCGTCAAAGGCGGCCACGGCGGCGTCATCGCAGCCGCAGCGCTAGCGCTGTCAGAGGTCGCAGTGCGTCGTGACATCCTGAGCGGCACCCCGCTGCCGCAGGCGCCGGAGGACCTTCGCGGCCAACTCGACTTCCTCTGGCCGGGCCATCGGATCATGCCGGACTTGCGCGTCGTCGCCCAGGCGCCGGGGGCGCTGCTTGAGGAAGTTGAACGGGCGGTGCGTCCGTTGTACGTGCGGACGACGAAAGACGAACTTGGTTTGCCGCCGCTGAGCGGGCCGCGGCCCCTGCTTGTCGAGCTCGGTCCATTGCAGCGCGAGCTCTATGAAGTGTTGCGCAGTGAGGCTGCGCGCGCCGCGGCGGGGATTCCAAGCCGTGATCGGCAGTTCTTCCGGCTACTCGGTCGCCATGTCGTTCGCTTGCTGCAGGCGGCTGTGAACCCGATGCTGCTCACACAGGGCGCGCTCGTCGACCGCGCCGACCTCGAACTGCCGCCGGAGGGAGTCCGTGCCTGGGAGCTTCTACGCGACCTCGCGCGTTTCGAGCAACCGGCCAAGGTCGCACGTGCCGTAGGGCGAGCCGACGAGGTGGTCAACGACGGTGGCAAGGTGTTGATCTGGTCGAGCTTCGTCCTGAACCTGACATCGCTCGAGCAGCTGCTGGCTCGCCACAACCCCGTCGTGCTCTATGGCCAGGTCGCGACCGGGCCCGCGGACGATCCCGACACGCGCGAAGGGCGCATCCTGCGGTTCCATGAGGACGACGCGTGCCGCGTGATGATCGCTAACCCCGCCGCCTGCGGTGAAGGGATCAGTCTTCACCGCGCCTCTCACCACGCCATCTATCTCGACCGCAGCTTCAACGCCGCACACTTCCTGCAGTCGGTCGACCGCATCCACCGTCTTGGGCTCCCTCCAGATCAAGTCACGACCGTCGAGGTGATCGAGGCGCGTGGAACGATCGATCAAAGAGTCAGCCAACGATTGGCCGCGAAGATCGAAGCGATGGCGCGCATCCTCAACGACCGCGGTCTTGCCGCGATGGCCTACGACCCCGACGACGTCATCGAGGAGTTCCCAGCCGGGCTTGAGCCCGAGGACGTCGAAGAGGTGATCGATCACCTTGTCGCCGAGCCTGGCGAGGACTAGCAGTGCGTATCTCACCCGGCCGCCTGACGGCGCTCTGGGTGGTCCTCCGAGCACTTCGTAGTCTTGGCGGGGAGGCCGATCTCGACGAGCTGCGCCGCCACTCTGCACGGACTTCGCTGCGTTCTGGCGGGCTGCCGATCAGAGATGGCCTAACCCTCGCCGTCGCCGGAACGTTCGCCGTGCGCACCGGCGCCACGCTGACGCTGAGCCCCCTCGGACACGAGGCGTTGTCGCTTGGCGGCGAGGACGAGCCCAACGACGACGCCCGGCGCCTGTTCCTCTCGGTTCTGTTGCTGCGCGAGCCGCCTCCATGGGTCGCGTTCTGGCAGGGCCAGCCGCAGTCCCTTGAGCTCGTCTTACCTGAACCCGAGCGCCACCTCCTCACAGATGTCGGTCTATACCCAGAGGATCGCGCCGGCATCGAGAGCCTGGCTTGGTGGGACGCCCTCCGCCGCGTGCCACTCCCTGAGGAGGCGGGCGCCTACCGCAAACTCGTCGGCGATGCTGGCGAGGAGCTGACGGTCGCGTACGAGCGCGCGCGGCTCGAGGCTCTCGGGCACGTTGATTTGGCCGCTCGCGTCCGCTGGGTCGCGCGCGAGAGTCCAGCGTACGGATTCGACGTCTTGAGCTACACCGGTGGCAACGAATCACGGCCGCTGGCGATCGAGGTCAAGTCGACCGTTCGTCCCGCATCGACCGCCTTCGCCTTCTTCATCAGCGCCTACGAATGGAGCACCGCCGAACGGCTCGCCGGAGATTACGTCTTCCATTTCTGGGACGGCGTTGACCCCGGCTCGCCGCCGCGGGCGGGGACCGACTGCCCGTGGCTTGTGGGGGCCGCGGCCCTGGCAGAGCACCTGCCGCAACCTCCTCTCTGCGCCCGCGCCTGTCACTGGCACTCGGCTGCGGTAGAGATTGCCGTCGCGGATCTGGTTCGCGCGCCCGCACCGGCCTCGTTCAGGGCTGCGGAATAGCCGTGCCGCCCGCGATGAGCGCCAGATCGGTCAGCCCTTGCGCCACGTTCGCGCCTCTGCGTCCCACTGGGCTTGACCAAGCTCGGCGGCAACGACGGGGTCGAGGAAGTCAGCGGCGAGGCGGTGTCCCACCGAGACATCGGGATCGAGCCCGACCTCATCCGCAAGCGCGCGATACGGAACCGCCCACTCGCTCGGAGGCGCGGGGAGGGAGGCAGGGACGTCGTGCGTTGCGCGCGCCTCAAACAGGCGGACGATCACCCCACGCAGGCGGTCGAACTCGTAGGAGGCCAGCTCGCTCATGAGGACGATGTCGATCAGATCCTTCGCGCGAGAACTAGGCCGATCGTCGCCGTACCGACGGGTGTACGCGTGCAGCTTCTCGGCGATGTGCCGCTCGAGCGGTGCAGCTGGGACCTCAAGTGAGTCGATGCCGGCGAAGGCAAGGAGGTCCGGTGTCGTGAGCGTGTCGTGCTCTGTGACCGGATCGGAAGGCAGGGCGACGTCGAGTAGGAAGGTTTCGAAGAGGCGGCCGGCCAGGGAGGCGTTGACGCGGAAGCGATGGCTCCCGCCGAGGCGCTCGGGCGGAGTGCCTGTGCGCTCGACCTGGAACATAAAGTGGTCCTCGGTCCTAAGCTCGGCGGCTTCGATCAGCGCCTCGAATAGCTCCTCCTCGGCTGCCTGCCAGTCGATGTCTACGTCTCGGGTGGCTCGGGCGCGTTCGGAGAGTCGCAGCTCGAGCGCGAAGCCGCCCTTAAGCAGCCAGCGGTCGGGCGCAGTCTCGATGAGTCGGGCGAGGAGCCGGTCGAAGGCGACCCGCTTGCGGTCGCGTCCAAGGCGTGCGATCTCTCCGGCAGCGTGCGCACGGAGTCGCTGCTCGAGCGCTTGCCGAAACGCAGCTGCGTCGCGGTACCTCACGCCGCGCGTTCGGTGAGGACGCGGTCGACGAATGTCTGCACACGGCTGGGTCGGCCGGTCGCTGCGGCGCGCAGGCGCCGTGGCGTCGTCAGACCGCGCTCAAGTGCCTGTCGGATTGCGAGCTCGATCTGCTCGGGCTGGGTGCCAGCGTCAAGTGAGTCGACAATGGTGCGCTCAGGGGTCGTCGCCAGCACGCCGCCTACGCGGCGGGTCTCGTTTGGACCAGGGGGATTCGCGAGCGTGTGGAACCGAACTCCGGGTCGGGCACGCTGGCCTCGCTTCGCTCGCGGCAGCGTGATGTGGACTGCATTCGGGATCACATCAGAGAGCTCGTACAGCTCGAGTGCACTCTCGTGGGAGACGACCCCCGGGCCGTCCGACAGCGCAAGCCAGGCCGCGACGACGTCCTCGTGCTGACCCGAGGGAAAGTGGCGCAGCCGGTAGAGGCCGCGGCGGACACGTTCGTAGCGGCCACCTCGTCGGGCGTGGTGGCGCAGCGTGCTCCCGTCCATCCCGGCCGCGAGGGCCTGCTCGGTCGTGAAGTAGCCTGCCTGCGACTCAGCGATTCGGTAGAGGCCGTCGTGGTCAATCTTGTCCGACATAAGAGGGATATTATCCCTCAAACGTCGGACATCGCGCGGAGGGTGGCCGCCCCTCGTGAGTCACGCCCGCTGGCGTAGGATTTACTACGTGAACTCGAGCGACGATGAGGAGGTGATCGGCGCGTGCTCTTCCGAGCCATAGCCACCTAGGCAAGGAGAGCCGATGCCGAATCCCTACAAGGCGCGCGTCGACCTGCGCCGCTTCCTCAACCTCCCCGGCTTCCACGGCGGCGCATACGTCGTCGCGTACGTCGAGGACACGTCCGCGCGCGAGGTCACGAAGCGCGATCTCTTCGGCTACGAGGGGAGCCGGTACGTCAACCCGCAGCCGCGGATCATCCTCGAGATCGCGGACTGCTCGAACCGGATCAACCTCGAGTTCGAGCTCGACTCGGAGCTCGATGTCGAGAACTCCGTGCACAAGGTCGACACCCTCGCCGCCGCGCTCGCCGAGTTCCGCGCCGGGCTGGTCGAGGAGGCGCGCCTCTACCGCGAGCGGGAGCCCGAGGTCGAGCGGCTCAATCGGAGAGACCCGCCGCGGCGGCGGCGTTCCCGGCACAGAGCGTAACTAGCCGCGTTCGAGCGCTTCAGGCTGGAGAGCCCGAAGACGGCGCTTCGGCGATCTGCGCCACGTACGATGCGCCGTCCGAACGGCAGCGCGGCACGACGGAGCTGTGTGCGTCGTCGCCGCTACGACGTACGAGGAGGTCGCATGCTCGTCTTCTTGACGCATCGGCGGCTGAAGGGCGGATCGTTCGAGGAGTTCCGGAGGGCGTGGGAACCCGAGGAGATGCCGGAGTGGATTCGTGAGGTCGCCTACCACGCCCGATCGCTCGAGGATCCCGACGAGATCGTCTCCTTCGGCCTCGCCTATGACATGGAGCCGGGCGATCTCGCGCGGCTGCGCGAGGAGTTCTCGGAGGGGGATGACGAGCGCCAGCGGCGCCTAGCGGAGTTCGTGGAGTGGACGGGTGTCGATGGCGTCTTCGAGGTCGTCGACGAGGTGCGCTGGGGCATGTGAGCAACGGCCCCCGCCCGCCACACGGACAGGCGGCTTAACCGGGCGACTCGCCGCGCCGGCGGCGCGCAGGAGCATAAACGTTCCGTTTCGAGCACTCGCGTTGCCGCTGCCGACAACGCAGTTTGTACCCATTTTGTACCCCACCCACCCGATTTCAGCCGCTCTCAGAGCACCAGAAATGGCTTGTTCAAGCCAAATCGCACCCCGCATGACCCCCGAAGAACGGGCTCATAACCCGGAGGTCGCAGGTTCAAATCCTGCCCCCGCTACCTCGAAAGGGCCCCGCACGGCGGGGCCTTTTTCGTTGCCCCTTCGGCCGCTGACCAGGCGGCATCCAGGTCGCGGTACCGGCGGCGTGGACCTCAGCGCGTCGGGGATAGTGAGGATATGGGCAGCGACGTCGACCAAGCCCGGAAGGCCGTTCGCCGCGGGGACTCCGACGAGGCGCTCGTCCTCCTCTGGAACGCCGTCGAGCCGGCTCGGCTCGCCGGTGACGGGGCCGCGCTCGAGCGGATCGGCGGGCTCGCTCAGGTAATCGCAAGCTCCGGCGACGAGAGCCAGAAAAGGGAAGCGCGCCGCCTGCTGGAGATGCTGCACGTCGCGGCGACGGAGGAAGGAGGCGCGCCGGCGACCGCCCGCCTGGACGCCGACGTCTCATCCGTGGGCGAGAAGCTCGAGGACGACGTCGTCCACGAGAGCGGAGCCCAGGCGCGCCCCCGCGTGCCGGTAGGGACGATCGTCTGGTTCCTGATCGTCTTCGTCTTCGTCGCCATGCAGGTCGCACGACGTTTCACCGAGTAGCCCATCCGCTTCCGGGGTGACGATGGCGGGTCATCACCCCCAGTAACAAGCATGCCGTCGGCGACGCCGAGACGGTTCCGCGCCGAGCACGGAGCAAGGTTTGGACCGGTTCAGCATCCCTTGAGCGGGGGAAGCAATTTCCCGTTTCTTCTGGTAAGAAAGGGCACGAGGTGGTTCTGCGGCCGTTCCATCCGGTGATTGTCGCTGTCTTTGCGGCCGCGGCCGTGACAGCGATCTCGGCCGTCGGTCCCTTCGCGCTGGCGTATCGTAGCCTGACCCTCCACGTAGCCATCGAGACGGCCGCCGCGCTCGTCGCTGCGCTTGCCGCGTTCCTCGTCTTCGGTCGCTTCCAGCAGCAGGGTCGGCTCGGCCATCTCGTACTTGCAGCCGCGCTCGCCACGTTCGCGATCACGAACTTCGTCCTTTCCGTCGTGCCTTCGATCACGGGTGCCGCGCCGGGCCGCTTCTGGACGTGGGCGCCGCTCGTCGTCCGGCTGGTCGCGACGGCGGCTCTCGCGGTATCCCCTTTCCTGCTCGGATACGTCCTCGATAACCGGCGCCGTGCGTCGCTTCTCGGCTTTGCGGGAATCGCGACGGTCTTCGTTCTCGTGGCGGTCGGCGTCGGCACCGCGGCCCCCCTGCTTCCGGTAGGGGTCGACCCTGCAGACTCGCCAAGGATTTCCGACTGGCCGAACGACGCGGCCCTCGTCTTGCTCACCGGCCACCTGGTTGCGGCGATGTTGTTCGCAGCTGGAGCCGTCGGCTTCGGCGTCGAGGGTGCGCGGGCGCGAGACGCATTTATGCGCTGGCTCGGACTCGGGTGCGTCGCAGGGGCATTTGCGCACGCGAACTACTTCGTCTTTCCGTCGCTCTACTCGGCATGGATCACGACCGGGGATTTTCTTCGTATGGCGTTCTACGCGCTCGTCGTGGTCGGCGCTGTGAGGGAGATCGCGGCGTACCAGCACGAGCGCGCGCGCACCGCTGTCATAGAGGAGCGCCGCCGCCTCGCGCGCGACATGCACGACGGTCTCGCGCAGGAGCTCGCCTTCCTCCTCACGCAGACGCGCCTGCTCGCGATTCGCCGCCCCGACACGCCCGGCCTCGCCGAGATCGAGGCCGCCGCCCAGCGCGCCCTCGACGAGTCGCGCCTGGCCATCGCCGCCCTCACGCGGCCGGGCTACGAGCCGCTCGAGGCCGCGGTCGCGGCTGCAGCCGAGGAAGTGGCCGGCCGCGCGGGTGTGCATGTGCGCTTCCGACTCACGGACGGCATCGAGGTGGGGCCCGAGGTCCGGGACGCCATGGTGCGGATCGTGCGCGAGGCGGTCACGAACGCCGCCCGGCACGGGAAGCCCGGCGAGGTCACGGTCGAGCTCTCGAACGGCAAGGGGATCCAGCTCTGCGTGATCGACGACGGCGTTGGCTTCGAGCCCGCGAAGGCGAACGGCACGCGGGTCGGCTTCGGCCTCACGAGCATGCGGGAGCGAGCCGAGGCGCTCGGCGGCGAGTTCCGGATCGAGTCCCGGCCGGGGGAAGGGACCCGCGTGGAGGTCAACGTCCCATGAGCGAGCGGGTTCGGGTCGTCATCGCGGACGACCACGCGCCGACCCGCGCCGGCGTCCGCGCCTCACTCGAGCACGGCGGCTTCGAGATCGTCGGCGAGGCCGCCGACGCGACGGCGGTGGTCGACGTCGCGCGGCAAGAACGCCCCGACGTTTGCCTGCTCGACATCCACATGCCGGGGAGCGGGATCGCAGCGGCTACGCGGATCACCGACGAGCTCCCTAACACCGCCGTCGTCATGCTGACCGTCTCGCGGAACGACGACGACCTCTTCGACGCGCTCCGCGCCGGCGCGTCGGGCTATCTCCTGAAGGACACCGATCCCGCGCGCCTGCCGTTCGCGCTCCGCGGCGTCCTGAGCGGCGAGGCGGCGCTCCCGCGAACGCTGGTCGCGCGCCTGATCGACGAGTTCCGCGATCGCGGCCGCTACCGGCGTGTGCCCGTCCTCGGAGCGCGTGGCGCCATGCTAACGAGCCGGGAGTGGCAGGTGCTCGAGCTCCTCCGCGAGGGTCTCTCGACGAAGGACATCGCCGAGCGCCTGTTCCTGTCGCCCGCGACGATCCGAAGCCACGTCGCCGCGATCCTGAGGAAGCTCAAGGTGCCGGACCGGGCAGCGGCGATCCGCCTCCTCGACGGCCGGTCGAACTAGACGCCCTGGCCTAACGTCTACTAGCGAACGCTTCCGCCCATCATGCGCTGGGCGACCTTGATCACCCAGATCGCCGTGAGCAGCGCGATCGTCAGCAGGACGAAGCCGACGGTGAGCATGACCGCGGCCTCCGTTATGGGTGGCAACGGACGGATGAGGTGCGACACCGCGAGAAGAGACAGGTGGACGATCGCAACGCCCGCGACGAGACGGATGAACGCCGAGCGGAGGTCTTCAGGAGAGAGCGACGGAAACCGAACATCGATCCAGAGCGCCATCCCCGCCGCGCACGACGCGAAGATGACGGCGAACAACGGAAATGACATCGCGGACTCCCTTCGGTTCGGGCGTACCATACCTATCCGATCGGGTAGGTACTACCGAGGGACGCATACCCGCAGATCCCGCGGTCACGCACTCGCGGCAACGCACGAGTAAGGGCCGCGGTTGGTTTTTTGCGGCGCGTCGCGGCGCCGGGTGGGGGCGAACTACGAGAGCGTCTTCAGGATGTGGAACAGCGCCGGCCCCAGGAGCACGACGAACATGCCGGGGAAGATCAGGAAGATGAGCGGGAAGAGAAGCTTCGTGGGAGCTTTCTGCGCCCGCTCCTCGGCCGCCTGCCGGCGGCGGATCCGCATCTCGCTCGCGAGATTCCGCATGATCTCGCCGATCGACACTCCCAGAGCCTCGCCCTGGAGCGTGGAGCGGACGAATGAGCGCACCATCGGCGTGTCGCAGCGCTCGAGCATGTTCCGCAGTGTCTCGGAAAGCGAGAGTCCCATCCGCTGTTCCTGGAGGGTCAGCCGCAGTTCGTTGCCGAGCGGGCCTCCGAGCCGCTCGGACGCCGTCTGAAGGGAAGCGTTGAAGCCGAGACCCGCCTCGACTGTGACGACAAGCAGGTCGATCAGTTCCGGAAGCTCGTAGTCGATCTCCTTGAGCCGGCGCGCGGCCCGCCGCTTCAGGAAGAAGGTCGGCAGGACCCAGCCCATGAGCACGCCGAAGAAGCCGGCCAGTACGGCGAGGATGGCTCCGCGGCCCGATACAGCGACCATCCACCACAGCATGCCGGCGAAAGCCATCGCGGATATCACGCGGTAGCCACGGAAGTCACGCGCGTTTGTCTTGTACATACCCGCGGCCAGCAGCAGCGTTCGAAGTTCGCCCTCGGCCTCGTCGCCGACACGGCGGCTGACGATCCCGCCGAGCCGGCTTGCGAGCTCCCGGACGATGGAACGGCGTTGGTCCTTCCCGGCCGCTCCGTGCTGTCCCGCGAATCCGTACGTGTCGATCGTCCGAAGCGTCGCGGCGGCCCGCGCGCGTGGCAGGACAAGCGCCCGGGCGAGCAGAACGGCGACTGCACCCGCCATTGCGACTCCACTGATGAGGAAGAGGATCATTCCGTTCGTCACACCTTGATGTCGATGATTCGCTTGATGAGGACCGAGCCGGTGAATACGAGCACGGCCGCGAAGACAAGGGCCATACGGCCGAGCGGCTCGGTGAAGAGCGGCGCCATGTACTCGCGGTTCATGAGCGTGAGGAACACGAGAAGAGCGACCGGGAGCAGCGACACGATCCACCGCGCCATGCGTCCCTGCGCAGTCAGCGCCTTGACGAGGCGGCGGATCTGGCCCCGTTCGCGGACGGTTTCGGCCACGCGGTCCAGGACCTCGGCCGAATTGCCGCCGCTGAGCCGCTGAAGCGCCGCGACGAGCGAGACTTGCTCGAGGTCACGGTTCTGCATTCTCCGCGCGACGACGTCGAGCGCGTCCTCGAGTGGTACACCGAGCCGCTCGTCGGCGACCACACGCTTGAACTCGCTCGCCGACGGCTCACCGGCGTCGTCGACGACGACCGAAAGCGCGCCGACGAAGCTGTGCCCGGCGCGAAGCGCCGACCCGAGTACCTGGAGGTTGTCGGGCAGCTGGTCGGCGAAGAGGCTGCGTTGCCGGTTCGCCTTGCGCTTCACGATCGCTCGCACCGCGAGTGGAAACCCTAGTCCCAGCACGGCGAAGATCCCGTTCACCGTGTAGAGGATCGAAACGACGAGCGCCGTGCCGACGAGGGCGAGCAGCACAATGTGGCCGGGGCGTAGACGGATCTTTCCGATCTCGACGTCCTCCTGGAACCGAGTCCACCAGGTCCACCGCTCGAGCGATTTCTCAGTGCCGCCGAACAGCGTCTCGCCGAGCGAGGTCCTCGGCGTCTTGTCCTCGTCCGGTGCGACGGATACAAACGCAGAGATCCGAGAGACGAGCCCCGGTCGTCGTCGCCCGAGGAGCGCGGCGACCGCGAGAGCGAGGAAGAGACTCGACGCAAGCGCCGCGAGGAGCGTCGCCCACGGCGAACGCCAGAAGCTTTCGACGGCATCCCGCTCGAACGTCGGCGAAGCGGCCTTCTTCGGAAGCTCCGGCGTCCGATAGCCACTCGACGCCCGTCCGCCGAAGCCGTCCACGCGCGCGACCACCTCGACCTCCGCACCGGGACCCGCCAGCGATCGGTAGCGAAGGATGTACTCGCCGGCGAGCTGGGCCCCGAGCGCGTCGAAGATCAGCTGCAGCTGGTCGGGTGAGGATGCCGCGGTGAAGGTACCCCCGGAGCCGTCGCCGACGGCACGGAGGGCCGAGGGGTCGAAGTGCTTCGAACGGAGCCCGACGGAGAAGACGCGGATGTTTGCTTCCCGTGCGCTCGCGATCGCGTTCGACGAGATCGTCGTGCTGCCGGAGTCCCTTCCGTCGGAGAGAAGGACGACCGACGCAGAGGCAAGCTCTGCATCCTCGATCAGCGCGACGGCCTCGTCGACGGCGTCATACATCAACGTGCCGTTCGCGAGCGTCGGAGACGTTGCCAGCGCGTCGTCGATGGCGGCTGCATCGTCGGTGAAGGGAAGCACGAGGTTCGTCGTGCTGTTGAACATGATGATCGCGAGCTCCTGGTTGTCGTTCCGGCGTGACGCGAATGCCCGCGCGGCCTCCATGGCCGCCTCGATCGGACGTCCGCGCATGCTGTTGCTCGCGTCGATCGCGAGTACCGTGCCGAAACGGCGCTCCTCCGACGCGGCGGCGGGCTCGATCGTCGCCCCCGAGACGGCCTTGCCGTTCTCGGTCACCTTGATCTGCTCGGCGGTCAGCGTCCGGTCCTCGGGGAGCGTGAGCAGGAACGATCGCTCCGGGAACTTCGCTCCGGCGATCTCCGTGAGACGTGGAGCCTTCGGCGCGCCGGCGACGGCCGTCGCGAGAAGGCCGGCGAGTACGAGCGCGGCGCAGGCTGCGGTGACGAGACGTCTCACCGGGCGATCGACTGGGGGAAGGGCGCGACTCCCCGGTTCGTGAACAGGCTGATGGGAAGCTGGACGCCGCGCTTCTCGAACTTGTGCAGGAACGTAGGACGGAGGCCCGTCGCGCGCAGGCTGCCGACTACCACGCGGTCGTCCGTGACGCGATCGACCTTGTACTCGAAGAGGTCCTGGAGCGTGATGACGTCCGACTCCATTCGCTGCACCTCGGTGATCGCTGTCACCCGCCGGGTCCCGTCCTCCAGGCGCTCGAGGTGAACGATGAGGTCGAGCGCCGCCGCGATCTGTTGGCGGATCGCGCGGAGCGGCAGTTCGAATCCCGCCATCATCACCATCGTCTCGATACGCGCCAGCGCGTCGCGCGGAGTGTTGGCATGGACGGTCGAGAGCGAGCCGTCGTGACCGGTGTTCATGGCCTGGAGCATGTCGAGCGCTTCTGCCGAGCGCACCTCACCCACGATGATCCTGTCGGGCCGCATGCGCAGGGAGTTGCGAACGAGCTCCCGAATCGGAATCTCGCCCTCCCCCTCGATGTTCTTCGGCCTCGCCTCGAGGCGGAGCACGTGCCGCTGGTTCAGCCGGAGTTCCGCTGCGTCCTCGATAGTCACAATGCGGTCGTGATCAGGGATCGCGTTCGAGAGCGCGTTCAGGAGCGTCGTCTTTCCTGAGCCGGTTCCGCCTGAGACGAGGATGTTGAGTTCGGCGAGCACGCACCGCTGGAGAAACTCGACAGTTTCCGTGGTGAGCGATCCAAGCCGGATCAACTCGGTCATGTCGAGCTTCTTCTTGCTGAACTTCCGGATGGTGAGGAGAGGGCCGCTCAGCGACAGCGGCGGAATGACGGCATTGACGCGGCTTCCATCCGGAAGGCGCGCGTCGACGAGCGGCGACGACTCGTCGATCCGGCGCCCGACCTGCGCAACGATCTTGTTGATGATGCGGCGGAGGTGCGAGTCGTCGTTGAACCGGACCGTCGTTTCGTAGAGACGGCCCTGACGCTCGACCCACACGTCGAACGGTCCGTTCACCATGATCTCCGTGACGCTCTCGTCCGCGAGGAGACGCTCGAGCGGCCCGTGGCCGAGGATGTCGTCGGCGAGCTCGTCGACGAGACGCTCGCGCTCGTCGCGTGAAATCCCGGTCTCTTGGCCGAGCTCGCTTCGGATGTCGGTCGTGACGCGCTCACGCAGCGCCATGCCGTCCATGTTTACGTTGAAGAGCTGCGGGCCCAAGTTTCCGATGACGACGAAATGGATCCGGTTCTTCAGCTCGGAGAACGGGTCACCGCCGTTCCGGCTCGTAACCGGACGCGCTGTGGTCAGGCGCTCGTGAAGCTCCACCGTCTACCCCTTTCTCCGGAAGCGCTTCCGACCGCCGTTCGCATTCGCCGGCGCGTTCTGGTTCTCTAGGTATCTCGCGGCGAGCGAGCGGAACGCCTTGGCCGCATCCGATCGCTCCTTCGCGAGCACGATCGGCATCCCCTCGTTCACCGAGCGCGGGATATCTCGGTCGCTCGGCACGTAGACATCCGGCTCACGGCCGATGACGGTCCTGACGTCGTCCGCGGTGATTCCGACCCGGCTCCCCGCCCGGTTCAACAGGATGCGGATCCGGTCGCGCTTGTATCCCATGAGGTCGAGCGTCTCGAGCCCCAGCTTCGTGTTCTTCAGGGACAGCGAGTCGAGCATCCCGACCATGCAGACGTCCGACGAGCTGTCGATCGAGGCGATCACCTCGGGGGTGAACCCGGGCGGCGTGTCGACGACTACGAAGTCGTACGCCGAACGAAGCGTTGTGTAGACCTCGCGCAGGAACTCGGCCGTGACCGCTCCGGCGTGATCTGGCCGCGTCGGAGCGGTGAGGACGCGCACGCCGGACGGATGGTCGACGAGGTAGCCGTCGATCTTCTCGATGTCGAGGGAGCCACCCGAACGCGCGAGATCCGCAATCGTCTTCTCGGGCGTGAGTCCGAGGGCGAGGCTGACGTCGCCGAACTGCAGGTCGAGGTCGACGATGACCGTCCGCTGGGCCGACTTCGCGAGGCTGACGCCGAGGTTGCAGGTCGTGAGCGTCTTCCCGGTCCCGCCCTTCGGGCCAAGGACGCAGATCATCGGCGCGACGGCGACCCCCGTTGCCACGGCTGCTCCGTCCTTGCGTGCGACGGCCTTGGCGAGCGCAAAACCGACGCGCTCCGGCGACTCCGGAAGCGCGATTACGTCGTCTGCGCCTACCTCGAACAGGCGCCTTAGGAATCCGTTCGGGGAGCCCTCGGTCAAGACGACGACGGGTCGGTCAGGCCGCTGCTTCACGGCGGCGTCGATCAGGAAGAGCGCTCGGTCCGAATAGCCGCCGGCTGCGACGATGAGGAGGTCGGTCGGCGTCTCCTGGAGAGTCGTCCACGCCTCCTCGAGTCCGTCGACGATGCCGACGATCTCGATCTCGCGGTCGTCACCCGGGAGAACGGTCTGGACTGCGTCGGGCTCGATCCCGGCGTCGACTGCAACGAGTGCCTTGACCATCCGCGTCATCGCCGGCCTCCGAAGGACCTGAGCGCGTTGATCGGCTTGACGCCGAGAAGGAGCGTCTCGAGCGTGACCACGTCGGGCGTGCTCGGGGTGCCGCCTGTGCGGGGCCTGAGAACGAGCCAGACCTTCCCGTTGTCGGCGGCGAACGCGACCTTCGTCGCCTCGGCGTCGGTCACGCGGAGCGTCACGTTGTTAGTCGTTCCACCGCCGCTCGCTGAGCCGTCCTCGGCGGTCGGCGCGCTCAGTACGGCGATGTCCTCCATGATCAAGCGGAGGATCGGCCGCGCCGTTCCGTTCTCTACGGGCGCCCCGCTCTGGTCGATCTCGGTCACATTGAAGCCCGCGTAGACGTCGACTCGGTCGCCCGATCGGATGTGACCGAGGACTCCGTGGGCCGAATCGACTGGCACGGAGATCGCTCGCTGATCCTCGGCGAGCTTCGTGCCGATCGCGCCAGCGCCGGTCGCCGTGAAGCTTTCCGCGGTGAGCTGCTGGCCGGGGTAGATGTCCTGGGCAGCGATCAGTCCGTCGAGCGCCTTCGGATCGGTGATGGCGCCGGCGTTCACGTCCTCCTCGGCGAAATCGCTCGCCTGGAAGAGTTGCTGCCTGCCGACGACGCTTCCGGGCGTCCCCTTCTCGATCAGGCTCTTCGCTACGAGGGCGGTGACCGGCTGAGACTGCGCGTTCACACTCTCGCGGTACTTGCTCAGGTAGGCGAGCAGCGCCCCTGCGCTCAGCACGGCCGCGATGCACGCGAGCGCAATCGTCCCGCCTCGGGTGGAAAGTAGCTTGTGTGCAAGTTGCATCGCGGATGACCTCCTTGATCGCCCTTATTGAGTCATGACTGCTACGCAGCTGCCGAACGTCGTCAGGTCGCACATGTCCTCGCCGCCCTGCCCGACGTTCAGGGCGTCGATGTACTTGATGAAGTAGCCCCACATGTTTCCGTTGGTGGATCCGCCGCCCGGCTGGGGCACGTTGTCCGCGCAGTTCCCCTGGTCCCACCCGACCACGTAGAAGTGGCCGAAGTTGATGACCGAGACCTCCTGCTGCCCGCTGCCCGAGAACGACCCAAAGGGGACGATCATGACCGGGACCGCCCGCGGGTCGCCCGAGGCGACAGTTGGCCAGTTGTTCGGCGGGCAGCTGCCCAGGCGGTCCCCCATGCCCTGACGGAACTGGCCGAGGCGGTCGCCCGTCTCGACAGGCACGCAATTCTTCGGCACCGTCCCGTTCGGGCACGCCTGACCGGTGTTCATCTGGTACTGGGTCTGGCAGCCGTACGCGATCTCGTCCCGGAAGGTCTGATTCGGGTCGCAGTTGACGGCCCCGTTCAGACTGCCCGAGTCGCCGGCGACGCGCATGATCACCGGTGGGTCACTCGGGGAGGCGTTCTCGAGGCCGCCGCGCACGCCGATCACGACCTCGAGGCTGTGTGTGCCGTACGAGAGAGACGTGACGCCGACCTCCGAGGTAACGGCGTTCTGGACTTGGATGTACTCGACGGGGTCCGAGTCGGAGTTCGCGCTAAACGAGCGCTGAACCTGGTCGCGGACGATCGTAGTATTCCCGCCCGCCGCCGTCCGGATGTTGAGTTTGATATTGAGGGGGCCCCCGCCGGTCGGAAGCGAGAGCGGTGTCCCGGTCGTCGTCCAGTACCCCGCGTGGTCGCCCGAGGCGTTGTACGTAAGCGGGCAGCCTCGCGGGTTCCCGCTCGTGCAGCCCGGGCCCTCCGCCCAGACGCGTGCCTGCGTGGGGGCGGCCGACGGATCGAGCACGCCCGTCCCGAAGTCGACCTGTCCCTTGAAGCCCGCCGTGCAGCCGCGCACGATGAAGTTCGGCGCCGAGCTGTCGGGGCAGGTTCCGTTGTAGAGATAGGCGTCGCGGACGATGGGGGACAGCGCAGTCCCGACACCGTTGAGCGGGTCGTACCCGTGTAGGAAGCGCGCGCCCTTCGACCCTGGCCGGACACAATACGTCAGCGGCTGGCCGCAGATCGCGGTGACCGTCGTCCCCGTCGTCGCGAAGTTAGCCGCGCTCGAGAGCGCGATGACGATGCCGTTGTTCGCGGCCGCGATCGGGACGCTGGCGGGGTCGCCGACGTTGTCCCACTGCGCGAGTGAGCGGTCGTTCAGCGTCGTGACGGTGCGCCTTACGAGCGGGCGGACGGCGATCGGGACGTCGGGGGCCGCCTCGTTGATGAAGATCGCCGCGCCCCGGATCGGATTCACGTCCATCACCCCGATCGGCATGCTCCCTGTCGCGCCGGAGACCTTTCTGATCTCCACGCGCGCGTGGGCAGTGATCGCCGGCACGACGCCGTCGAGTCCCGGGATGATGTTGAAGAAGAGCGGGATGTCGCGCTCGGTCATCTTCACGTCGACGAAGCCCGTCTCGCACGGCCGCCCGCCGTCGGAGAAGTCGGCGCCGCCGGCATTCGGGTAGGCCGTCGAGTTGATGAGCGCCGTGACGTTCGCGGAATTTGCCGGCGTCTCGATGTTGAACTCGGCCGCGCCGGCGCCCGAGTACCGACGCGTCTCTGTCTCGATGAAGTCGTTAGCGCACGGGGTCCGGTAGCTCCCGCCGCCCGCGAGAGCGGCCGCATCGGCCTGCTTCTGCAGGTCGCGCGCGTGCGCGAACCAGTTGCCGACGTCGATCGCGAACGCCGCGAAGAGAAGGAGCACCGGTAGGGAAACCGCCACGAGGGCGATGACGCCGCCGCGCTCCTCCTCGAGCAGGCGGCCCACCTGGTGTGCCGCGTTCACGCGCACGTCCCCGTGCCGCCCGCGCCGGCCTCGTAGGTCGACGGGATGGCTTCCAGTCGCATCGTCGCCGTGCCGGAGATCGTCGTCGTCGCGATGCTGAGCCGGTTCGCGATGTATGGAAGCCACTCGTAGTCGAGGCGCATCGTCACCTGAACCGGCTGTCCCACGGCCGCCCCGTTAGGGAAGGAGACGCAGACTGTCGCGCCGCGCAGCTCGGACGTGTCGGCCTGCTGCTGGATCGACTGCTGGAGCGTCGCGCCCGGGCCTGGATTCCTGTTCACCGCGGCCCATCGTGCGCCCGTCGAGGCCAGGTGATTTTCGTCGATCCAGTAGTTCATCGCTTTACCGAAGTCCATGATTCCGAGGACGATGAGCAGGAGCAGCGGAAGGACGACTGCGAACTCGGTGGCCGCGACGCCGTCCTCGCTTTTCGCCGACCATCTCTTGCTCGAAAAAAAGGAAATCACTCTCTCGGAATCTCGTCGCGAACACCGCTGTTCGTCCTGGTTGTTCCTACAGCGCTCCGATCGGAGAGCTGCGGAATGCGTCCTCGCGTGGCGGACGTGCCCCAGCCCCATCCCGGAAGGCCGAGCTCTTGGCATGGTCTCCGGGAAGGGGCTGGGGAGATTCGCCGCGCGGACCGGTTACGCGGGCGGCGGCGCTTCCGTGCCGCCGCCGCCGCCGATGGCGCCGTTGAGCGTGTTGGCGATCGCGTTGAAGATGTTCTCCAGCGCACCCGTCATCGTGGCGAGCACCGCGAGGAGCGCGACCGAGACGAGCGCGATGATCAGCGCGTACTCGACGAGGGTCTGGCCCTCTTCGCGGTCCCGGATGCGGCTCGCGAACGTCCACATGTACTGAAGCATTCCTCTCCTCCTTGGGGGCCTTTCCCCCGCCGTTTCCGTCTGCCGCCGTGGCAGACCTCGACGCTCCAGAGTCTCCATGCGCCGAGCTCAACGGGTAACCGCCGAACGGTGGGGTTCGCCCCCTACCTTTCGGTGGTGCCTACGCGCGCGGGGGCGCGGATACTGGGTACGCGGGCGTGACGTGCCCGCGTACCCAACCAACACGAGGAGATTTCGTATGCGACACGATCCGGCCGGACCTGAGACTCGCGCGCGTGAAGAGACCATTTCCGAGCGCGGCCGCGAGGCGCGGGAAAACCGGATGCGCTCCGTCCGCCGCTATGCGGGGATGACCGTGGCGCTCGCCTTCCTCTTCGGGATCGGTCTCGCCGCTTCGGCCGGGCACGACCTCGTCGTGCTCGTCGTCGAGTCGCTCGCGCTCCTCGCGGCGGCGGCGGCCGCGTTCGTCGTGGCGTTCGGGCCTTCCCGCGGCGGGCGGCCCGAGCTCGCCGAGGCTCACGCGAGAACGGCCGCGCGCGCCCGCCAAC
>JALYGK010000054.1 GCA_030777105.1 Actinomycetota bacterium | reverse complement strand
GACGGGGGCGCCCGAGCGCTTCCCGTGGCGTGGAGCGACGACGGTGGAGTGACATGGACGACATCCATACCGAGAGTCAACCTGTGCTCAGGCGGAACGCCCGCACGCGGCGGGGACTACGAACGGGTAACCGACCCGTGGGTCTCGTTCGCGCCGAACGGCGACCTGTACCACTCGAGCCTCGCCTTCAACCGGGCGAACAACCGGAACGCCGTGCTCATCAGCAAGTCGACCGACGGCGGCCGGACGTGGGGCGATCCGGTCGTCGTGAAGAAAGACTCACGAGCGTTCAACGACAAGGAAACCGTCACCGCCGACCCGCTCACGTCACCCAACAGTCCGCGAAGCAAGGCATACGCCGTCTGGAGCCGCGACGGTGATGCCTGGTTCGCCCGAACCACCAATGGGAGCTCGTGGGACCGGGCGAAACCCATCCTCAGGGAGGGGTTCAGCGTTGCGCACCAGATTACGGTGCACAAGTCTGGCCGGCTCGTGGACATCTTTTCCCTCTTGAAGGCGAGAAATCGCGCATACATCGCGGTCATCAGGTCGACGGATGGAGGGCCCGATCGAGGTGATTCCTGGTCTGACACCATCATCGTCAGCCGGATCAGGTTTGCGTCACCGAGAGACCCCGACAGGAACGCGAAGATCCGGGCAGGCGAAGGGATCCCCGACATCGCCGCGGATCCGCAAACCGGCGACCTCTACGCCGTGTGGCAGGACCAGCTGTTCGAGGCCTCTGGGAGGCGGCACGCCGCAATCGCATTCTCCATCTCGCGGGATGCCGGCGAGAGTTGGTCGAAGCCGGTGCGAATCAATAAGCCTGCAGGCGCGCTTCGCGACGCGAACGACCAGGCGATCATCCCCACCATCGAGGTCGGAAGCGATGGAACTGTGGCGGTCTCCTACTACGACTTCCGTCAGAACACGGACGCCGAAGGCGTCTCCACGGATTACTGGCTGGCGCGGTGCCCGGCGCGAATGGTGTCGTGCCTGGACCGATCGAACTGGACGGAGTCCCATGTGGCGGGACCGTTCGACATCGAGATTGCTCCCAGGGCGATGGGATTGTTCCTTGGCGACTACGTCGGGCTCGCCGCGGCCGGAAGGCGGTTCGTGCTGTTCTTCGTCCAGAGCTCAGTTCTGGTCTCGAACCGAACGAACGTCTTCATCCGAAGGATGTGAGCAGAGGTTCATCCCTCCAGCCGGAGGCTGCGTTCTGCGGGACGTTTTTAGGCGCCGCTAAGCGCTCGCGGGCTGCCGGGACATGAGTCTCGGGATGGCCCCCTCGTAGACGGCAACCGCTTCGGATAGCTCGACGTCGAACAGTCCTTCGAAGCGGAGGCGGGCGCCGCCGCTGGTGCCCAATCTGGTGATTGGCACGCCGCTCGACGCAGCGAGAGCTTCGAGATCGCTCTCCATGCCGGGCGTTGCGGTCAGCAGTGCTCGCGACGCCGACTCGGAGAACAGAGCGATGTGCGGCTGGAGGCCGTTCAGCGGAACCACCACCTCGAATCCCTCGCCGCCAGCGATTGCACCCTCGGCGAGCGCGATCGCGAGGCCGCCGTCCGAAAGGTCGTGAGCCGACGCCGCTACTCCCCGATCAGCACATTCCCGGAGCAACGCGTGCAGCCGAGCTTCGGCGTCGAAGTCGAGCCGCGGCGGCCGCCCGCTGACGTTCCCGAGGACGGCTTCCGCGAACTGGCTTCCTCCCAGTTCGGCGAACGTCTCTCCGAGGAGGTAGATAGTCAGTCCCGGACCGGGGAACCCAGTCCGAAGGCACCGCCGGTAGTCCTCGAGGACGCCGACCATGCCGACGATCGGGGTGGGGTACACGGCGGAATCGGGCGACTCGTTATAGAAGGAGACGTTCCCGCCGGTTACGGGCGTTCCGAAGGCCCGGCACGCGTCCGCGATCCCCCTCACCGCTTCGGCAAACGACCACATGACTTCGGGCCGCTCGGGGTTGGCGAAGTTCAGGCAGTTCGTGATGGCAAGTGGCCTGGCGCCCACCGATGCGACGTTGCGGGCCGACTCCGCCACGGCGTGCGCGCCCCCCAGGTATGGATCAAGGTGCCCGTATCGCCCATTTCCATCGGTGGAAACCGCCACCGCACGAGTCGTTCCTTCCAGCCGAATGACCGCGGCGTCCGCTCCCGGACCGGCGACGGTTCCACCCTGGACCAGCTGGTCGTACTGCTGATACACCCACCTGGCGCTGGCAACGCCGGGACTGCCCAGCACGCTGAAAAAGGCGTCCTCGAGCGACGCCGGAGGCACGTCCGCGGCGGGATCGTCCTCCAGCAGCTCCGGAAGCCACGCCGGCGCCCTCATCGGGCGGTCGTAGACCGGCCCGCCATTCGCCAGCGCGTCGGCCGGGACCGAGGCCACCACCTCGGGCCCCCACCGAGAGCGCAGCTCGGCTCCCCGTTCCAGCGTTCCGACGGGCGTGGCGGCCAGTCCCCATCTTTGAGCGAGGGCCAGCACTCGGGGAACGTCATTGGGCCGGACAACGGCGAGCATCCTCTCCTGAGACTCGGACGTGAGGATCTCGTACGGCTCCATGCCGCGCTCACGAAGCGGCACGACGTCCAGGTTCAGCTGTGCTCCCATTCCCGCCCGCGCCGCGGTCTCCGAGACGGCGCAGGTCAGACCGGCTCCTCCCAGATCCTGGACCGCGACCGCCACGCCCTCCTCAACCAGCTCGAGGCAGGCTTCGATCAGCAGCTTTTCGGCGAACGGGTCGGCGATCTGCACGCTGGGCCGGGCGGCATGCGCGTCGTCGTCGAGCGTCCGTGAGGCCAGGACAGAGACGCCGCCGATTCCGTCACGTCCCGTGCTCGCTCCAAGGAGGACCAGAACGTCTCCGTCCTCGACCGACGTGCTCGTCATCACTCTGTCCGCCGGCGCGAAGCCGATGCACATCACGTTGACGGTTGGGTTCGAGCTGTGGCACGGGGCGAACTTGACCTCACCGCCGACCGTGGGAACCCCGATGGAGTTCCCGTACTGACCGATGCCGGCGACCACGCCGCCGAACAGGTAGCGGTTCCGCGGCTCGTCGAGGGGTCCGAATCGAAGCGGGTCCAGCAACGCCGCAGGCCGAGCCCCCATGGCCAGGACGTCGCGAACGATGCCGCCGACCCCCGTCGCTGCCCCCTGAACGGGCTCGATCGCCGACGGGTGCGAGTGGCTCTCCATCTTGAACACGCAGGCGACGCCATTTCCGAGATCGACGGCCCCAGCGTCCTGTCCCGGACCGACCAACACCTGGCCGCCCGTAGTGGGAAGCGTCCGCAGGTGCCGCTTGCTGGACTTGTAGGAACAGTGCTCCGACCACATCACGGCGAACATGGCGAGCTCGGTCGGGTTCGGTTCTCGACCGAGCTTCTGGACGGCGAGGTCGAACTCCTGGTCGGTCAGCCCCAGCGCCCGGTGAAGGGATTCCGCTTCGCTGGTCGAGACGGCCGTCACGCCGCCGCGCTCTGGGTCGCCGCGGCGATCAGCCACTGAAGGATGACCCGCCCTCCGGTGGCCCCGAGGTCGGCGTCGACGGCGTGCTCGGGATGCGGCATCAAGCCCAGAACGTTTCGCCCCTCGTTCCATACGCCGGCGATGCCGTCGGTGCTTCCGTTGTAGTTGAAGTCGTCCTTGACCTCGCCGATCGGCGAGCAATAGCGGAGCGCCACGAGGCCATCCGCCTCGATCCGCTCGATCTCTTCCGGCGAGGCGACGAACTGGCCCTCCCCGTGCTTGATCGGAACGCCCAGGACCTCACCGGCCCGCAAGCCGGACGCGCCGTTCTCCACCCGAACGTTCAGCCATCGGCAGATGAACGAAAGCCCGCGATTCCGGATCAGCGCTCCCGGAAGGAGATCCGCCTCGCACAGGATCTGAAACCCGTTGCAGATTCCAAGAACCGGCCCGCCCCGACGGGCGAACGCCGCGATTTCCGTCATGACCGGCGCGAAGCTCGCGATGGCGCCGGTTCGAAGGTAGTCCCCGTAGGAGAAGCCCCCGGGGAGGATCACCCCGTCGACGCCCCGAAGGTCGGCGTCGGCATGCCACAAGGCAACCGGCTCCGCGCCCATGGACCGTACTGCCCGCTGGGCGTCGCGGTCGTCGAGAGACCCAGGGAACGTCACCACGCCGATTCGAACCGTCACGACACCGGCTCCTTCGCACCTCGCCGGACATGGAAGCGCTCGATCACCGGGTTCGAGAGAAACTTCTCTGCCATGTCGGAAACGAGCTCCTCGGCGGCGTCGTCGCTTTCCGCCTCAACGGTCAGGGTGATGCTCTTCCCGACCCGAACGTCGGACACACCGTTCCATCCCAACGTGGGGAGGGCTTCCTCGATCGTCTTTCCCTGAGGGTCCAGCAGGTCGTCCTTCAGGGACACGACGACCTCGAACTCGTACTTCACGCAGTCGCTCCCATGCGCCGTCGGTACGTGTCGAACGACTCCCCGGTGATTCGCTCGTACGCCTCGCGGTAGCGCGCCGCGGTCTGCTCCACGACCTCCTCCGGAAGGTCGGGCGGCGGCGGCTCGTGGTCCCAGCCGGTCGTATCGAGCCAATCGCGCACGTACTGCTTGTCGAACGACGGCTGGGAACCGCCTGGTCGATATTGGTCCGCCGGCCAGAACCGCGAGGAGTCTGGCGTCAGCACCTCGTCGATCAAGATCAGCTCTCCACCGGCGAACCCGAACTCGAACTTCGTGTCGGCCAGGATGATGCCCCGCTCCTCTAGATGAGTCGCGGCGAACTCGTACAGCGAGAGCGTGAGCTCCTTGAGGCGTTCGGAGAGGCCACGCCCAACTCGTTCGGCCATCTCGTCGATCGAGATGTTGATGTCGTGGCCCGTCGCCTCCTTGGTGGCCGGCGTGAAGATCGGTTCGGGCAGCCGCTCGGATTCGCTCAGCCCGGGCGGAAGCGGGATTCCGCAGACGGTCCCTCCCTTCGAGTACTCCTTCCAGCCAGACCCGGAGAGGTATCCGCGGGCCACGCACTCGATCGGAATCACATCGGCTCGCTTCACGAGCATCGCCCGCGCCGCAAGGTCGCGGCGTTCCGACAATGGTGCGGGAAAAGCATCAAGGTCGGCCGTCATCAGGTGGTTCGCCGTCAGATCTTTGGTGTGTTCGAACCAGTACAGCGAGAGTCCGGTGAGCACCTGGCCCTTCCCGGGGATGTCCTGCGGAAGCACCACGTCGAACGCCGAGATCCGGTCCGTGGCGACCATGAGCAGGTCGGGGCCTGCCTCGAAGATGTCCCGGACCTTCCCTCGGGCGTGCAGGTCGGCGAGAGCCATGTTGTCCTCCCTACTCGTCGGGCGGAACGGCAGGGGAAGATGCCGCCTCCTTGACTTCCAGTTTCTCCAGTCGAGAGAAGATGCCATCAAGATGACGGATGAACGGCGCAGGGTCCAGCAGCGCGTCCAGGTCCTGGCGGTCGATCTCCGTCGATCCCTTCAGCTCCTGTTCCAGCGCGTCGGCAAAAGAGGCGCCTTCGTCCCACACCGCTCTGGCCGCATGCTGAACTGCCCGGTAGGCGTCGTCGCGGCTGAGCCCCTGATCCACCAGCGCGAGCAGCACCGCCTGCGAGAACGTGGCTCCCCCCGTTCGCTCCAGGTTTGCCCTCATTCGCTCCGGGAAGACCTGGAGCCCGTCCACCAGGCCGGCCGTCAGGTGCAGCATGTAATCGAGCGCAATGGTCGAATCCGGCAAAATCACCCGCTCCGCTGACGAATGCGAGATGTCGCGCTCGTGCCAGAGCGCGATGTTCTCGAGCGCCGGCTGAAGGTTTGCCCGCACGACACGAGCCAGGCCGCAGATTCGCTCAGAGATGATCGGGTTCCGCTTGTGCGGCATGGCGCTGGAACCTTTCTGGCCCGAGGAGAAGGCCTCCTCAACTTCGCGAACCTCCGTCCGAGCGAGATGCCGAACCTCAAGGGCGATCTTCTCCAGAGTCGCCGCCGTCACCGCCAGGGCCCACACGAACTCTGCGTGAACGTCGCGCTGAATGATCTGCGTGGCCGCTTCGGCCGGGCGCAACCCCAGCTGAGCACAAACGTACTCCTCCACCAAGGGGTCGACCTGCGCATAGGTCCCGACCGCTCCGGAGATCTTTCCGACGCTCACCGCCTCCCTGGCCCGGCGCAGGCGGTCACGATCACGGTCCAGCTCGAACGCCCACACCGAGAGCTTGTGGCCGAAGGTCGTCGGCTCCGCATGGACACCGTGCGTACGCCCAATGCACAACGTGTCGCGATGCTCGAGCCCCCTTCGCTTCACCGCGCCGAGCACGCTTTCCAGGCGGTCGAGCAGGAGGTCAGCGGCCGCCCGCAGCTGGAGCGCCATGGCCGTGTCCAGCACGTCGCTCGAGGTCAGCCCGAAGTGGATCCACCTCCCCGCGGGTCCGAGTGGCTCAGCCACCGCCTGCACGAACGCGGCCACGTCGTGGTTCGTGACCCTCTCGATCTCAGCGACGCGCTCCGGAGCTGGAGCAACGGCCTTTCGAATTGCCCGCAGGTCGCCTTCGGGGATCCGGCCGAGGCGACCCCATGCCTCGCAGGCAAGGATCTCGATCTTGAGCCAGTGCCGAAGCTTCGCCTCCTCCGACCATACGGAGGCCATTTCCGGAAGGGTGTAGCGAGGGATCACGCGCGCAGACCTTCGGCGAGCGACTCCTTGAACTCATAGACCTTCGCCCGGACGGCTTCATCACGCACTCCGACGATCTGTGCCGCGAGGACGGCGGCGTTCTCCGCCCCATCGATGGCCACGGTCGCCACCGGAACCCCCCGGGGCATCTGGACCGTCGAATACAGCGCGTCCACGCCGCCCAGCGCGGCGCGTCCGGCCAGCGGGACACCGATGACCGGGAGCGCCGTCCGCGCCGCCACGGCCCCGGCCAGGTGATTGGCCATCCCGGCCCCGGCGATGATGCAGACCAGGCCGCGAGCCTCAGCTGTCCGGGCGTATTCGTCCACGAGGTCAGGATTTCGGTGTGCCGATGCCACCCGAATCTCGTGCGGGATCCCCAACCGCTCGAGGATGGCGGTGCTCCGCTGCATCACGGGGAGGTCCGACGCGGATCCCACAAGGACACCGATCACCGGAGCAGCCTCGACGGCCTCGCCCGCGGCCCCAATCTCGCCACCAACGTCGCTTCTCACCGCGCCTCCTGACCCATCAAGTCACCGATATCCCGCCGGTAGTGCATCCCGTCGAAGCGCACCCTGGAGCACGCCTGGTACGCGCGCTGCCTGGCGTCCCCGTGATCTTCCCCCAGAGCGGTGACGGTCAGCACCCTTCCCCCAGCCGTGAGCACTCTACCGTCTTGGGCGGCGGTCCCCGCGTGGAACAGCTGGACGCCGTCGAACCGTGAGGCTTCCTCCAGGCCGGATATCGGAACGCCGGCCTGGACCGTCCCGGGATAGCCCGCCGACGCGAGGACGACCCCGACGCAAGCCTCGGACGTCCACTTCAGCTCGTAGTCGCCAAGGTTCCCTTCCACGCAGGCCAGCAGGGCCTCACCGAGGTTCGACTGGAGACGAGGCATCACCACCTGCGTCTCGGGGTCGCCGAAGCGGCAGTTGAACTCGAGCACCTTGGGTCCGTCGGGCGTGATCATGAGCCCCGCGTACAGGACGCCGCGGTACCGGATGCCTTCGGCGTCCAACGCTGCGGCGGTGCGCTCCAGAATGGTCTCGCGGATCTCGGTTTCGGTTGCCGCGTCAACGGGGGGAACAGGGCTGAACGACCCCATCCCGCCGGTGTTCGGACCCCGGTCTCCGTCGAAGGCTCGCTTGTAGTCGTGCGCGAACGCCAGCGGCTTCACGGTGCGGCCGTCGACGAGCGCCATCGCCGATACTTCGAAGCCCTCGACGTACTCCTCTACCAGGACTCTCCGTCCCGCGTCCCCAAACACCCGGTCCACCAGGCAGTCCCTGAGCGCTCGCTCTGCCGTGGCCCGGTCCTCGGCGATCGTGACGCCCTTGCCGGCGGCGAGCCCATCTGCCTTGATCACGTAAGGCGGCTGCAGCTCGGCCACGAAATCGAGAGCCGGGGCGACCTCGTCGAACTCGCTGGAACGAGGGCTTGGAACCCCGTGCTTCTCGCACAGCGTGCGGGCCCACGCTTTCGACCCCTCGATCCGGGCGGCTTCTCTGCTGGGTCCGAAAACGCGCAAGCCACGAATCTCGAGTTCGTCCGCCAATCCGGCGACCAGCGGCGCCTCCGGGCCCACCACGGTGAGGTCTATCGATTCCCGTTCGACGAAGCCGACGAGCCCGCGAAGGTCGTCAGCGGGGATGGGGACCGTCGACGCCAGCCGGCCGATCCCCGGGTTTCCTGGGGCCGCGTAGAGGCGTTCGACCATGAAGCTCCGGGACAGCGCCCAGCACAGGGCATGCTCTCGGCCACCGGATCCCACGACCATGACCTTCATCGGCGGCAGGCGGTTGCGGGGGGCGCCAACCTCATGCCGGTCGCAGCTTCTGTGCCCTGCTTCCGGTCAGCTCGAACGTCTGCTCGCGGCCCGCTCCGACGGAGAGGTACCGAACCGGGACGGCGGCCAGCTCGGCGACCCGGTCGACGTACCGCCGAGCCGCGGCAGGGAGCGCGCCGAAGGACGTCACGCCTCCCACATCCGTGGGCCATCCTTCGAGCTCCTCGTAGAGCGGTTCGGCCTTGTGGACGATCGATTGATGCGGCGGAAAGTCCTCGTACGTCTGGCCTTCATACCGGTACGCGGTGCACACCTTGATCGACCCCAGGCCGCTCAACACGTCGACCTTCGTCAGGAACAGCTGCGTCAGCCCGTTTACCCGAGCCGCATAGCGCAGCAGCACGGCGTCGAACCAGCCGCACCGCCGGGCACGTCCGGTGGTCGTTCCAACCTCATTTCCCCGCTCGCCGAGATGTCTGCCGACTTCTCCGAACACCTCGGTCGGGAACGGTCCCGATCCCACCCTTGTCACGTACGCCTTGGTCACCCCGATGACCGCATCGACTTCCTTCGGCCCGAGTCCTGACCCCGCCAGCGCGCCGCCGGCGACTGGGTTCGAAGAGGTCACGAAGGGATAGGTCCCGTGGTCGAGGTCGAGGAGCGTCCCCTGGGCGCCTTCCAGCAGCACTCGTTTTCCGTCCTGAAGCGCTCGGTACAGCAGGGCGCTGGTGTCGGTGACATGCGACCCAAGCCGCTCGCCGTAGGCCAGGTATTCCTCGCAGATCCGGTCGAGGTCCATCGGAAGCCGGTTGTACACGCGCGTCAGGACCGCGTTCTTCTCCTTCAGCGCCACTTCGAGCTTCTGGCGAAAGATCTTCGGATCGGTCAGGTCCTGAACCCGAAGGCCGATCCGGGCTGCCTTGTCGGCGTACGCGGGACCGATCCCCCGCTTTGTCGTTCCCAGGCCGTGCTTCCCGAGATAGCGCTCCGTCAGGCGGTCGAGCTCCCGGTGATACGGCATGATGAGGTGCGCGTTGCCGGAGATCACAAGCCGGCCGGTATCCACCTTCCGGGCTTCCAGGCCATCCATCTCCTGGAGGAGGACGCCCGGGTCCACCACCACGCCGTCCGCGATGACGGACGTGACGTGGGGATACAGGATTCCCGACGGGATCAGGTGGAGCTTGAAGAGGTCTCCGCCGACGACGACGGTGTGGCCGGCGTTGTTCCCCCCCTGGTAGCGGACCACGAAGTCGGTCTGGCCGGAAAGGAGGTCGGTCGCCTTTCCCTTGCCTTCATCGCCCCACTGGGTCCCGACCAGGATCGTTGCCGGCACTGGCCCGATTCTATCGGGGGCGGCTTACCGAACGGAGCGCGTCAGCGTTCGATTCGGAACTTGATCCGAACGTGCGCCTGGTACTCCTTGATCTTGTCGCCGTCCACGGTGGCCGACGTTTCCAGGACGTCCATCTCCTCGATGCCTCGCAACGTCTTCGCCGCTTCGGCCAGCGCCTGGGCGGCGGCGTCCCGCCACGACTCTGTGGAGACGCCCCATAGATCGATGGTCTTGATGACCGCCATTGATCCTCCTCCCGGGCTCCCCTATCCGCGCCGGGAGCCGAACTGTAGCGTTCAGGGAGCCGACGTGTAAACGTCGACCATACGGCGGTAGTTCGTCGCGATCTGCGTCGTGGCGACCGAGCGCTCCGCGTCACCGGCGAGCCAGGCCTTCAGCGGGTCCTGCCATATCGTCCGCCCGATGGCGAACCCGATGTAGCCGGGGACGCCGGCGCCCTGCCGTAGCCAGTGCATGACGGCGTCGTCGTTCGCTCCGCGCCCCAGGACCACGCACGCCACGTTGTCCCGGCCTCCGGACCGCACTCGTTGCGCCACCCGCTCGCAGTCCTCTCGCCGATCGAGCCCTTCGATCTTCCAGACGTCCGGCTCCACGCCGGCGTCGTGAACCTCGTCGACGGTGGTCAACATCAATCCCGGGCGGATCTCGTTGTCGAAGGCGTCCTCGTCTCCGCCGACACGCTCGAGCTGGTGAGGCTCCGCCCCGACCAGCAGCTCGAACAGGAACTTTCGGTTTCGCTCATGGAGCCAGTCCGAAAGCTGCTTCAGCCTGGCGAGCTGCCTGGCGTTCATGCCTCGATCGCCTTCGGGGTTGTAGCGAACGAGGACCTTGGCGAAGGTGGAATCGAAGTCCTCGATGTGTGCGCCAAAATCGGGGCCGTACTCGAAGTCGAACTCGTCCTGGCCGCTCTTTTCGACCGGCATGGCGAACACGTAGCCCTCTGTTTTCGCGTCCCGGGCGATCTCGGTTCCGAACTGTTCGTCCACAAGGACGCCCGCGGTGTCTTTCGGTACGCCGTCGCCAACTGCCTGCTGCAGCCCCTCGAAGATCACCCGCTTGGCATCGGAGATTTGCGCCGCCTGCTCCGGTGTCGGTGACCCCGAGATCCCCATCAGCTTCTTCTGGAACGTGCCTCGGTGATCGAACGCGAGGATGTAGAGATTCCGGTTGTAACCGAGCTCCATTGAACTGTCCCCCGAATCCTCGAACCTCAGAACTCGAACGGGTTCTCGGGCTTGAGTATCTCCACTTTGATCGGATCGGCTTCCTTCGCGAACTGTTCGGCACCGCGCCAGTCGGCGCATCCCTCGACGAAGCCGTAGTGCATCGGGACGGCCACGTCTGGAGTGATGGCCTTGGCGAGGCCGGCCGCTTCTGACGCGTCCATCGTGTATCCGGCGGCACCGATCGGGAGGAAGGCGACATTGGCTCGAACCTCGTTCAGTTCGGGGACATGATCCGTGTCACCGGCGTGGTAGTAGCTCGTGTCGCCGAGCGTCAGGATGTAGCCCACCCACTCGTTTTCCTTCGGGTGATTTCCTTCGCGTCCCTCCACGATGTTGTAGGCGGGGACCGCCGTGAACCGAACTCCGCCCACCTCGTCCGAATCCCCCGGGCGAACCGCGGTGACGTTCCCCGACAGCTCACCGGCCACATCGCGCGGGGCGACGATCTTCGTGTCGGGCGTGCGGATCTTCTGGATGTCGTCTTGATCGAGGTGGTCGAAATGTGCGTGGGTGATGAAGACGACGTCTGCCGGATCGGGCGTGGTCACTCCCCACGGGTCGATGTAGACCGCGCGGTTGTCTCCGCGCCAGAGATACGCCGATTGCTTGAACCACGTGATTCGATCGAGCATCCGGTCCTCCTTACTGACGTCTCCATCTGTTCCAAAGCGTCACTCGCAGCGTACCCATGACCCCCTGAGCCGACACAAACGCCCTGGTAGGCTGCTTCGGCGTGGAACCGCCGGAACAGCTCGGCTCGACGGCCGGCAGCTTTCGGAAGAAGGGGTCCACGTTCTCTCTCCTCGTTCGGAACCGCGACTTCCGGCTCCTGTTCGCAGCCATGGTGGTGTCGTTCGCCGGCGACTGGTTCCTGTTCGTCGCGCTTGCGGGGCTCCTCTTCTCGCTAACTCAGTCGCCGGCCTACGTTGCCGCCCTCTACGCCGCGATGACGGTCCCGTTCGCCCTGGCAACGTTCGTCGGCGGCCCGCTCGCCGACCGGTTCAACCGTCAGTTTTTGATGGTCGCCTCAGACGTCCTTCGGGGCCTCCTTGCCCTGGGCTTTTTCCTGGTCGACCGTCCGTCGAAGGTATGGATCGTGTTCGTCCTCAGCGCGCTCATCTCCGCGCTCCAGGCGGTTTTCGAACCGTCCGCCATGGCCTCGATTCCGAATCTGGTGGACCGGGAGGATCTCGCGGCGGCGAACGTCCTGGCGGCAGCGACGTGGGGCACCATGCTGACCGTCGGCTCTGCGCTGGGCGGCCTGGTCGTCACGACACTTGGGCGGGAAGCGGCTTACGTCGTCGACGCGGCGTCGTTCCTCGGCTCCGCCATCCTGGTCCTGCAGATTCGCCGGCGATTCTCCGAGGAGCGAGAGCGGCATCACAAGCATCCCGGCCTCGTCGAGGCCGCAAGGGAGGCGCTTCGACACGCCCGAAAGGACCGAAGGGTCCTGGCGCTGTTGACGGTCAAGGGTGGATTCGGCCTCGGCGCCGGCGTCATCGCCCTGCTGCCGGTCCTGGCGTTCCAGGTCTATCAGGCCGGAGACGGCGGGACCGGAATCCTCTACGCGTTCCGCGGCATCGGCATCGTGGCGGGGCCATTCCTGATCCGCCCGTTCGTCCGGGACGAGGACCTTCGAAGCGTTTTTTGGGCCATCGCCGCGGCGTTCGCCGTCTTCGCCGTCACGTACGCGGTGGTTCCGTTGATGCCCGGGATCTTTCTGGCCGGACTGTTCGTCCTGGCGGGCCACCTCGGGGGCGGCGTGCAGTGGACGCTCTCGAGCTATGCCCTCCAGCTGATCGTTCCAGACCGCATCCGCGGCCGAATCCTCGCCTTTGACCAAGGGCTGATCGGCCTGACGGTGGCGGCGTCGGCGACGCTGGCTGGGTGGATCGCGGACTACGTCGACGTCCGGACCGTCATGCTCGGCCTGGCCGCCGTCGCGGGCGCATACGCGGTGATCTGGACGATCGCCACCACGGGCATTCGGCGCTCGCTTACGCCGGTGACGGAACCCGCCGTGGCGTAGGGCTCAGGACGCCGGCGCTGGGGGCGGCTGGGGCGGCGGTGATCCGGACGGCGGAATGGGACCGGACGTACCGGCGGGACGCCCTGCTTCTCCAGCGCCAGCCGTGAAGTCGACTATAGGAGCGCGCTCGACCTCTGCCCGAAGGGCCGGCTCGATCTCGAAGAACTCCTCCTCCTGGAAGTTGAACGACCTGGCGATGACGTTCGACGGAAAGGAGCCCACGCGCCGGTTGTAATCCTGGACGTTGGCGTTATAGAAGCGCCTGGACGCCTGGATCCGGTCTTCAGTGTTCGCGAGCTCCGACTGAAGGGCGATGAAGTTCTCGTTGGCCCGAAGCTGCGGATAGTTCTCGACCACCGCGAAGAGCTGGCGGAGCGCAGCAACCAACGGGCCTTCCGCCGCGGCCTGCTCAGCCGGCGAACCCGTGGTTCCGGCCGCGGCGGCCCGGGCCCGCGTTACGTTTTCAAGCACTTGCCGTTCGTGACCTGCGTATCCCCTGACCGTTTCCACCAGGTTCGGAATGAGGTCGTACCGGCGCCGCAGCTCCGTCTCGATGTTGGAGAACGAGCTTCGAATTTGGGCGCGCTGGCTCACGAATCGGTTGTACGAGACGATGCCGGCGATCACGACGAGAACGACGATCGCCAGGATGATCCAAAAGACGGTCACCGCTGCCTCCTTGTCTTCAGAAGTCGCTTGTCGGAGCGAAATCCTACGCTCCCGACAGCGCGTACTCGCGTAGGACCATTCGAGGGACGCGGTCCCTGAACCCCTTCGCCAATCCAAAGAGCACCGGCAGCTCTCCCGGACGAACGAGGGGCATGGAGACAAGGAGCTTTCGGCCGTTCACTTCGAATTCCACCGGGTGGTGCCGGGCGACGTCGAGCAGCCACAGCATCATCCGGGTATCGAGGAAGGCGTAGGCGAATTCACGATCGCGACACGTGACCCTGTAGGCGCGGTTGACCGCGTCCGACTCCAGTCGAATCCGGTCCAGACCGAGGTCGTCGGCCACACCTCGGAGCGGGTCCCGTTCGATCTTCATGTGCGGCAGCCACGCCGGGACATCGACGAACGCGAACGAGAAGTGCTGCGCGATCCCCATGGCTGCTTGCATCGGCCCGCGATTGCCGGAATCGAACCAAAGCTCGCCCGCCTTGATCTCGACACCCTTCCAAGTACCCCAGACCACGTTCTCGCTGCGGGCCGAGTCGGCCACGTTGAACAGATCGAAGGTGTGGTCGATCAGCCCCAGCAGATCAACCGGCGCATAGTTCAGCTGAAACTGGTGGGCGACACGGGAGAGCGCCTTTCGCCGCCGGTGCTTTACCAGAGCCCTCAGCACCGAGAATCCGACCCCCATGACCGCAACGCCGATCGCAAGCAGGTTCACAACTCAGTTATCGGCCAAACCCCGCCGCCCGGTCAGTAGTGTTTTGATCTCTGGCTCCGGAAGTCGCTCAATGCGGGATAACGCCGAGAGGTCGGAAACGGTGAAAATCGCCATCGCGCTGCTGCTGATATGCGCGGTGGCTTCGGCGTGCACGGGTTCTACCCTGATCTCGTCTGAACGTGCCTCGTCGTTGGTGCTCCAACCGGGCGACGTGCCGCCCGGCCTGGCGCGGTTCGATTTCGGACCGGAGAACCCCCAAGGCCGGCCATTCGCGGGAAATCGGGAAGCCGGGCTGCGCGCGGCGTCGGTGGCCCGGTACAGACAGGTCGATCCGTCAGACACTGAGGGCCCCGTTGTCGTGGAATCACGCGCGGAGGTCTTCGCTGGCAAGGACGAAGCAAGTGCTCAGCTCGAGCGGAAAATTTCCGCTGCCGCTCCTCGGGGACGCCCCGTTTCAGTTCCGAAGATCGGTGACCAGACGGTGGCCCGAACGTTCACGCAGCGGGCGACGCCGGTCGACGCCCGATTCTTCGTGATCGTTTGGCAACACGTGAACGCCGTCGGGTTGATCACGGTCCAAGGCTTCGACGGAAACGTTCAACTCAGAGACGCCGTCTCGCTTGCTCTGGCCCAGCAGCGTCGAATGGCCCGCGCCTCGGCATAGACCTCGGATCCGCCCGATGAGGGATAATCCCCTGATGCGAAGGACGACGAAAGTGGCACTCGCAGTCGCCTTGGGGGTCACGGCTGGCTTGGCGCCCGCCGAGGCTGGGGCTGTGAGCTCGAGCGCTCTGCGCTTGCTCGGGCATGACCAGGCGATCCAGTCGACTGTACGGTTGCTGGCGTTGGAAGGGGTCCCGGTCGTCGCCGAAGGGTCGGGGCTCGCCGTCTCGACCGATGAGCCGGTCAAGAAGAACGCAGCCACGGAGCGCCAACCGCGTGCCGCTCGATCGGGCCAGGCACGAACAGGAGCGGGCGACACCCGTGGAGACCGGTGCACGGGCTCTTTCAACCAAGGTGAAAGTGATGAATTCAAGGGGCCGTACCCACTGTGCCCCCCCTAGCACGAAGCGATCCTGCTAGCTAACTAATGGAGAGGGCCACCCGAAGGTGGCCCTCTCGCTTTCCCCCTGACTCGCTGTAGAGCTACGGAGTAGCGGTCTCACCCAGGGCGTCTCGGGGGCACGGGGTTACAAGGAATAACTCCATGCCTTGCGTGGCGCTTTGCCCTGTGTTCTGGAGCAGCGGATTGAAGAAGTCCAGGAAGACATCGGCCTGTTCGCACCCGGGATTGCGCCCCGGCTGCTGGCTTGCTTCGCCGGCGGAGCCGCGGCCGTTCCGAGAGTCCGTCCAGAGGGCGACAGCTTGCTTGCTGTCGGGCCGGCCCGGCGTCACGTTGGGGAAGGCCACCGCGCTGTAGTCGCCCATGAAGATCCCACCACGGAAGGAGTAGTCGTGGTTGGACGGCACGTCCGAGATCACCTGGTTCTTCCAGGGGCCGACGAACGCCTGCCCCTGTCCAGGGACGGGGTCCTCGCCGGGATTCTGCGGCTCGGTGGGCTGGGGAATCACGTCCGCGCCCGGCGCCAGGCACTGCCTCGCCGCCGCCGGGATATTGCCGGCGTTGTCCTCGGTCACCGTGGCCGTGGTGGTGACCTGGCACCCGGCTCCCCAGAACCACGACAGGTAGTTGCCGGCCCGCTGACGGCTCGAGGGCCACTCGCTGGCCACCGAGTTCTTGTCGAGCCGGCGGTCGTTGAACCCGTCGGCCAGGACGCCCTTCGTGTTGATGTCCAGCCATGGGAACCATTGGTCGTTCCCGAAGTCCCCCAGGCATCCCTCGTCCTCGGGATCGCAGTCCCGGCTGACTCCTCCGAGGTTCGAGCGGTCGGTGTTCACCCGGGTCGGACCGATCCAGGTCTCTCCCCCGTTGGTCGACTTGAAGAAGAAGATGTCGGTGTTGCTGCTGGCGCGGGTCCCATTCCGGTTGTCCGACATCGTGAGGTAGAAGTCGTCGGCGAACTGGCCGCCCCGCTTGTCGACGACGACGTTACCGCCGGAGTTCACGCGGAAACAGGAATTCGTCAGGACCGCCCGGCCGCTTTGCTGCCCGCGAGGAGAGCAGTCCGGACGGCCGCCGGACGCTCCCGACTCCGGGTAGTTCACGTCGAACACCGGCGTGATGAAGAACGGACCCTCGAACGTTTCCCCGCCATCCTCGGACCGCACGAACAGGTACTGGTTCTCGTCCTCGGTGTTGAAGTTCTCGAACGCCACGCCGAGGAGCCCGGTCGTGGGATGGACTGTGGGCACCGAGAACTGGTTCAGGTCGCACGTGCCCGGGGGAAGGCTAAACGTGCAGAATGGTGCGCTTCCGCTGATCGGCCTGGCCGGCGACCACGACCGGGCCTGGTCGTCCGAGTAGCTCAAGTAGATTTCTGCGGTGAACCCGAATAGCCCTCCCGGGGCGAACCGCGTCCACGTCACGTACAGGCGGTCAACGCCCACGACATCGGGATCGCAATCCACCGGCTGATGCTCGGGGTCGAAGCACACCGGTTCAACGCCGGCTGGCCGAGGCCCTACTGCCATCCACTCCTTGTCGTCGAAGGGAGCGCTGAAGTTGATCATGTTGTCGGGGTCGTCGAAGTAGGTGACCACCCCGTCGCCCGGCTGCCGGGAATCCCCCGGGCCCTCACACGGGGGCTCAACGTCGGCGCACGGCCGGCTCCACGTGAATCCCCCGTTCGTCGACCGCTGGACCATGATGCCGTTCTCGTCATCGGTCCGGTTGAAGTTGATCGAGGACGAGTAGGCGATCGCCTCACGGTCGAAGACGTAGACGGGGTCACCGCTGGCGTCCAGGATGTCCTGGTTGGGCACCGACGGAGGAGGCAGCTCGGCGCTGTACCAGTTCTGCCCGCTGTCGGTGCTGGCGTTGAATCCCTGTCGGGACCTCGTCCGGTAGTCGTTCTGGCCGCCCAAGATGTTTCTCTGCACACGGGGGTTGACGGCCACACTGGTCTCGTTCTGTGGAAAGCAGCTGTAATCGGTATTCGTCCGGACGTCGTCGCCGGTCTCGCTGAGCTGCTCGACCTTGTCCTTCGTCCGCCGGTCGAGGGGCTGCTCCAGATCGGTCCCGCTTAGACCGGCTTGGGGACACTCGGTGATGTTGATCCCGAGGCTTCGGTCTGCTAGCTCGACGATGCCTGACAACGGGAGAGCGCCCTTCTCCGGTCCCAGGGACAGGTCCCGATCAGGCGGCGCCGCGGCGGCTGATAAGCCCACCGGGACGAGCGAGAACGCCAGGATGGTGGCAAGGAGCAAACGCTTCATCGGACCTCCTCCTGCTGTGCGGCTCGGAGCGCGAGCACGACCGACCTCCTTCGCATGCGGATGATGCTCCGGCCCAGTCGGTCTAGTCAAGTTGGACTAGGACTACTGGGGAACATGGCCACTGTCGGGGGCGCCGACGTGTAGGGCGTCGGCGACCACCCGGCAGACGTCGTTGGCCCTAGACGGAGGCCGTCGTCATGGCCCGAAACTCCAGCCTGTTCGTTCCGCGGTCGATCTCGACCGTGTCGCCTTCGCGAAATTCGCCGGCGAGGAGCTTCATCGCCAGGACGTCCTGAATCTCCCGCTGAATCAGTCGCTTCAGCGGCCGCGCCCCGTAGTTCGGGTCGTATCCCTTCTCCGCCAGGTACTCCCGCGCGGTTTCGGTGAGCGTCACGGAGAGCTTCCGGTCGGCCAGCCGCTGCTGGAGGAGACGGAGCTGAATCTCCACGATTCCGGCGATCTCCGTCTTGCCCAGCGGGTGGAACACGATGATCTCGTCCACCCGGTTCAGGAATTCGGGGCGGAAGGTCGCGCGAACCTCCGACAGCACCTTCTCCTTTTGCTCGTCCCACGCGAGCCATGACTCGTTGAAGGCTGGGCCCCCCAGGTTCGAGGTCATCACGATCACCGTGTTGCGAAAGTCGACTGTCCTGCCCTGCCCGTCGGTGAGCCGTCCGTCGTCCAGCAGCTGAAGGAGCACGTTGAACGCGTCCTGATGGGCCTTCTCGATCTCGTCGAGGAGGATCACCGAGTACGGACGACGCCGGACGGCCTCGGTGAGCTGGCCCCCCTCCTCGTATCCGACGTAGCCCGGCGGCGCGCCGATCAACCGGGAGACCGTGTGCCGCTCCTGGTACTCGCTCATGTCGATGCGAACCATGGCGCGCTCGTCGTCGAACAGGAACTCCGCAAGAGCTCGAGCCAGCTCCGTCTTCCCCACGCCCGTCGGCCCGAGGAAGATAAATGACCCGATGGGGCGGTTTGGATCGGAAAGGCCCGCTCGGGCGCGCCTGATCGCGTTCGACACGGCCTCGACCGCCTCGTGCTGGCCGACCACCCGCTGGTGCAGCCCCTCCTCCATGCGGACCAGCTTCTGGACCTCGCCTTCCATCAGCTTCGCGACCGGGATGCCGGTCCACTTCGATACGACCTCGGCGATGTCCTCCTCGTCGACTTCTTCCTTCAGCATCTTCTGTTCGGACTGGAGATTCGCCAGAGCCTCGTTCGCCTCGTCGAGCTGCCGCTGCAACTCGACCAGCGTCCCGTAGCGGAGCTCGGCGGCTCGCTCGAGGTGACCGTCCCGTTCGGCTCGCTCGGCTTCGGTTCGGGTGTTTTCGGTCTCCGACTTCAGCGAGCGGATGCGGTCGATGACCTCCTTCTCCTGATGCCAGTGCGCCTTCATGCCCGAAGATCGCTCCTGCAAGTCGGCGAGCTCCTGCTCGAGCCGCTCCAGACGTTCCTTCGACGCCCGATCCGTTTCCTTTTTGAGCGCCGCGCGTTCGATCTCCAGTTGCTTCACGCGTCGTTCGACCTCATCGATCTCCATAGGCATCGAGTCAATCTCGATGCGGAGGCGGCTGGCTGCCTCGTCGATCAGATCGATCGCCTTGTCCGGAAGGAAGCGGCCGGTGACGTAACGGTTCGCAAGGATGGCGGCCGCGACCAGCGCCGCGTCCTGGATCCGAACGCCGTGGTGGACCTCGTAACGTTCCTTCAGTCCACGGAGGATGGCGATGGTGTCCTCGACCGACGGCTCACCGACCAGGATGGGCTGGAAGCGTCGCTCCAGCGCCGGGTCCTTCTCCAAGTGGTTTCTGTACTCGTCCAGGGTGGTGGCGCCGATCGCGCGAAGCTCACCACGGGCGAGCATCGGCTTGATCATGTTGCCCGCGTCCATGGCACCTTCGGCGGCGCCCGCTCCGACGATGGTGTGGAGCTCATCGATGAACGTGATGATCTGTCCCTCGCTCTCGGCGATCTCCCGCAGCACCGCCTTGAATCGCTCCTCGAACTCCCCGCGGTACTTCGTTCCGGCGACCAGGGCGCCCATGTCCAGTTGAACGACGCGCTTGTCTTTGAGTCCGTCGGGCACGTCGCCCGCCACGACGCGCTGCGCCAAGCCCTCGACGATGGCGCTCTTGCCCACGCCGGGTTCTCCGATCAGAACGGGGTTGTTCTTCGTCCGGCGCGAGAGAACCTGAATGACCCGGCGAATCTCGTCGTCCCGTCCGATGACTGGGTCGAGCTTGCCCTTCCGCGCCAGGTCGGTGAGGTCCCGGCCGTAGCGCTCGAGTGCCTGGTACTTCTCCTCCGGACTCTGATCCGTGACCCGCTGACGGCCACGGATCTCCACGAGCGCGCTCAGGACCCCGTCGCGCGTCACGCCGGCGTCCTTGAACAGCCGGCCGATGTCGCGGTCAGTCTCCATGAGGGCGAGGAACAGGTGTTCCGAGGAGACGTATTCGTCCGTTAGCTGCTGGGCTTCACGGAAAGCCCGGTCCAAGGCCTGGCTCGTCTGCTGCGACAGGTAGATCTCCTGCTGCGGCCCGTAGACCTTCGGAATCCGGCCGAGCAGCTCTTCCGTCCGATCGCGAAGAGCCCGCGGCGACTGCTGGAGGCGCTGGAGCAGCGGGTACACGACGCCTTCGGCGTCGGAGAGAAGCGCGTAGAGCACGTGCGCCGGTTCCACGAACTGATGGTTCCGCTCGCGGGCCAGCTCTTGCGCCGTCTGCAGCGCTTCTTGCGACTTGAGGGTCAGCTTGTTCGCGTCCATCTCATCCCTGTAAACGCACTCGTCGGGGTCTTAGCTTCCCGGTCCAACCGCGATGGGGCCCCGCCTCGTATTCGGCCGAATCTGAAGGCGGAGCCGCCGGATGGAAGAGACCGGAAGCATCTCGGTCCCCCGCGAAGGCTCCGGCCGGTCGGTTTCGTCTTCGTTCCGGCGACGGGCTCGTTCGAGCTCTCGATCCATTTTCTGGAGTTGCCGTCTCAACCGTTCGAGCTCGTTCTCCAGGTCCACGATCATCTTCACGCCGGCCAGGTTCACCCCGTGCTGCTGCGTGAGGCGCTGGATCATGCGAAGGCGCTCGATGTCGCGGTTGGAGTACCGACGCGTGTTGCCGGCTGTCCGGGCCGGAGACAGCAGACCCTTCCGCTCGTAGATGCGAAGCGTCTGAGGATGGACGCCGGCAAGCTCGGCAGCAATGCTGATGATGTACAGAGCCCGATCCTCCGAGTTCCCCCGTCGGTCGCCCTGTCGTCGCATCGCCATGCTGTTCCTCCTTTAGGTCAGGCCTCGACTCCGAGCCGCTTCCTCGGAGACTCCCGCTGTACCTCTTGCAGCCTCGAAAGGAGCTCCTTCTCCTCCTTCGAAAGCTTCTGTGGCACGTCGACCTGAACGGTCACCAGCAAGTCGCCGGCGCCACCCTTCGCCTTCGGCGCGCCCTTGCCCCGGATGCGGAAGGTCTTCCCCGACGCCGTCCCAGCCGGGATCTTGAGTGTCACGAGGCCGTTCAACGTGGGAACTCGAAGGTTCGCTCCGAGGGCGGCTTCCGCGAACGTCACCGGGACCTGGACGGTGAGGTCGGCATTGCGCCGCCCGAAGATTGGGTGTGGCGCGACGCGAACGACGACGAAGAGATCGCCGGGCCTGGACCCCGGCGGTCCGGCCTCGCCGCGCGCCCTGACACGGATTCGTTGGCCGTCCTTCACTCCGGGCGGGACCCGCACCGAAAACTAGCGGGTCGCCCGAACGCTGCCCGAGCCGCGGCACCGCTTGCAGGGATGCTCGATGACCTGGCC
>JALYGK010000053.1 GCA_030777105.1 Actinomycetota bacterium | reverse complement strand
GCCTCACGCCGCGGCTCCGTCCTCCCGTCGAGGTTCGGCGAGCTGACCGTTGAGGTGGTGTGGGTGTGCGTCGGTGATGCGCACGTCGGCGAACGTGCCCGGTGCAATGGTGCCGGGAAAGTGAACGAGCTTGTTCGTTCTGGTCCGGCCCTTCAGGTTCCCCTTCCGGCCCTCTCCGTCGACCAGAACCTCGACCTCATGCCCGACCAGTGCGCGGTTCCGGTCGAGCGAAATTCGCTCCTGAAGCGTGACCAGCCGGTCGAAGCGTTCCTGGACCACTTCCTTCGGCACCTGTTCGTCGTACGTGGCCGCCGCGGTCCCGGGCCGTGGTGAGTACTGAAAGGTGAACGCCGCGTCGAACTGCGCCGCCTCGGTCACTCGAAGTGTCTCCCGGAAATCCTTCTCGGTTTCGCCCGGAAACCCGACGATGATGTCGGTCGTCACGGCGACCTCGGGAATGGCGGCGCGAATCCGATCGAGCCATCCGAGGTACCGCTCCGACCGGTACGAACGGCGCATCCTCCGGAGGACGGCGTCGGATCCAGATTGCATCGGGAAGTGGATGTGTTCGCACACGGCTTCGCAGTCCGCCATGGCCTCAATCACGTCGCCGGTGAAGTCATGGGGGTGCGGGCTGGTGAACCGAATGCGCCGAATGCCTTGGACCTCGTTCACGGCGCGGAGCAGCTCCGCGAACCGAGCACGGCGGCTCGATCCGGGAACCGTTAGATCTCGGCCGTACGTGTTGACGTTCTGTCCGAGCAGCGTGACCTCGATGACGCCCTGACCGGCCAGGCCCTGGACCTCAGCCAGGATCTCTCCGAGTGGGCGCGATAGCTGCGGTCCCCGAACCAGGGGAACGATGCAGAACGTGCACCGGTTGTCGCACCCCACGCTCACCGACACCCATGCGTGATGACGTGACTCTCGCCGCGCCGGGAGTGCGCTGGGGAAAACTTCCGTGTACTCCCGGACGTCCATTTGGGGCCCGTCACGCTCCGCTTCCCGAATGAGGTCGAGCAGCGATGGAAGGGCGTGCGTTCCAACGACGACGTCGACCCAGGGAGCCTTTCGCTGGATCAGCCCCTGGTCCTTCTGCGCCAGACAGCCAGCGACCACGATCCGCATTCGTGCGTTCTGCTCTTTGAGCGGCTTCAGATGGCCCAGGGCGCCGTACAGGCGGTTGTCCGCGTTCTCTCGGACCGCGCACGTGTTGAGGACGACCACTTCGGCATTGGAGGCGTGCTGGGTTGGAGCGAAGCCGCCCGCTTCCAGGACTCCGGCGATGCGCTCGGAGTCGTGCTCATTCATCTGGCACCCGAAGGTGCGGATCAGGTACCGAGACGCCACGCAGCGAATCTACCAGCAGCGATGTGCCGCGCCGCGATGCCGGTGGACGTTACGGCTCTTGTATCACCGCGGGGGCGGGCGGCATCACATACCGAGCTCGGGTTCCGAGGAAGCCACCGATCAACGCGACGACGCTCCCGGCCAGAGCAAGCCACGCACCCAACTGGAGATCACTGATGTCGAACGGTTCGCGGGTTCGGTAAACCTGGATGACGAACAGGACGAATCCGACCAGCCCAAGTGCCCCAGCGAGCCTTGTGAGCCATCCACTGCGAGGGGCCAGTCCGATGATCGCCAGCAGCCCTAGCACGAGCATGGCGAAACCGACCGTCTCCCAGAACTCTCCTGACTGCGGCCTGTTGAAGACGCCGGGCCTCCAGAGCGACTCGACCTCGAGGTTCACACCGTCGACATTCTCGATCCAATTCAGGAACGCGCTGATGATCAGTCCCGCCGCGCCGGCCAGCGTGAACAGGATTCGCATCGAGAGGCCCGCCCATGACCAACCCCTCGGAGGCACCGCAGCTCTATAGCCGTAGCGCTGACGCGGCCCTACGGGTTCGGGTGGAGGTACAGCCATGTCGCCCCCTTCCTTGTTTCGGTTACGTGTCGTAGGAGCCGAAGCATAGTCAAGATGGCGACTCCGGACGAACCCTACCGCGCGTACTCGACCGCCCGGAGCTCTCGGACCACCGTGATCTTGATCTGCCCCGGGTACTGCAGCTCCTCCTCTACCTGCTTGGCGATGTCTCGGGCCAGCACCTGAGCCGAGAGGTCGTCCACGCTGTCCGGCGTGACCATGACCCGAACCTCTCGTCCGGCCTGCATGGCGAACGTCTTTTCGACTCCAGGGTATGAGGTGCAGATCTCTTCCAAACGCTCCAGCCTCTTCACGTAGGTCTCGAGCGACTCCCGCCGGGCCCCGGGCCGCCCGCCGGAGATCTGGTCGGCGGTCTGCGCAAGGACGGCCTCGATCGTTCGCTGCTCCACCTCACCGTGGTGCGACTCGATGGCGTGCACCACTTCTTTCGGCTCCTTGAGCCGCCGGGCGACCTCCGCTCCTATCAGGGCGTGCGAACCCTCGACCTCATGGGTGACGGCCTTTCCGATGTCGTGCATGAGCGCGCACCGCTTCACCAGTTGGGGATCCACTCCGAGCTCCGCGGCGATCGCTCCCCCGATGTGCGCTGACTCGACGAGATGGCGAAGCACGTTCTGCCCGTAGGACGTGCGGTACTGGAGGCGGCCGAGGACCTTGATCATCTCGGGATGGATGTCGGTGATTCCCACCTCGTGGAGCGCTTCCTCTCCGGCTCGCTTGATCTGGTCATCCACCTCGGCGAGCGACCGCTCGTACATCTCTTCGATCCGGGCGGGCTGGATTCGCCCATCCGAGACGAGCTTTTCCAGCGTCTGGCGGGCGACCTCGCGACGAACCGGGTCGAAGCAAGAGAGCACCACAGCTTCGGGCGTGTCGTCCACGACGAGGTTGACGCCGGTGAGGCTCTCGAACGCCCTGATGTTCCGTCCCTCCCGGCCGATGATGCGGCCTTTCATGTCCTCGGAGGGAAGGGGGAACACGGAAACCGTTGACTCCGTGGTCTGCTCCGAAGCGACTCGTTGGATGGCGATGGTCACGATCTTCCGGGCGCGCTTCTCCCCCTCTTCCCGCGCCCGCTGCTCGATCTCCCGGACCGTCGCCATGGCCTCGCGCTTCGCGGCGTCAATGATTCGCGCCATCAACGCGGTCTTGGCTTCCTGGGTCGTCATGCCGCTGACGCGCTCCAGTTCCTGGCGGTGACGCCCCGCCAGGGCGTCGACTTCCGCCCGCATCTTTGCGACTTCACGCTCGTTCCGTTCGATCGCTCGCTCTCGCTCCGAGAATTCCGCGAGCTTTGAATCGAGCGTCTCCTCTCTCTTGATCAGACGCTGCTCGTGGCGCCTCACTTCCTCCCTGCGCAGCCTGACATCCTCTTCGGCCTCCCGCCGGGTCGCGGCGATCTCTTCCTTGACCTCCAGGAGCGCCTCCCGGACCTTGGTCTCCGCCTCGAGCTCCGCGTCGGCGATGAGCTTCACCGCCCGAGCCTCTGCGGTTCGCAACCGACTCGAAATAAGCAATCGGCGGGCACCGAAGCCGAGAGCGACTCCGACCACTCCCGCCAGCACGCCGACCAGTAGTTCAGGACCCATCGTTTCCTCCTCAAAAGCACAAAAGCCGAGCCGGAGGCCTCTCGGCCACCTGCTCGGCGACATATGAAGCTGGGGCGGCGAGCGCTACCTCAGGGCCCGGCCCGCCACCTCACGGTTAGATCTGTGGTTGCTTGTCTCGAAAGCAATTTCACTTAGTCGTTCCGAACAGCTGTTATCCGAATTGGCCTCTCAAATTCACAATGTACGGCGGCCAGAGACGGGTTGCAATAGTCAGCCGCCCGTCCCCGCTGGTCATCGGTCAAGTCCCGAGGGCCTCCGCGCACGCCGCCGAGGCCGTGGTGTGCCCGTATCCACGGCGTAGCAGCAACGAATAGAGGCGCCGATACGCCGTCTCCGGTGGCAGCCCTCTCAGCCGTGGAGCGCGGTTGAGGGCGAGGGCCCGGGCCCGTTCGCCCTCATCGCCCCCTTCGGCGAGAGCGGCCTCGACGACGTCGGCGCGTATTCCGAGCCGCAGCAGCTCCGCCCGAATGGCGCGGCCACCGGCCAGGCGAAGGGCCGCCCGGTCGCGCACGAATTCCCTGGCGAACCGCTCGTCGTCCACCAACCCGACTCGCTCGAGGTCGTCGAGGGTTGTTTCCACTTCGTCGGGCTCGAACGCTGCTTGGTTCAGCCTCCGCCGAAGCTCGGCACGGCTCCGCGACCGGACCGAGAGCAGGCGAAGGGCGCGGTCCTTCACGGTGGTGGTGTCGGCCCTCCGGGGGCCGGCGAGCCCCTTCCCCTTAGCCAGCCGGCGCCCCGGCGGGCTCGCCTGCGGCCTCCTCGATCTTGACGACCTCATCGTCGCCGAACGAGGTCAGCCCGACGGCCTCCCGGACTCTCCGCTCGATCTCCAGGGCGATGTCCGTGTGCTCGGCAAGGAACTGCCGCGCGTTCTCCTTTCCCTGCCCCAGCTGGTTCCCGTCGTACGTGAACCACGCCCCGCTCTTCTTGACGATCTCGGTGGCCACTCCCACGTCGAGAAGACTGCCTTCCTTCGAGATCCCCTTGCCGTAGATGACGTCGAACTCCGCCTGCCGGAACGGCGGCGCGAGCTTGTTCTTGACCACCTTCGCTCGGACTCGCGAGCCGACCACCTCGTTCCCGTCCTTCAGGTTGTCGATCTTCCGGACGTCGAGCCGGACCGAGGAATAGAACTTCAGCGCCCGCCCGCCCGGGGTGGTCTCGGGGTTGCCGAACATAATTCCGATCTTCTCCCGCAGCTGGTTGATGAAGACCGCCGTTGTGTCGAACCGAGACAGCGAGCCGGCGAGCTTCCGCATCGCCTGCGACATCAACCGGGCCTGCAACCCGACGTGGGAGTCACCCATCTCGCCTTCGATCTCGGCCCGCGGAACGAGCGCGGCAACCGAGTCGATCACGACGAGATCGACGGCGCTGGAGCGCACCATCATGTCGGCGATCTCCAGCGCCTGCTCGCCGTTGTCCGGTTGGGAAACCAGCAGCTCGTCGATGTTGACGCCGAGGGCCCGAGCGTAGGTCGGGTCCAACGCGTGCTCGGCGTCGACGAACACGGCGATTCCGCCCCTCTTTTGCGCCTCGGCGATGATGTGGAGACAGACGGTGGTCTTCCCCGATCCCTCCGGCCCGAAGACCTCGATGACCCGCCCCCTCGGGATGCCGCCGATGCCGAGAGCGACGTCGAGCGCGAGCGAACCGGTCGGAATGACCGATGTCCCCTGGCCCATTGGGTGTTCGCCGAGCCGCATCACGGCGCCCTTGCCGTACTGCCGTTCGATCTGGGTCAGCGTGACGTCCAACATCTTTTCGCGTTCCATCCGGTGGAAACCTCCTCGCCCGACTGCCTTTCGCGACCGGAACGTACCAGCGGGGTCTGACACAAATTACACTCTTGTAGATCGCCAGTCCAGCCGGGACACTACCCGAACGTGTGTTCGGTGTCAACGATCTCCTACGCATTGACGTTCGACCCTCGAGGACCAATCGATCCCGGACGGGTTAACCGCACTCCATAAACTGAAGCGGCTCGGGGGGCGGGAACAAATCCAAGTTCGGCCTGGTTGCCGCATGTCGTGGAAAAGAGAGGAGGGCGCGTGACGCACATGATTCGAACGTCCGGGCTGGTCAAGCGTTACGGCAAGGTCGTCGCCCTGGACGGCCTGGACCTCGAGGTTCCCAAAGGAAGCGTCCTGGCGCTGTTGGGCCCGAACGGTGCGGGGAAGACCACCGCAGTTCGAATTTTGACGACCCTGCTCGATCCCGACGGCGGAAACGCCGAGGTGGCGGGACTCGACGTGACAGCCCATCCGACCAGAGTTCGCGAACGGATCGGTCTCTCGGGTCAGACGGCGGCTGTAGACGAACATCTCACGGGCTTCGAAAACCTCGACATGGTCGGCCGGCTGTACCACATGGGACGGAAGCGGTCGCGGGCGAGAGCCCGGGAGCTGCTGCATCAATTCGAGCTCGACGACGCCGGCGATCGGCCGGTCAAGACGTACTCGGGCGGCATGCGCCGCCGGCTCGACCTCGCTGCCGCGTTGGTGGCCAAGCCGGACGTCCTGTTCCTGGACGAACCCACCACCGGACTCGACCCGCGAAGCCGGCTCCACATGTGGGAGACGATCTATGAGCTGGTTCGTGGCGGGTCCACCGTTCTGCTCACCACGCAGTACATGGAGGAAGCCGACCGCCTGGCCGACGACATCGTCGTCATCGACCGCGGCCGGAAGATCGCCCAGGGGACGGCCGACCAGCTGAAGAAGGAGATCGGGGGAGAACGAGTCGACGTGGTTCTGGACGACCCTTCAGACGTCGCCGCAACGGAGTCCGTCCTCACCGCGCTGTCCGTGGGTGAGATCCAGGTCGACGAGCAGGGACGAAGTCTCACCGCGCCGGTAACCGGCGGAGTGGACGCCCTCCGGCAGGTCCTTCAACGGTTGGCGGAGCGCGAGATCAAGGTCGTCGACATTGGCCTTCGCCGTCCCACGCTCGACGACGTCTTCCTCACGCTGACCGGCCACACCGCCGAGGAGGTCGCGGAATCGCCGGTGACGGGCGACGGGGATGGAAAGGCACCCGATCTCCCGTCAGCCGGAATCCCTGAAGCATTGAGAGAGAAGGAGACCGTTCGATGAGGCAACTGGCCATGACGTTTGCGGACGGCGCCGTCGTCGCCAAGCGAAACCTGATCAAGATCAAGCGAGTCCCGGAGATCCTCATCTGGACGACCATGTCGCCGATCATGTTCGTGCTGCTCTTCGCCTTCGTGTTCGGCAGCTCGATCGACATCCCGGGTGTGGACTACCGCGAGTACCTGATCGCCGGCGTCTTCGCACAGACGGTCATCTTCGGTTCCACGTTCACGGGCGCCGGTCTGGCAGAAGACATGACCAAGGGAATCATCGACCGGTTCCGGTCGCTCCCGATGTCGCGGGCGGCCGTCCTTTTCGGAAGGACCGGGAGCGACATCTTCTACAACTCGACGTCGATCCTGGTGATGTCCCTCGCCGGCCTGCTCGTGGGGTGGCGAATCCGTACGTCGCCGCTGGACGCGATCGGCGGGTTTTTGCTGTTGCTCCTCTTCTCGTACGCCATCTCCTGGATCATGGCGTTCGTCGGCCTCAAGGTGTCGAGCGTCGAAGTCGTGCAGAACGCGTCGTTCATGTTCATCATGCCGTTGACCTTCATCGCCAACACCTTTGTGGCGGCCGAGGCTCTCCCGGGTCCGTTGCAGACGTTCGCCGAATGGAATCCGGTCTCGGCAGTGGCCCAGGCGGCGCGGGAGGCGTTCGGGAACACTGGCGCGATGCCGCAGCCCGATGTGTGGTCGCTGGCAAACCCATTCCTGTACACGATCATCTGCGTCGGTGTGATCCTGGCGGTCTTCATCCCGTTGTCGATCCGGCAGTACAAGAAGGCCGCAGCTCGAGCGCGGTAGGAGCGGTTTCGGACCGGGTTCGGCCTAGCCAGATCCGAACGGAAAATCGCCAACGGCCTCGTACCTCGCGCCGCGCGGCGACAGGTGGCTTCGATACAGGATCATCCTGTCGACGGCGAAAGCGCGGGAGTGGACCTGGGTTCCGACCAGTTCAGGCGCGGCGTCGAGGAGGTTCCCCGGGGGGTTCAACCGCGCCACGGTGAGATGCGGGGTGAACGCCCGCTTCTCCGGCACGAAGTGTTCTCGCAGGAGCTCGTCGAGCGCCCGGACAAGGGCGGCGAATCGATTCGCTGGATCCGAGAGTCCGGCCCAGATGACGCGAGCCCGCTTCGGCGTGGGAAAGGCGCCGATCTCGGTAAGGGCAGTCTCGAATGGGCGCTGCTCCTCAGCAGCTGACCCCGCTGCCTGTCGAACGGGCTCGACCAGTCTCGGCCACGTGTTCCCCAGGAACTTCAGCGTGACGTGCCATCCGTCCGGAGAGGTCCATCGCATGCCGCGATTTCGGTCGCGGAAGGGCTCCAGCGCCGAAACGAGATCCGCCTTCACGTCGTCGGGAACGTCGACGGCGATGAAGAGCCGAAGCGGCTTCGCCTCCGGGCGCGAGGAGCGGTCGCGCGCCAACGACGGTCAGCGGGTGGGTGCTGACGTCTCGGCCGGGGCGCCGGGAGCCGTCCGCACGCCCTGCACGTAGCGACGGGCCACGTCGAGCGCACCCTGCTCGGCCCACCGACGAATCTGTTCACGGTCGCCTGGCGCCCGGAAGCTCCTCGATTCGACGCCGTCCTCCGCGGCCACGGCGATGCACACCGTCCCCGGCGGCTGGCCGCCGTGAGGCTCGGGCCCTGCGGCGCCGGTGATGGCGAGCGCGATGTCCGCGCCAAAAAGGTCGCGTGCGCCAACTGCCATCTCGCGCGCGCACTCTTCGCTGACCACGCCGGGTCCCTTCAAGGTCTCGGCGGACACACCAAGGACCGCTCGCTTGGCCTCGGTGGTGTAACAAACGGCTCCGCCTACCAGGTACTCGGACGCCCCAGGAGGCCAAGAGAGCCTGGCAGCAAGCGACCCTGCGGTCATCGATTCGGCGACGGCAATCGTTCTTCCCTGCTTCTTGAGCAGATGACCGACCACCTCCGCGAGATCCTCGTCCCTGGTGGCGAAGACGCGGTCGCCCAGCCGGCGGGTCACCTCCTCCGCCATTGGTCCGATCAGGCGTTCGGCCTCTTGTCTCGTGGCAGCCTTCGCCGTGATCCGGACCTTTACCTCCGCCGAGGACGCCAGATACGCGATGGTCGGGTTCGCCGACGAACGAAAGAGGTCGTCAAGGATCTCGGCCACTTTGGCCTCGGCGATCCCGGTCGCCTTGACGATCCGAGAGGCAATCGCCGACGGGCCGGCGATCTCCTTCAGCTCGCCGAGGACGGTTCCCGAGATCATTTCGCGCATCTCAGCAGGGACGCCCGGAACGACATAGACCCTCTTGCCGTCCGGCGTGTCGCAGATCAGGCCGGGAGCGGTCCCGCGCTCGGGGAGGATGAACCGGGCTCCCTCCGGCACGTCGCCCTGCCGCAGGTTCGACTCCGGCATTTCTCGTCCCAGACGCCGGAATTTCTCGCGAAGGAAGTCTTCGATCTCTCTCCGCCGAACGAGCTTCACGCCGAGAGCGGCCGCCAGCGCTTCCCTGGTGATGTCGTCCTGGGTCGGGCCGAGTCCACCGGTCGCGATCACGACGTCCGCCCGGGAGATCGCCAGCCGGAACGCATCCGCGATCCGTTCCTCGTTGTCGCCGACCACCTGATGGTGAAGGACGTCGACCCCTATATCGGCGAGCCGCTCCGACATCCATTGCGCGTTGCTGTTCGTGATCTGCCCAAGGAGGATCTCGGTCCCGACGCCGATGATCTCCGCTCTCATCGGGTCTCAGCGCGAGCCAGCCGGCCGGCCCCGGCGGCGTACTGAACCCCGGTGTAGATGGTGAGCGCGAGCGCCACGAGGAGAACCGTAAAGCGCGCATCCGAGGCGGCGGCAGGCAGCGGCAGGATATACAGGGTGATCGCCACCAGCTGAAGCGTGGTTTTCACCTTGGCGAGCGGCGTGGCCGGCATCCCGACTCGTCGCATCCCGAGGTAGACCCGAAGTAGCGAGACGCCGACCTCCCGAACGATGATGATCGCCGCGGCCCATGCGGGGAAGCTGCCCGCGACCGCCAGCGTCACCACGGGGGCGGCGACCAGCGCCTTGTCCGCAAGCGGGTCGAGCCACTGCCCCGTTCGGGTTTTCGCTTCGTAGCGCCGCGCCAGGTAGCCGTCCAGTCCATCGGTCACGGCCGCGACGGCGAATACCGCGGCGGCCACGTACGAAAGCGCTGTCTCACGCGCCGCGATGAGCACGACGAGCACCGGAGCGACCGCAAGGCGGCCCAGGGAGATGACGTTGGGCCAGCCCAGCCCGAACGGAGTCAGCGCGCGCCGGTCGATGGCTTGCTCACCACGAGAGAAGGCCGAGCGTCGCCAGGACGGCGAGCACGAGCAGGGCGACGCCGATCGTGAACGCCCATGTTGGCGAGCTTCGAAACAGTGGTGTCTGCGGGTCCCGCGGCGCGTCCGCCGGCGCCATCCCCGGCTGGTGAGGCAGCATCGGGCGAGGTGGGCCGAAGTGCGTGGCGTAGGCCCGCAGCACGCGGTTTGGGTCCAGCCCGACGTATCCGGAGTACGACCGAAGGGTGCCGCGAACGTAGACGTCGCCCGACAGGAGGTCGAAGCGCTCGTCTTCGAGCGCGAGGAGGTGCTCACGTCGAATCCGGGTGTCGCGGCTTGCCTCTTCGAGTGTCTTCCGGCGAAGGAGTCGGGCGGTTCGGAGGGCCTTGCCGATGCCGGTGTGGGAGGTGGATTGGGCCCTTCGCGCGGTGCCGGCTCTGGTCGCTCCCTGCACGGCGCCATAGTACCGAGGGCTCGGGCGGTCATTGAGGATCTTTGGGGACTCGGCGGCTCTTCGCCGGTCAGAAGCAGCTCGGCGCTATTTCTCCATGGCCGCGGCCGCAGCGACGGCCGCGTCCGCGACCTGTTGCTCACTCACGACCGGCAGGCTGAACGAGAACGTGGACCCTTCGCCCGGACGGGACACGAGCCCTAGCCGCCCGCCCATCGCCTCAATGAGCCGCCTGGCGATGTAGAGGCCGAGCCCGGTCCCGCCGGTCTGGCGGGTCAGCCCGTTCTCCAAGCGGTGGAACCGGTCGAACACCCGCTCCTGCTCCGACACAGGGATCCCTTCTCCGGAGTCGATCACCGAGACCACAGCATCTCCATCTTCGGTGTTGACCGTCACCTCGACCGAGGACTCGGGCGGCGAGTACTTCAGCGCGTTTGACAGGAGGTTGCCGATCACCTGCGCGAGGCGGAACCGATCCCCCATCACGTAGAGCGGCGCGTTCGGACTTTGGAACCGGATTGATCGTCCGGGGTCCGACTCGGCGAACTCCTTGATCTGCTCCGCCACCAGCGACGTCACCTCAACCGCGTCGCTGTGCATTCGGGGCTTCCCGGATTCCATTCGCGAGACCTCCAGGAGGTCGGTGATCAGCCGTTCCAACCGGTTCGCCTGGTTGAGCATGATGCGGTAGTACTCCTGCCGCGCCTGCGGCGAGTCCTCCACCGTCCCCTGAAGCAACGCGGCGAGGAAGCCCTTCAGCGGCGTCAGCGGCGTGCGGAGCTCGTGAGAGACGGTGGCGACGAAGTCAGCCTTCAGCTCTTCCGCCTCGAGCTCCCGCGTGACGTCCCGGGCGACCACGACATTCGCCTTCAGCTCGCCGTCACGGTCCAGGATCGGGTTGGTGCTGTAGCGAATCCACCTGGCCCGGCGGTCCTTGGTGACGAGCCGCGCGTCGACGCCCGGCCCGCTCCGCTCGCCCGCGCCTGCTCCGGCGCGCGGTACACAGTCGGTCCCGAGGATCTCCTCGCAGGCCCGGCCGACCGCCTCTTCCTGTGAGAATCCCGTGATGCGTTCCATGGCGGGATTCCACGAAAGGATCACGCAGTCGGGTGAGACCACGAAGATGCCGTCAGAGGTGTGACCGATGATCTCTTCGAGCTGCGTTCGCTGCTCGGATGTCTCGGAGAACAGCCGCATGTTCTGAAGCCACACGGAGAGCTGGGACGCCAATGCGTCGAGCAGTGAGCGCTCGGCCGTCGTGAGATCCTCGCCCCGATACACGGCGAGCACGCCGTGCGTGCCGTCCTGCCGCCCGACCGCCGCGGTATTCGGAACGAGCCCCGGCCGAAAACGCATGAACGCTTCGGGAGCGCTGTCGTGATGACCGTTTCCTTGTCCGTTCCCTTCCACGCTTGGAGTCAGCGAGACCGTCCCCGCGGCGTCGTGAACGGTGACCCTGCCGTCATTGACGAGGACCACTTCGGCGGCGGGAGCCTCCAGCATCTCCTGGACAGACCGAAGGAATCCGCGAAAGTCATCGTTTTCCGAAAGCGGGTTGAACAGCGATCGACCCGCCTCGTAGAGGTATCGCATCCGGTCGCGCTCCCGAATGCCCTGGGCGTATGCCTGGTAGGCGAAGTAGGACAGCACCAGCGGCACGATCAGAAGCGGAACGGCGAAGGGGTGGCCTTCCCACAGGACCGCTCCCAGCACGCCGATGGCCAGGTTGCCGGCGTAGTGAACGACGTTCAGCACCAGCGGCGGGAGGAAGACGGAACCGAACGACTTCTCCTCGACGATCGAGATGATCAGGGCGACGCTGCAGGCGTTCACGATGAAGAACACCGTCATGGCGGCCGTCACGGCGAGCCAGCTGCGGGGGTCGAGCACGCCGTCGTGCGGGATCAACGCGTGGACCGCCTGAGCCGCGGAGATCGCGACCAGGAACTGTCCCACGTTGAAGGCGAGTTTGTAACGGTTCACGTGGCCCAGGCTGTGTCCAACCAGAATGCCGACGGCGACCGCGAATGTGAGCGCGCTCGGGCGAACCAACAGGAGGCCGGCGGCTGGAACCGCGTCCGTAAGCGAGAAGTTCCAGGTTTCGTTTCCGTACCGAAGCTTGACCGTGAACTGCTCGGCCAGAGCGATGGCAACGGCCAGCGCACCGAAGGCGAGCATGTCCTGGAATGACCACCGGAGAACGTCAGGGACTCTGAGGGCGGCGGCAGTGACGCCGGCCAAAAAGACACCGAAGATCAATCGCCGAGCGCGAAGTGGAAGCTGTGGCGCCGCCATCAGGACCACACGCTCGCGCTCCAGGAGTCGGCCCTCCAAGAAGAGGCGCTCCAGGACGACGCGCTCCAAATATCTGATCTCCACGACGACGCGCTCCACTCGCCGGTCCTCCATGACCCGGCGCTCCATTCGGCACCCCTCCAAGACCCCGCGCTCCATTCGGTGGCTCTCCATGAGCCGGCGCTCCACGAGGCGTTCCTCCAGGATCCGGCGCTCCACGATCCTTCGCTCCACCCGAAACCGGTCTCACCCTGGAGCACATCAAGGAGGCCATCGCCATTCACGTCGACGTCCACGTGGAAGGACCCTCGGCTGAGATCCAGGGAGCCCAAGCCGTTCGAGGGAACGAGATTCTGGTTGGCCGGTTTGTCGACGTACGTTCCCTCGTACGAGTGCTTGACGGCCCTTGCCGCGTTGATGAGCCCCCTACCGCCTCCCGGCTGGTCTCTCGTCACGCCGCCTGAGCTTCCGCGAATGGTCGTCTTCGCCACGTTCGGGGACATTGAGCGAGCGTCGTACATCAACGCGGCGACACCAGAGATGATCGCCGCGGCCTGGGACGTGCCCGTCCCCTTCATGTAGTGGTCGTCGAGGATGGCAAGGGGATGCGCCACGTCCACGGTGCTGCCGACCGCTCGGTTCGAGACGATGCTGATCCCCGGCGCGACCAGGTCCGGTTTGGCCACGTTGTGTGGCGTCGGGCCGCGGCTCGAGAACCCGGCCACGAAATCGTCACTTCGGTCGCTGGTGCCATTGACGTCGGCTGCACCCACGGAAACTACATACGGGTCATCGGCCGGCTTGTTGATGGTTGCGGGGTGGGGGCCGCCGTTGCCGGCTGCCATCACCACGAAGATTCCCGAAAGCCACGCCTGCTCGACGGCGTAGTTCAGCGGGTCGACCACGTAGCTCTGCTTCGAATCGGTCCCGAACGAAAGGTTCAGAACGCGAATCTTGAACGTCTGTCGGTGGGCGACGATCCACTGGAGACCCGCAATGACCACGGACACGTCCGTGGACCCATCGGCGCCAGCAACCTTGACAGAGACCAGGTTCGCCTTTGGAGCGACGCCGGTCCACGTTCCGCCAGAAGAGGTGCCGTTGCCGGCGATGATCCCCGCCATGTGCGTCCCATGTCCATAACGGTCGAGGCCGTCGCCCTCTGAGGTGAAGTCGGCCGAGGCGAGGATCCGTCCAGCGAGGTCCGGTACCGGACGGATTCCGGTGTCGAGCAATGCCACCGTTATGCCCGAGCCCTTGTAGGGACGGGCGTCGGCGAGCCTGATCGCTTTCTGCCAGACCCTATTCGGACTCGCCTGGTCGTAGTCGTCCGTTGGGTCGAGGATGTCCTCCTCGTTCAACATCTGGATGCGGCCGTCGCCCCACACCTTCACGACGTGGGGGGAGGCCAGAAGCCCGTCCAGCTTTGAGCCGGGGAGCTCGGCGGAGAAGCTTCCGATGATTGAAAGGTCGTGAGTCACCGTGCCGCCGAGACCTTCCACGAGCCGTTCGGCGGCGTCTGAGCGCGGAGCGGCCTCACGAACGATCAGGGGGAGGAGAGAGCTCGGGTGGGCCTCGGCAGCACGGAGGACCTTAGGGTGAACCTTGGTCCGGCCCGCAATGGAGGAGTCCCTCGGGGCGCCGCTGCACGCCACACCGGCCAGGAGGGCGATGCCCACGGCGATGCCGAGAACGCGCTTGCCGGGCAAGTTCTCGCTCGGCCCTCGCATCGTCGCCCCTCTCATGGTTCTCCTCGAAGTTCCCTGGTCGCGGTTCCTCTTAGGACCAGGCGTTCTCGGCCCAGGCGGCTTCGCTCCAGGAATCCGTCCTCCACGACGACGCTCTCCACGAGGACGCGCTCCAGGTGTCGGACCTCCAGGACGAGGCGGTCCAGGTGTCGGACCTCCACGAACCGGCGGACCACGAGGAAGCTCTCCAGGAGCCCGCGCTCCACTGGTCGGCTCTCCACGAGGAGGCGCGCCAGGATGAAGCCCTCCATGAACCGGCGGACCAGTCGCCCTCAGTCCACCCAAATCCGATCTCGCCCTCGAGCAGCTCGTACACCCCATCGCCGTCCATGTCGACCTCGACGTGGTACGAACCGCGGCTGAGCTCGAGGGAACCCATTCCGGTCGACGGCGTTAGATTCTGGTTGGCGGGCTTGTTCGCCATGCGTCCGTCCTTGGCCCACTGAACGGCCTTGGAGGCGTTGACCAGCCCAGCGCCGCCTCCCAGCTGGGCAGCGGTCGAATCTCCGGCCGTCTGGAGCATGGTGGCCTTGGCCACGTTGGCGCTCATGGAAGGATTGGCCTGGTACATCAGGGCGGCCACCCCCGAGACCACCGCAGTAGCCTGCGAGGTCCCCGTTCCCTTCAGGTAATTGTCGTCAACCGCGGCGAGTGGGTGGTTCAGGTCGACAGTGCTTCCCTTCACCCGGTTCGAAACGATGCTGATCCCAGGAGCGACCATGTCCGGTCTGGACAATCCGTCCTGAGTCGGACCGCGGCTGGAGAACTCGGCGACCGTGTCGTCGGTCCGGTCCGCGGTGCCGTTCAGGTCGGCGGCGCCCACGCTGACGACGAATGGATCATCACCCGGCTTGCCGACGGTTCCGGCGTTCGGCCCGCGGTTTCCGGCAGCAACAGCCACGAAGATTCCGGACTGCCAGACCTGCTCGACCGCATAGTTCAGAGGGTCAACGAGGTAGCTCTGGACCGAGTCGGTGCCGAAGGACAGGTTCAGGATCTTGATCCCGAAGCTCGAGCGGTTTCCGACGATCCACTGAAGGCCCGCGATGACCACCGAAACGTCGGTGGACCCATCGACTCCGGCCACCTTCACCGAGACGAGGTTGGCTTTGGGGGCCACGCCGGTCCAGGTACCGTTCGAGGAGCTTCCGGTCCCGGCGATGATCCCGGCCATATGGGTTCCGTGACCGTAGCGATCCAGCCCGTCACCCTCGGCGGTGAAGTCCGCGGAGGCGACTATGCGTCCGGCGAGGTCCGGCACCGGCTGGATTCCCGTGTCGAGCATGGCCACAGTGACGCCCGAGCCGTCGTAGGCGCCGGCGCGGCTGTCTTCGAGCTTGATGGCCTTTTGCCACTCCCGGTTGGGGTTCGCGGAGTCGTACTTCGACATGTTCGACATGGAGATCCGGCCGTCCCCCCATACCTTCACCACGAGCGGTGAGGCCAAGAGGGAATCCAGCTCTCCGCCGGGCAGGCGGGCCGAGAAGCTTCCGATGATTGAAAGGTCGTGGGTCACCGTGCCGCCGAGACCTTCCACGAGCCGTTCGGCGGCCTCGGAGCGGGGAGTTGCCTCACGAACGATCAGGGGGAGGAGAGAGCTCGGCCGGGCCTCGGCAGCACGGAGGACTGAGGGATGCACTTTGGTCTTGCCCGCGACAGAGGAATCGCTTCCGACATTGCCGCATGCGACGCCGGCCAAGACGGCGAGGCCGACAGCCAAGCCGAGAAGCCGGGAGCCGAAGAGTCGGACCCTCACTGCTCCAACGGTGGGCGTGCTTCGCATCGCGTCGTCTCCTCACAATTCCGGGGGGGTATCCGCTCGTACCCGTTCTCGGGTAGTTTCGACAGCGGGGGCCACATGCGAATACCGCTGAAGGGTTATAAGTGCGAGCAGACACGGCGGATATGCTGCGATCGGCCGGATGGCCTAGTAACTAGGGCGTAACTAGGTCCGGACGACGGTCGAACTAGGTCTCAAGGCGTACGAGGGTGCGCTTCCTGCCATTCCTCGAGCGTCATGAGGACGTCACGCGCCTTCGATCCCTGGCTCGGACCGACGATCCCGCGCTCTTCGAGAAGGTCCATGAGCCGGCCGGCTCTCGCGAAGCCGACCTTCAGCTTGCGCTGCAGCATGGAGGTGGACCCCAGCTGAGAACGAATCACCAGCTCGGCTGCCTGCTCGAGGAGCTCGTCGCCGCCTTCCAAGCCCTCGTCTTCCGTAGGGGGACGACCGAGCCCTTCGACGTTGGCCACGAATTCCGGCTGCTGCTGGTCGCGACACCAGCCCGCGATCGCTTCGATCTCCTTCTCGGTGACCCACGCGCCCTGAATGCGCACCGCCTTCGATACGTTCGCCGGCTGGAACAGCATGTCCCCGTGGCCGACGAGCTTCTCGGCTCCGCCGACGTCCAGGATCACCCGCGAGTCCGCCTGTGAGGCGGTCATGAACGCGATCCGCGAGGGGATGTTGGCCTTGATCAGCCCGGTCACCACGTCCACGGAGGGGCGCTGCGTGGCCACCACGAGGTGAATGCCGACGGCGCGGGCCATCTGGGCGATGCGGCAAATGGCGTCCTCGACGTCGCGCGGCGCCACCATCATCAGGTCGGCGAGCTCGTCGATCACCACGAGGATGAACGGCACGCGGCCGAATTCGTCCTCCCGACCCGGCGGGACTCGGAGCGTCCCGGCGTCGTGGGCGGCGTTGTATGCCTCGATGTCACGCATCCCCACTGTGGCGAACGCCTCGTATCGCATCTCCATCTCGCGAACGACCCACCCGAGCGCCTCAGCCGCACGCTTCGGGTGCACGATCACCGGTGAGATCAAGTGCGGGAGATCCGCGAAGTGCGACAGCTCCACGCGCTTCGGGTCGACCAGCACCAGCTTCACGTCGTCCGGCGTCGTCCTCATCAGGATCGACGTGACGAAGGTGTTGATGAGCGACGACTTCCCTGCGCCGGTCGCTCCCGCGATCAGGACGTGCGGCATCTCCGCCAGGTTCACCAGGACGGCTCGTCCGTGGACGTCTTTTCCGAGTCCAACGAACAGCGGTCCGGTCACTTCCCGCGCCGCCTTCGATGTCAACACGTCGCCCAGCATCACGAAGTCGCGGACGCGGTTTGGAACCTCGACGCCGATCGCCGACCGCCCCGGTATCGGAGCGATGATTCGAACGTCCGGAGTGGCGAGCGCGTAGGCGATGTCGTCGGCCAGTGACAGGACGCGGTTCACCTTCGTCCCCGCCGCGACCTCAACCTCATACATCGTGACCGTCGGGCCGCGATGCGAGTCGGTCACGCGTGCGGCAACGCCGAAGTTCCGGAATGTCGTCTCGAGAGCGGCCTTGGTGTGTTCGGCGTCACGAGAATCGCCCGCCGTGGCAGGTGCCCGGCGAAGCAGGTTGGCGGGCGGAAGGGTGTAGCCGTTCCGGGAGGGCTGCGGGCGCTTCGATGCGGTGGCTGTGCCTTCCGGCTCGGGAAGCGGCATTGGACCGGCGGGTGCCGCGATCTCTTCCCGTTCGGGGGACGCGACCACACCGTCCTGAGGAACGTCGGCCGGCGCGACGCTCGCGACGTCAAGGTCCGCTTCGTCGGGACGGGTGAGGAGCTGGCGTAGAGAGCGTCCCACCGCGGCGAGCGGCGTGGCGGTGAAGATGAGAACCCCGAGCGCTGCCAAGCCCAAACAGACGACGACGGCTCCGTAGTCGCTCACCGCTCTTGAGAGAGGCCACGCCACGACTGCACCGAGGGCTCCCCCCGCGTCGCTGAGCGGTTCGTATCCGGACGCGGGACTCGGGTTACCGCGGACGACCGACGCGATGCCCAGAACGCCGAACGAGAGGATCGCCAGCCCGACCAGGATCCTGCCCCGGTCTTCCCGGGATGTGGACCGAATCAGAAGGATCGCCCAATACGAGAGCGCAACTGGCACGGCATGGCCCACCGGACCGAACGCCCCCTTCACCCCCACCTCGAGCAGCCGGCCGAACAGCCCACCGGCGTCCACCCACAGCGCGAGCGCGGCGAGCGCAGCCAAAACCAGCAGGGCGATTCCAATGACATCGAGCCAGCGCGGGGACAGATGGTTGACCGCGCTCCGAACGGAGGATGGACGGCGGGTCCGCCCGTTCCGTCGTCCCTTCGCCGAACGGCGGGGGCTCGAGCGGCGCGCCTTCCCGGACGTTCGAGCTCGCGATGGCGACTTCGTGGCCGGCATCTCAGACCTCCACGATCACGGGGACGATGATCGGCTTTCGGTTGGTGGTTTCGATGAAGAACCGACGAAGCGCCGTCCGGATGTGCTGTTTGAGAACGCCGGGATCGGTGACCTCCTCGGTGGCAGACTCCTTCAACGACAGCAGCGTTCGATGGCGCGCCTCGTCCAGAAGCGGTTCGGCGGTCTCGTCGAACACGAACCCCCGGTTGATGACGTCCGGTCCCGCAATGACCTCGCCGGAGTGGCTGTCGACGGTCACCACCACCACCACGATTCCGTCCTCGGCGAGCTTTCGCCGGTCTCTGAGAACGACCGCGCCGACGTCTCCGATCCCCAGGCCGTCGACGAACGTCATTCCGGCCGGAACCCGTTCGCCCTTGCGCACGCTCTCGCCGAGCTCCACCGTGTCGCCGTCCTCCACGATGACGATGTGGTCCTCGGGCACACCCACTCCGGCCGCGAGCTTCGCGTGGTGCGAGAGATGCCGTCGCTCTCCATGAACCGGTACGAACCATCGCGGCCGGATCAGGTTCAGCATGAACTTGAGCTCCTCGGCGGCGGCGTGGCCGGACACGTGAACGGGAGCCATCGGCAGGTGGTAGACGTCGGCCCCCGTTCGGTAGAGCCCATCGATGGTTCGATGGATCGACGTTTCGTTGCCGGGGATGATCGACGAAGCGAGGATCACCGTGTCGCCGCGCTCGAGCCGGACCCATTTGTGCTCGTGGGCGGCCATGAGCGACAGGGCGGACAGCGGCTCGCCCTGGGAGCCGGTGGAGCACACGACAACCTCACGCGGGTCCATCTCCTGGAGCGCCTCGATGGGCACGACCGCGTCGTCGGGAAGGTCGAGGTATTGGATGCCGCGGGCGGCGTTCACGCTCTGGTGCATGCTTCGTCCGAGGAAGGCGATCTTCCGCCCGGCTCGTTGCGCCGCCGTCGCCACCTGCTGGATCCGGTGAATGTGACTGGCGAAACAGGCCGCGACCACCAGTCGCGGCGCGTCGCGAATGATCTCGTACAGCACCGGGCCAACCTGTCGTTCGCTCCCCGTCGTCCCGGGCTCCTCCGAGTTCGTCGAATCGGCCAGAAAGACGTGGACGCCTTTGGCCGCCTCTGCCCCCAAGCCCTGGAGGTCGGTGGCACGTTCGTCGATCGGCGTGGGGTCGAGCTTGAAGTCCCCCGAATGCAGCAGCGTCCCCGCTGGAAGGTCGATCGCCACCGCCACGCCGTCCGGAATCGAATGCGACACGCGATAGCACCGCATGGTGAAGGGTCCGGTCCGGATCTCTTCCCGCGGGACGATCTCACGCAGCTCCGCGCGGTCGCGAACTCGGTGTTCTTCGAGCTTCCCTTCCAGAAGGGCAAGGGTGAACTTCGTTCCGTACACCGGCAGCGCGAACTCACGGAGAAGGTACGGAAGGGCGCCCACGTGATCCTCGTGCCCATGCGTCAACACGACGGCATGAACGCGGTCCGGGTTCTCGCGGAGGTACTGGAAATCGGGCAGCACGAGGTCGATTCCGGGCATGTCGATCTCGGGGAACGAGAGCCCGGCGTCGATCAGCAGGATCCGGCCGTCCTTCTCCAGGGCGGCCATGTTCCTCCCGATTTCGCCGAGTCCCCCGAGGAACACCAAGCGGGGGTCGTGATTGGGCATTCCATTGATTATCGAGCCCACGATGGGGGTGTTCCAGCGTTCTGCCGTCCGAGTTCGCCGCGGGCTGCCCGCCGAAACACCAGACCCCGACGCTGGCTATCCTTCTCAGGCGGTGCGGATCTACACCAGGACCGGCGATGACGGGACGACCGGGCTTCTCTATGGGGGACGTATCTCGAAGGCCGACGCCGCAGCCGAGGCCTACGGCACGGTGGATGAGGCCGTGGCCGCGCTGGGACTGGCCCGGGCCTTGGCCGCTTCGCCCGACGTGCGTTCGCTGATTCTCAGGCTCCAGCGAGAGCTGTTCGTCGTGGGCGCGGACCTCGCCACCAACCCCGAGGAACGCCATCGGCTCCAGCGGGGGATCTCCTTCGTCGACGCCGACATGGTCGCCGACCTCGAGTCCACCATCGATCGTCTGGTCGCCGATCATCCGCTTCCGCGGGAGTTCGTCGTGCCGGGGGCGAACCCCGCCTCAGCCGCGCTCGACGTGGCACGCGGGACGGTTCGCCGCGCGGAACGCCGATCGGTAGAGATGCGCGACGCCGGGCGGCTCGTGAACGAGCACGCCTTGCGCTACCTCAACCGTCTCTCTGATCTGCTGTTCGTGATGGCGCGATGGCAGGCGGGAGGCGACGAAGAACCGAGCCGGGAACGATAGGAGCAGAGCCGGGAGGACCGATGTTCAAAGTGCACATCTGGCTTCGCAAGAAGGAAGGAATGTCCGCGGAGGAATTCCAGCGGTATTGGATCGAGGAGCATGCGCCCATCGCCCGCGACGGGTACCCCGCTCTCAAGGGGTACGTCGTGAACATCGTGACGCGCGTCCCGCAGGGGCAAGAGGCGCCGTACGACGGCGTGGCCGAGCTGTCGTGGGACTCGCGTGAGGACTTCTCCGCCGACATGAAGAGCGACGCAGCGGCCCGGGGCACCGAGGACCTAAAGACCTTCACCAGCGGATCCGGGTTGTTGTTCATCGAACAGTCCCAGGTCAAGTAGCTGACCGAGGCCGCGCGAACAGGGGTTTGTGGATCCTTGGCGTCGGCGGAGGATGACGGGCTCAGAATAACTAGATAGCCTGATCGGAAGTCCGGAAGTTGCAGGAGGAACGTCCATGCCCGCACGACTCCGCCTGATCATTCCGCTCGTCATCGCGGCCATCGTGTCGGCGGTCTCTCAGGCACCCGCATCGGCAAGGTCGTCGAGTCGTCCCCCGGTCGGCACGCCGGCGTCCTCAGTGGACCTGGCGACGGTTCCGGGAGGGTCCGCCTTCGAAGAGGGGCGGGCGATTCCGCTTCGTGGCGCGAAGCCATCGTGGCTCACGCCGCGCCTCGAGCGAAAGGTCCGCTCAAGAGCCGGTACTCCGGTTGCCGCGCCGATCCACGCTCCGCTCCCGAGCGAAGTCGGAATTCGCCCCGGTTCATGGATGGTGAGCCCGGCAGGCTGCACCATGAATTTCGTCTTCAAGAAGAGTGGGTCGTTCGGCATTGGCACCGCGGGTCACTGCGTGGACAAGACCGGCCAGCACGTCATACTGCTCACACTCGCCCCGGGCAATGGCAATCCTGTGCTGGTCGACATCGGCACGGTCGTCACCCTCAAGGACGGCGGCGTCGGCAACGACTTCGCGCTGGTCTCGATCTACCCGTCCCTCAACTCGTGGGTCAGCCCGACGACCGCCGTCGTCGGAGGACCTTGCGGCGCCTACACCGGGTCGGGCCTCGTCTCCGTATCGAACCCGCTCGGGAGCGTCAAGGTCGGTCCCTCGAGTTATGGACCGGAAAGCGTCTGGCATTACGGACATGGGCTCGCCATCGGAACCGGAGGGACGCCGAGAGCTGGCGCCGCCTGGATCTGGGCGAGCGATTACTTCGCGTGGGACAGCCCGTCGATCTTCGGCGACTCGGGTAGTCCCGTCCGTGTCACCGATCTCAAGGCCGCGGGGAATCTGACGCACCTGGTGGTCGGGCTGAGGTACGTACCCGCCATGGTTGCGGGAACCCGCATCGGGAAGATCCAGCAGATCTCCGGCCGGTGGAGGCTGGTGAGCAGTCCGCTCTGCGTGTAGCTAGCGACGGCCGGGCGCTTTCAGCTGGAGTTTCGCTAGAGGCGTTCGAAGACGTTTCGCATGGCCTCTTCCCGCGATCTCCCTGGAGGCGGCCATGCCTGGACGAAGTATTCGCGCCCAAGAAAGGCCCGAAGCAGGTCGTCGGGGAACGCCTGGATCTCGTTGGCCTGTGTTCGGTGAGCACGAACCGCCTCGATCTTCCGGTCGACGACGCTGGAGCAGTCGGTCCGGACAGAGATCGTGTCGTCGGGGACTCCTGTCGGCATGAACGGATCGTCGGGATTCCCGATCTCCATTCCCGCCTGGCGAGCCAGTTGCCAAAAGAGTTCGAAATCTGACTGTGATACGGCGTTGTAGAACAGACGCTGGAGAGCCCCATCGACCCCTTCACGCGCGCGGTGGAACGCCTCGGTCGCCATCCCGGAGATCGTCATGTGATCGGGATGCCGGGTGATGCCTTCGGGACCGAACGTCACGACCACGTGTGGCTTCGCGCGGCGAAGGAGATCGGTGACCTTGCTCACGACTTCGTCCCGAGGAGTATCGGAGAGCTTCATATCGGGATACCGAAGGAAGTGGACGGTGGGGTCCCTCACGCCGAGCGCCGCGAGTGAATCCCACTCCTCGTGTTCGCGAACCTCGGCCAAGGTGTCCCGGGTGGCGAGGGCCGGATCGGCGATCTCCCCCGCGTCGCCGCTGGTGGCAACGATGAGCGTGTACTCCACGTCCGGGTTGAGCGCGAGCGTTCCTCCGACGCCAAACGTGTCGTCGTCTGGATGCGCGTAAACCGCCGCCAGACGGTGGCCCATCAGAGTCCGATTTGGGGAAGGTCCAGAAGCGGCTCGAGCCCCACGGTCAGCCCGCGGTGGTGAACCACCGACTTGATCGCCAGGAGAACCCCGGGCATGAACGATTCGCGCTGGAGCGAATCGTGGCGGACAGTCAGCGTCTGGCCGCGGCCGCCAAACACCACCTCCTGGTGGGCGACCAAACCGGGAAGCCGAACGGAGTGAATGCGGATCCCGTCCACTTCGCCTCCTCGCACGCCGTCGACGCTTTCGCCGGTAGGACCGGCCCAGGACTCCTGGCGGGCCTTCGCCATGCGTTCCGCTGTGGCGAGCGCCGTCCCGGAAGGGGCGTCGGCCTTTCCCTCGTGATGAAGCTCGATGATCTCTGCGGCGGGGAAATACCGGGCGGCCAGCTCGGAGAACAGCTGCAGCAGAACGGCGCCGATGGCGAAGTTCGGGGCCACGATGACGTTCGACTCGTGACCCTCGGCCTCGATGAGACGCTCGATCTCCGCGAGCTCCGGCGGCCCGATGCCGGTCGTTCCCACGACCATGTGGATGGCGTGCTCGATGCCCCACCGCACGTTGTCCATGACGGCTGTTGGCGTGGTGAAGTCGACCACGACCTCGGACTCGGCCTGAAGGAGCGTCTCGCGGTCGTCGGAGATCCGGACGTCGATCTCGGGGTGTCCGATCATGGCCCCGAGAGGCTCGCCGCCGAAGGACGGATTGACCGCCGCGGCCAGGACCAATTCCGGGTCCTCTGCGATGGCCCTGGAGACCAGCCGGCCCATTCGACCGGCCGCGCCGAGGACACCTACCCGTGTCACGCCGGCGTGCCGCTGGACGGAACGGTCTGGGTTGCCCCCTCGCCGGAAGGAGCGAGGTCGCCGGTCAACTCGGCGAACGCGTCGTCTTCGAACGGACCGATGACGGCGAGCGACAGCGGGCGCGTGAAGTACTCCTTGGCGACGCGCAGGGCGTCGTCGGCGGTTACGGCATCCGTTCGTTCGATCACTTCGTCGACCGATAGGATCTCGCCCTGGCTGATCTCGGACCTGCCGATCCTGGACATCCGTCCACCGGTGTCCTCGAGCGACAGGACGAACGAGCCCTTCAAGTGGCCCTTGGCCCGCTCCAACTCATCGACCTTCAAGCCGCCGTCCACGATGTCCTCGATCTGAGACCGAATGATGGACAGCACTTCTTTCGCCTTCGCTGGCGTGGTTCCCGCATAGACGCCGAACAACCCGGTCTCCGCGAACATCGAGTGATGGCTGTAGATCGAGTACACCAGGCCACGCTTCTCGCGAACCTCCTGGAACAGGCGTGATGACATCCCGCCGCCGAGCACTGAGTTCACGACTCCGAACGCGAAGCGGTCGGGATCCCGGCGGGACGGCGCGCTGGTACCGAAGAGAATGTGCGCCTGCTCGGTGGCTCGATGCTTGACCAGGTTCTTGCCGGAAACCGCGGGGGCGTCACCGGCGGTTCTGATTTTGGGAGTGAGCGATGTGGACAGCTTCTCACCCGTGTCCATGTGTTGCTCGATGAACGCGCAGAGCTCGTCGTGCCGGAGGTTGCCGGCCGCGGCTATGACGAAGTGCGAGGGCTCGTACAGGCGATCGTAAAAGATCTTGATCTGGTCGCGGGAGACGCCGGTGATCGTCTCTCTGGTTCCGAGCACGGGGCGCCCCAGCGGGTGCCGCTCCCATACCGTCGCGGCGTACAGATCGTGAATGAGGTCATCGGGCGCGTCGTCCTGACGGTTGATCTCCTCGAGGATGACCATCCGCTCCGCTTCGAAGTCGGTCTCCCGCAGGAGCGAGTTCTGGAGCATGTCGCTCATGAACTCGACTGCCATCGAAAGGTCCTGGTCGCGAACCCGGCAGTAGTAGCACGTGTACTCCTTCGCCGTGAACGCGTTCAGGTCACCGCCGACGGCGTCGAACGTCTCGGCGATCTCTCGTGCGCTCCGCTTGTGCGTGCCCTTGAACAGCAAGTGCTCCAGGAAGTGCGAGGCGCCGGCGATGTCCGTCGGCTCGTCCCGCGACCCTACGTCGACCCAGACGCCGAGCGCGACGGACCGCATCTCCGGCATCTCCTCGCTGATGACGCGGAGTCCGGAGGCATATTCCGTCCGAGAGAGACCCGCTTCGGCGGCGCGACGAGCGCTTTCCGGACTGGTCTGCGTGGTGACGCCGGCATCGGCCCCTTCGGCCGGCGCGGCCCGGCCATTCCCTGGTGCGCTCAAGTGTCCCGCCGGTCTCTGCCCGGCCGTCCCTCTCTCCTGTCTCCTCTGCGGGGTCGAAATCCGCGATCGCGCTCGCGTCCGCGATCCCCGGCCGAGGCGTGTTCACGTGGACGGCGTTCCCTGTCCGAATCGCCCTCCTCTCGAGGCCATCCACCTTCGGGTGGATCCCACCCTTCCCCGACCGGTTTGAGGCTGATCTTGCCCTGTGGGTCGATTTCCTGGACCTCGACCGTGAGCTTGTCGCCGACGTTCACCGCCTCCTCGACCGAGGAAAGCCTGCGTCCCCGCCCGAGCTTCGAGATGTGAACGAGGCCGTCGCGTGTGGGCGTCAGGTTCACGAACGCGCCGAACGTCGTTGTCTTCACCACCGTTCCGTCGAAGCGCTCTCCGACCTGCGGAAGCCTGGGGTTGATGATCTCGTCGACCATCTGGACGGCGCGCTCGGCGCCTTCGGCGTCGCGCGACCCGATGAAGACTCGTCCGTCGTCCTCGATGTCGATGTCGGCACCGGTCGTGGCGATGATCTCGTTGATTCGCTTCCCCTTCGGACCGATGACCTCACCGATCTTGTCGACCGGCACCTGAATGGTGATCACCCTCGGCGCCTTCATGGTGAGAGCTTCGCGCGGCTTGGCGATCGTTCTGGACATCGCTTCCAGGATGACCATTCGGGCGTCTTTGGCCTGCTTGAGCGCACCGGCCAACACCTCGGCCGGAAGACCCGTGACCTTCGTGTCGAGCTGGAGCGCGGTGACGAACTCGCGGGTCCCGGCGACCTTGAAGTCCATGTCGCCCAGAGCGTCTTCCGCTCCGAGAATGTCGGTGAGCGTCACGTATTCGCCGTCCTCCGCGATCATCCCCATGGCCACGCCGCCCACCGGGGCCTTGATCGGCACTCCCGCATCCATCAGGGAAAGGGTGGACGCGCACACGCTGGCCATCGAGGTCGAACCGTTTGATTCCAGGACGTCCGAAACCAGCCGGAGCGTGTAGGGGAACTCGTCTTCGGACGGCACCACCGGGACCAGGGCGCGCTCTGCCAGGGCGCCGTGGCCGATCTCTCGGCGGCGTGGACCGCCCAGTCTCCCCACCTCTCCGGTCGAGAACGGCGGGAAATTGTAGTGGTGGATGTAGCGCTTCGATTCCTCGGGATCGAGTGTGTCGATGATCTGCGTCATTCGGAGCATCCCGAGCGTGGTGACGGTGAGCACCTGGGTCTCGCCCCGTTGGAACAGCCCGGACCCGTGCGCCCTCGGGATGATTCCAACTTCGGAGGAGAGCTGACGAATCTCGTCCGGCTTCCGGCCGTCCAGGCGAACGGAGTCCTCGACGATTCGCCGGCGCATGGCCTTTTTCTCCAACGCCTTGAAGGCGGAGCTGATCTGGCCGGCGCGACCTGCGTACTCCTCACCCCACAGTTCTTCGAGGTGTTGCTTCGTCTCCTCCTTCAGCCCGTCGAGGTTCGCCTCGCGTTCGCGCTTGGCCGGGACGAGCGCGTCGCGAAGGCGCGGACCGGCGAACGACTCGATCGCAGCGAACACCTCGTCGTCGTAGACCGGCCTGGGTTCGAACGGCTGTGGGCTGACACCTGCTTGCGCCATGACTTCCCGCTGCAACTCGATCAGCTCCACGATGTGCCCTCTGGCGACCTCCAGCCCGTCGGCCACAACCTCTTCGGTCGGAGCGATTTCTCCATCCGAGACGCGCGTCCACGCGCCCTCCGGGGCTTCGCCCTCCACCATCAAGATGTCGATGGCCCCCTGGTCGTTCTGACGTCCGGCCACGACGACGTCGAACGTGGCGAGGTCGAGGTCCTGGTACGTCGGATTGACCTTCCACTGGCCGCCGATGAGCCCCAGGCGCACCGCTCCCACAGGGCCGTCGAACGGGAGGCCGGCCAGGCACACCGCGAGGCTTGCCGCGTTGATGCTGGGGATGTCATAGGGATTCGCCATGTCGGCGGACAGGACCGTGGCAACGACGTGGACGTCGTCACGGTAGCCCTCCTTGAATGTCGGACGGAGCGGCCGGTCGGTCAGCCTGGCGGTGAGGATGGCGGTTTCCGAAGGCCTCCCCTCTCGCCGAAAGAAACCGCCCGGGATCTTCCCGGCGGCGTACATCCGCTCCTCGACGTCGACCGTGAGGGGGAAGAAGTCGAGTCCCTCGCGCGGCGCCGCGCTGGTGCATGTCGCCAGCACCTGTGTTTCGCCGAGCGTGACCACACAGGAGCCGCCCGCCTGCTTGGCCAGTTTGCCGGACTCGACGACGAGTTCCGTTCCGCCAATGGTTCTGCTGGATCTGATCACTGATGTTCCTCCTTGAACAGGCCGTCGGGCGGCCGAGTCTTTCAGTTCAAGGAGCTCGGGGGGCCTGGTTCGCCAGTTCTCAGTGGTGGACTACGGCTTTCGACACCGCGTGAGCGTCGGCTCCGGAATCCGCCACTGATAACTGGCAGCCACCCGGCTCCTGGTTCCTTGCTTTGCTCTTTCCTCCTTACCTACAGAGAAGGCGGCCCGTGGGCCGCCTTCTTGGTCCCTCAGCGCCTCAAGCCGAGGCGCGAAATGACTGTCCTGTACCGCTCGATGTCTTCTCGTCGCAGGTAGTCGAGGAGCCGCCTGCGCTTCCCCACCATCTGGAGAAGACCGCGCCTGGAGTGGTGGTCCTTGCCGTGCGTCCTGAGGTGCTCCGTCAGGCCGTCGATTCGCCTGGTCAAGATGGCGATCTGGACCTCAGGCGAACCGGTGTCGGACTCACCTTTCCTGTATTCAGCGATTAGAGATGTCTTTTGTTCTTTGAGCAGCGCCATGGGTTGGAAGAGAGGTTAGCACAGGCCATTTTTGTCACTCTGATCACGTATCAGTCGCCCTCTTCCTCTTCTTGTTGCCCCTCTCGAAGGACCGGGTGACCGCTCGGCTCGATGAAGGCGGGGAGAATCCGTGACTTGATCTTTCGGTCGGGTGTCACCACCACTCTGGCCACACCCGTCGTCGCGCCGGCCGTCGAAAACGCCGGCCAGACGAAGTTGCCCAGGCTCCAGAAGATCGGCCGGTTCTTGTAGGTCTCCAGGGATCCGAGGCGGTGCGAATGGTGGCCGAACACCGCGTCGGCTCCCGCGTCGATCACCGCCTCAGCGATTCGCTCTTGCTCGGGCAAGGGTTCCGGCTGCAGCTCGACGCCCCAATGGACCGTCACGAACACGATGTCCGCCGCCTTGTCCGCGCGTTCCACGGCGTCCACCATGCAATCGATGTCGTCGTCGCACGCCACGCCGGGATGCCCCGGAGCGGCGACCGCTTCAGGTGCCGGCTCGACGACGTTTCCGATTCCGACGACGGCGACCTTCCATCCCTTGATGTCGAACACCGCTGCCTTCTTCGCCGCGTCGTCGTCCTCACCGCCGCCCACGACCGCAATGTCGTTTTCCTCGAGATGGTCGATGGTGTCGAGGAACGCCGTCGGCCCGTAGTCGTAGGCGTGGTTGTTCCCGAGGTTCGCCACCTCGACACCGGCGTCCTTCATGGCGGGGAGGGCGTCTGGATCGCCGCGGAACGTGAACTCCTTATCCAGTTCCTCGCCGCGGTCGGAGACCGGGCACTCGAGGTTGACGATGGTGAGGTCATCGCTTCGGAACAGGTCGGCGACACCGGACCACGGGTAGGCAAAGTCGTCCTGGGTCAGGTTCGGGACGTAGTTGGGGTCGAGACTCACGTCGCCGGTTGCATGAACGACCAACGTCCCCTTGGGGTCCGGGGAAGGGCTCGGCGATGGGCGGTTCGGCGAAGACCTTGCGTTGACGGCGTTACGGCGATTTGGTCGCTCACGTGTCGGCCGCACGCCGAAGTCCGCCGTGAGCGCGAAGCCGATGAAGAACGTCAGCGTGAGGACGACCGCGGCTCCAAGGATGATCATCTGGGGTGTCGGCCGCCGAGGTGGCGCGTTCCACGACATGGTCGTCCTACGCCACCAGGGACCGCGTGCGTTCCACGTCTTCCTGAATCTGCCGGGCCAAGTCGTCTCCTGAATCGAACCGCACTTCGTCTCGGAGTCGCTCCCAGAACTCGAGGGTGATCGGTTCTCCAAGCACGTCACCGCCGAAATCGAGGAGGAACGCTTCCGCATGGAGCGGCTCCGATCCGAACGTCGGGTTGGTGCCCACGTTGATCGCTGCGACGTACGTGCGGCCGCCGACGATCGCCTTCCCCGCGTAGACACCTTCGGCCGGGAGCAGCATTTGAGGATCCACTTCGAGGTTCGCCGTGGGGAACCCGAGTCCCGCGCCGCGACCGGCGCCGCGAACGACGCGACCGTCCACGATGAAGCGGCGGCCAAGGGCGAGCGTCGGCCAGGCGAGGTCGCCTTCCAGGAGTGCCGTCCTTATCGAAGAGGACGAGACCGGCCGGCCGTCGATGGTGAAGAGCGGAACCCCTTCCACAGTGAACCCGTACCACGCACCGAGTTCGGTCAGGACGGCAAGGTTCCCTTTGGCTTTGTGGCCGAACGTGAAATTCGAACCGACCAGTGCGTGCGCGATCTTTAGCCGTTCCACGAGTGCTTTGGCCACGAACTCCTCCGGCGACCACCGGGAGAAGTCCTCGGTGAACTCCAGAACGACCAGCACGTCGACTCCAAGCTCCTCGATGAGTGCCGACTTGCGTTCGAGCGTGGTCAGAAGGGGAGGGACGTTTCCCGGCGTGAGGACCTCGCGCGGATGCCGGTCGAATGTGACGGCGACGGGCGTCAACCCGTCGCCGTCCGCCGCCTGGACGGCACGGCCGATGACCGCCTGATGCCCGCGGTGGACGCCATCGAAGAAACCGATCGTGACGGCGCTCTTTTCGAAGGGGAGCGCGCCGGAATCAATCCCCCGAACGACCTCCATGGCCCGGAGGGTACAAGATGACCGGAAAGCTTCCGCACGTCGTTGTCGACGTATATCTAGGTGCAAACGTGAGACGTAAGCTTTGGCACGTCGGCCTTGGTGGCTTGGCTCTGGCGCTCGCCGCCGGAGCGGGGATCCTCCTGGCGATGAGGGATATCAACAGCTCTCTCGTCGGTCCGTGGAAGGACCCGACAGGAAGGATCCTCCCCGACCGCTCCGCCACAAGGCTCGTCCTCAAGGTAGTCGCTGGGCCCGACGCTTGTGGCTTGGGCGGGATGACCTTTCTCACCATGGCGTGGCCACCCGGAACGGTTGTGCGCGCGCCGACCTTCCACGACTTTCGACGAGGGCGTGCTCGCGAATACATCCGGGACCCGGACGGTGCTATCCAAAAACTCGGGCCTTGGACGCTCGCCGCGACGTTCGACCCCGAGGCGAACCTGCCGCCCGATGCCTCCCCGACCGGCTTCCATAAGGGACCGTGGCAGTTGTGGATCAGCCCTTCGGACGCCGATCGAGCCATCTATCTCGTAACCGACGACAAGGTGGAACGCTGGCCCAGAGCGCATGTAAAGCGCCAGATCGCATGTGCGTGACTTCGAGGCACGCGGCACGGCCTCGAATGACTCATCAGGCGGGCGCCAGAATGACGTCCGGGCAGGCCTTCGATCCCGTGTCGCGATAGATGCCAATGAGCCGGCCGTCCGGGGCGACCGCGCGATAGGGACCACCGATGCCCGTCGGCCCAAGGCATTGCCCGTGCGCCGCTGCCCTCGCCTCTTCTTCCTGAAGGGCCATCGACGGCAGGTGGTCCACCGCGCGCTCCAATGGAAGCAGCGGTCCGGGAGCGTCCGGAGTCACCGCGTCATCGACCGAGAAGGGACCGATCGCCATTCGCCGCAGCCGTTCGAGGTGCGCCCCGCAACCCAGCCGGCGTCCAACATCTGCGACGAGTGCCCGGACGTAGGTTCCGGCCGAGCAGCGAACCGTGAAATCGAAGCGCGGCGACGCGAAGTTCGCCAGGTCGAAAGCGAACACCTCGACCGACCGCGGTGCGGCTTCGACCGTTCGGCCGGCTCGGGCCGCGCGGTACAGCTTCTCTCCTCCCACCTTCACCGCGGAGTACGCCGGCGGGACCTGATCAATGCGGCCGACGAACCTGGCCATCGCTTCCCTCAGCGCAGACTCGGGTACGTCGACGGGCGACTCGCGAACCGCCTCCCCGTCAGCGTCGAGCGTCGTTGTCTCCACGCCGAGGACGCCGGTCCCTTCGTAGACCTTCTCGAAATCTCCGAGGAACCGCAGCAACCGCGTCGCCCTGCCGACACCGATCAACAGCAGCCCGGTCGCCGAGGGATCCAGCGTCCCGGCATGACCGACCTTTCGGACACCCATCGCGCGGCGAACCCGATCCACCACGTCGTGAGAGGTGAGTCCGGCCGGCTTGTCGATCAGGAGGAGCGCGCCCGCCAGAGCTTGCTCCTTCATTTCCGTGTCACTCGTGTTCGTCGTCACTGGGCGGAACGGAGCGCTTCCTCCACTTGTCGAACCGTCTCCCCCACACCAGTGAGCGACGTGTAGCCGGCCGCAAGGCGGTGGCCGCCGCCACCGAACGCCTTCGCCACCGCGCCGACGTCGGTCTGCCCCTTCGAACGGAGGCTCACCTTGAAGTTCCCATCTCGCTGCTGCTTTATGACGCACGTCACATCGGCCTCGCGAGCCGTCCGGACGAAGTCGATCAGGTCGTCGGTCTCGGACATGTCCACGCCGTCGAGAGCCAGATCCGACTGGAGGACATACGTCCAGGCCAGGCTGAGCTCAGGGACATACACCACCCGGTCCAGCGCAATGGCCGACAGGCGGAGGGCGGCGAGCGAGTAGTCCTCGAACAGCGCCCGAGCGATCTGCGTGTGATCGAAGTCGTGACTTCGGAGTTCCGCTGCCACCCGGAGCGTCTCGGGGGACGTCGATTCGTACTGGAAGCGCCCCGTGTCCGTGACGATCCCCGCGTACAGACACGCAGCCGTCTGCGCCGTCATCTCTCCGCCAACGAAGGTGATCAGCCGGAAGACCATTTCCGCCGTGGAGGACGCCTGAGGATCGAGGAGAACGATCGAGCCGAACCCCGGATTGGTCCTGTGGTGATCGATCACGATGACGCACTCCGCCGCCTCGGCGTTCGATCCGAGCGGTCCGAGGCGGTCCGCGGACGCCGTATCCAGCGCCACCATCACCTCGGGCGTCTTCGGGAAGGCCTGCGGTTCGACGATGAGGTCGGATCCCGCCAGGACAGACAGCCACCGAGGCCGCTGGAGTGGGTCGTTCCCCCAGGAACAGACCACCTCCTTGCCCTGGCCGCGGAGCCACAGCGCGAGGCCCAGCATCGAGCCGATTGCGTCCGGATCGGGATTGATGTGGCAGGCCAGCGCCACAGTGCGGGCCGCCCGCAGCGCTTCACCCGCCCGCTCGAATTCACCGGCCAGCGCCGACTTCGCGCCCGCCGTCTCGCTGGAGACCGATGCCGCTCGCGACCGAATCATTCCTCACTCTTCCCGTCGCCCGCTGTCTCGGATTCGCCGCTCGACGAAATCTGCTTCAGCAGCTCGGTGACTCGCTCGACCTGGGCGAGCCCCACGTCCTCCTCGAACTCCAGATCCGGCGTGAACTTCATCCGCACTTGCTGGCCGAGCACGCTTCGAAGGTGCGCCTTGGCGGAGTTGAGCCCCGCCCGCGTTCGCCGGTGGTCTTTGTCCTGCCCCATCACCGTGTAGTAGACGATGGCCTTCCGAAGGTCCGGCGTGACCTCCACCCGCGTTACCGTGACGAACCCCACCCGCGGGTCCTTCAGCTGCGGAATCTCTTCGGCGAGGACTTCCCGGAATTCCTCGGCTACTCGCTCCGGTCGACTCCCTGTACCCATCGGCCATTCCTCCTTGGATTCGACTTGCTCAATCCTCGGGTCCGTGAAACGAGAGGTCCGAGTCGATCATCTCGATGGCGGGGAACGTCCCGATGTGACGTTCCACCTGATGCATCACCCGCTTGAGGTGGTAGCCCTCCTCGGCGATCGAAGCGACGCCGATCGTCGTTCGCTGCCACAGGTCATGATGGTCGACCTCGGCCACCGACACGTTGAACTTCTGCCGAAGCGACGCGGTCAGCGTCTTCACCACGTGTCGCTTCTGCTTCAGCGACGTACATCCCGGGATGCGGAGGTCGAACCTGCACAGCGCGGCCAGCATTTCTCTCCCCCATCGTTACGCCAGCGTCCGCGCGATCTCGCGGACCTCGTACGCCTCGATGACGTCACCTTCGTGGACATCCTGGTAGTTCTCAAGCCCGATGCCGCACTCGAATCCCTCCGCCACTTCACGGACGTCGTCCTTGAACCGGCGGAGCGAAGCGATTCGGCCCGTGTAGATGATGGTGCCGTCCCGAACCAAGCGGGCCAGTGCGCCCCTCTGGATCGTGCCGTTCGTAACCATGCACCCGGCAACCACGCCGAGCCGTGGCACCCGGAACAACGCGCGGACCTCGGCGGTCCCGAGCTCGATCTCGCGCTCTTCGGGCGACAGCATCCCGGACAACGCCTGCCGAATGTCGTCGAGCAGCTGGTAGATCACCCGGTACAGGCGAATGTCCACGCCCTCCAGCTCGGCCACCTCACGGGCCCGGACGTCAGGACGGACGTTGAACCCGATGATCACGGCTGTGGACGCCGCGGCGAGCGACACGTCGTTCTCGGTGATTCCGCCCACGCCGCGATGAACGATCTGTGTTCGGACCTCGTCCTGAGGCAGCTTCTCCAGCGCGTCGCTGATTGCTTCCAGCGATCCCTGGACATCGGCCTTCACGATGACGTTCAGCGCCGGAAGCTCGTCCTGTCGCGCCTGGACGAGCAGGTCGGTGAGCGAAGCGGTGGACCGGGTCGCGGCGAGGTCGGCCGCCCTGAACCGCGCCTCACGCTCCTGGCCCAGGTGGCGTGCCTCCCGCTCATCGGCGACGACCCTGAAGTCGTCCCCCGCCTCGGGAACGTGTGACCACCCCAGGACCTGGACAGGCTTTGACGGCCGGGCTTCCTTCACCTGCTGCCCGTGCTCGTCGAACATGGCTCGAACTCTTCCGTAGGCGGTGCCGCACACCACGGCGTCGCCGGCCTTCAAGGTGCCTCGCTGCACCAGAACGGTCGCGATCGGCCCCCGGCCCTTGTCGAGGTGGGCCTCCAGAGTGGTTCCACGGGCCCGGCCATGGGGGTCGGCCTTGAGCTCTTGAATCTCCGCAACCAACCCGATGGTCTCCAGGAGTTTCTCCAGGTTCTGTCCGGTCTTCGCCGAGACGTCGACGAACTCGGTTTCGCCTCCCCACTCCACCGGAATCAGCCCGTGCTCCACCAGCTGCTGGCGAACCCTGTTCGGATCAGCCTCGTCTTTGTCGATCTTGTTGACCGCGACTACGATCGGAACGTTCGCAGCCTTCGCATGGTTGAGCGCCTCGATGGTCTGCGGCATAACGCCGTCGTCGGCCGCCACCACCAGGACCGCGACGTCGGTGGCCTGCGCGCCACGCGCGCGCATGGCGGTGAACGCCTCGTGGCCCGGTGTGTCGATGAACGTGACGGCTCGGCCGTCCTGCTGGACCTGATACGCACCGATGTGCTGGGTGATCCCGCCGAACTCCCCCGCCACCACGTCCGTACGGCGGATCGCGTCGAGGAGCAGCGTCTTCCCGTGGTCCACGTGACCCATCACGGTGACCACCGGCGCCCGCGGCTCGAGCCGGCTCTCGTCGACTTCTTCTTCCTCGGGCTGCTCCAGCTCCTCTTCCGGGCTCCCGATCTCGATGGCCCGGCCGAGCTCCGCCCCGACCAACTCAATGGCCTCGTCGGTGAGGGATTGCGTGATGGAGACCATCTCGCCTGCTTGGAGGAGGATCTTCACGACCTCGGCGGGGGTCGATCCCAGCTTCTCTGCGAGCTCCTGAGGGCTCGCCCCGCGGGTCGCTCGCACCGGCGGAGCGCCGGTCGGTGCAGGGGCGACTTCCTCCACGACGGGCTCCACCAGCGGCTCGGGTGGCGCCTCGACGGGTACCTCGACGGGCGCCTCGATGGCGACCGCGGCAACGTCCGCTTTGACCTGTCCGTCGCCCGCCGATTCCTCGGCCTTCTTCTTTTCGGTCGGCTTGCGGGTCGGCAGCTGGTCCGCGGTGGCCGTCCGTGGCTTGCTTCCTGGCTTCACCTTTCCGCGGGCGGCACGGATCCTCGGCACGGCTTCCTCCGGCACGGTGGACGACGCCGTCCGCCCCTCGTAGCCCATCTCCTGAAGGGAAGCCAGGATGTCCTTGCTGGCTACGCCCAGCTCTTTGGCGAGCTCATGGATCCGCACTGCTGCTCTCCCTTGCTTTGATGACTTCCTCGATAAGACTACCGGCCCTGTCGCCCGGGATTTGGGTCTCCAGCGCTCGAGCCAGGGTCCGGGCGCGAATGGCAGCCCTGATGCATCGATCACCCGGGTGGACGTACGCCCCTCTTCCCGGCGATTTCGCGACCGGATCGACCACGACTTCGCCGTCATCCCCGCGGACCATGCGAACGAGCTCCGATTTAGCGGCCTTCTTTCGACAGCCGACACACGTCCGCTCGGGGTGCCGGTTTGGTGACACCGTTAGACCGAGGGCGATGCCTCCGGCTGCTCTTCCTTCGCCTCCGCGCCCGACGCCCCTCCGTCGTCCTGGGGCACCGAAGCGTCGCCCGGCGCCGCGACCTCGACCTCTGGCGCTTCCGCCGCCTGCTGGAGAATCCGCGCCTCGCCCTCCGGAAGCGGAGTGCCGCCGTCGGCCGAAGGCTCTTCGGTCGCCGGGCCGGCCTCGGGCATCGCGTCGGCGGACGGCGCCCCTTTCTTGGCGGCGGCTGGCGCCTGTTCCTTTTTCGCCCTCGGTTCACGATGGGACCGTTCCTCATCGGCGATCTGCGACTCGCTCTTGATGTCGATCCGGTAACCGGTGAGCTTGGCCGCGAGGCGGGCGTTCTGTCCTTCTTTCCCGATCGCCAGCGACAGTTGATAGTCGGGAACGATCACCTGGGCGGCTCCCATAGCGTCGTCGACCCGCACCTCCTTGACCTTGGCCGGAGCAAGCGCGTTCGCCACGAACCGCGACGGGTCATCAACCCACTGGACGACGTCGATCTTTTCGCCGCGAAGTTCGTTTACCACCAGCCGCACACGGGATCCCTTCGCGCCGACACACGCACCCACCGGATCGACGCCGGGCTCGTGGGAGACCACGGCGAACTTCGACCGGTGGCCCGGCTCCCGGGCAACGGCCTTGATCTCCACCAGCCCCTGCGCGATCTCGGGCACCTCCAACTCAAAGAGCTTTCGAAGGAGACCGGGGTGGGTTCGCGACACGACGATCTGGGGCCCCTTCGTGGTCTTTCGAACCTCGACGATGTAGGCCTTCAGTCGCTCGCCGTGCCGGTACGGCTCGGATGGAACCTGCTCGGCCTGTGGCAGCAGAGCCTCGACCTTACCGAGGTCGAGCAGCGTGTACTTGCGTTGGTCCTGCTGGATGATCCCGGTGACGATGTCGCCTTCCCGGCCCGAGAACTCCTCGTACGTCATGTCGCGCTCGGCGTCACGCAGCTTCTGGTAGATGACGTGCTTGGCCGTCTGCGCAGCGATCCGCCCCATGAACTCGTCGGGGACGTCAACCTCTGTCTCGGAGGTGACTTCGCCCGTCTCCTCGTCGAGTGTCTGGACCCACATCCGCAACTCGCCACCTTCGGGATCGAGCTTGGCCCGCGCCGCATCGGGCTCTTCTTCCACGCCCAAGCCGCGCTTCCACGACTTGTACGCCGAAGCGAGCGCGTCCTCCAGGCCGGCGAGAATGGTCTCGAAGGAGATGCCCTTCTCGCGCTCCAGCTCTCTCAGCGCTCTGATCAGTTCCTGGTTCACCGCTTCACACCCTTCGATTCCCACTCAAACACGGTTCGGGCAGAGGCGATGTCGTCGTACGACACCTGCCGCTCGCCCTCCTCCGTGGCGATCTGGACGGCGTCCTCACTCACCTCCACGATGGTTCCGCGAAGGACGCGAAGGCCGTCGATCGGACGCGACGTCTTCACCTTCACCTTCTCTCCCACGCTTCGGGAGAAATCCCGCGGCGTGCGCAGGGGCCGCTCCAGTCCGGGCGAGCTGACCTCCAGCGTATAGCGGCCCGGCTCGAACCCCTCGAGGTCCAGGCGCCGGCTGATCCGCTCGCTCACCTCGGAGATGGCGTCGAGATCGACTCCACCTTCCCGATCGACCGTGACGCGGAGCAGGTGTCCGCCGTTCGCTCGCTGGAAGCCGAGGTCGACGAGAGCCAGGCCGGCTGCCTCCACCACCGGCCGGACCCACCGCTCCAGGTCCATGCCAACTCCGCCCTACCGAAAAAGAACGTGGGCTGGTGAGCCCACGTTCGGTCCTGCGCCAGTCCTCGGACGCGAGTATAGCACCGGCGTTATTTCGATCGACGCTACTTGATTCGCTACAGCGCTCTGCGCTGGCCTCCGGGTTCGTTCCAGTGATCGCGCTTGTTCATCCTCTTGACCATTCGCTCGTCCCATTCGCGATGGACCGGGACCTCCAGCCGGTCGGCCACGGTCGCGGCAGCTTCCTCGGACGGAAATACCCACCGGGTCCAGTTGCCGTCGAGATCGATGAGGACGAGATCGAACGTGTCGACGCCGCAGCGCTGGAGGACGGCCTCGACGTCCGAGTGCATCCAGACGAACTTCCGTAGCTCGGCCGGCGTTCGAACGCTCACGGGTTGGTCCTCCGGTTCATGGCGCCGACTCCAGGATCTCGATCGCCGCTTCGGCCGCCGTGTCGCGCGGCGCCTGCCGCCGTTCTCCAGTGGCCCGCGCCTTGAGGTCGACCTGCCCCGATTCGATCCCTCGCCTGCCGATGACCACCTGGAGCGGATATCCGATGAGGTCGGCGTCGACGAACTTGACTCCGGCGCTCACATCACGGTCGTCGATCACGACGTCCAGTCCTCGATCACCGAGCGAACGGTACAGCCTCTCGGCGGCGTCCACGACCGCGGTCTGGTCCATGTTCGTCGGTATCACCACCGCGTCGAACGGTGCCAGGACCCTCGGCCACCTGAGCCCGGCGTCGTCATTCCACTGTTCGGCCACCGCGGCGATGATGCGCGAGACCCCGATCCCGTACGAACCCATGACGTAGGGCTGCTCGGTTCCGTCCTCGTCGACGAACGTCGCCTTCATCGCCACCGAGTAGCGCGTTCCGAGCTGGAAGCAGTGCCCGACCTCGATGGCCCGCCCGATTTGAAGCGCCGTTCCGCACCGGGGACATGGATCGCCTTCCTTCACGCGCGAGATGTCCTCCCAGCGGTCCACCGTGAAATCGCGGTCCTGATTGACACCCGTCGCGTGATAGTCGGTCTGCCCCGCGCCGCTCACCCAGTTGCTCCGGCCGCGAACCGACTGGTCCGCCACGATCGTCACCTCGTCCGGCAGCGACTGCGGTCCGACGTATCCCTTCGGCAGGCCGTGGGCGGCAAAGTCCTGGTCGGTGAACATCCGCACCGGCGCTGGGGCCAGAACCCTGGCCAGCTTGCTCTCGTTGATCTCGCGGTCCCCCGGGACGAGCACGGCGGCTGGCGTTCCCCCGACGTCGTACAGCATGCACTTGAGCATCTCCGAAGCGGGGCGCCCGAGCAGCTCCACCACGTCCTGGATGCCGGGCCGGTTCGGCGTGTGGACGAGCTCAAGTGACTCCGGCTTCTCCTGCGCCGCGGCTTCGGGGAGGCGCGTGCTGGCCGCCTCGATGTTGGCCGCGTAATCGCAATTCGGGCAGTACACGAAGAGGTCCTCTCCCACATCGGCCGGCGCCATGAACTCGTGATTCACGTCTCCGCCGATGAGGCCGGGGTCTGCTTCGACCACCCGGAACGTCAGGCCGCATCGGATGAACACCTTCTTGTACGCCTCCACCATGTTCTGGTACGCCACCTGCAGATCCTCGACATCGCGGTCGAATGTGTAGGCGTCCTTCATGAGGAACTCGCGGGCCCGGATGACGCCGCCGCGCGGGCGCAGCTCGTCGCGGTATTTCCATTGGATCTGGTACAGGTTCACCGGCAGATCGCGATACGAGGAGAACTCCCCCTTCACGATCTCCGCGAAGAACTCCTCATGGGTGGGTCCGAGCGAGAGGTCGCGTCCACCGCGATCCTTCAAACGGAACATTTCGTTGCCGTACGCCTCCCACCGGCCCGACTGCTTCCACGGCTCGGATGGGAGCACGGCCGGGAGACGCACTTCCTGCGCTCCGGCGGCGTCCATCTCCTCCTGCACGATGCGCTGGACCCGCTGAAGAGTGCGCATCCCGAGCGGGAGCAGCGCGTAGACGCCGGCCATGATCTTTCGGATGTAGCCGGCCCTTACCAGCAGCTTGTGGGACTGCGCCTCGGCTTCGGCCGGCGCTTCGCGAAGGGTGCGGACGAAAAGCTCGGAAGCTCGCATTCAAGGTCAGAATACGGGATGGTCATGGGCGGATCGCTTTACTGGCTTTTGGTCGCGCTGCTCTTCGCTGTTGGCTTCGTCGGAATGCTCAGCATCGGAGCACCGTTCCTCTTGCTGGGGGCGACGCTCGCCCTCCTCAATCCATATCGAAACCAACCCCGGGTGTTCTGGCCCTGGCTCGTTGGAGTGGTCGGCTTCATCGGTGGCTACATAGTGATCGCACCTCTCGGTTGCACCGCGAGCGCGGTCTCTGCAACGCGGATGGGAGAGCCCGCGAGGATCGCGGTGGAGCGGTCCGAAGTCGTTTGCTCCAGTGTCTTTGGGCTTCCGTATTCCGGAACGGTCCCGTACGAACCACCGATGTGGCCGGCATTTCTCGCGGGACTCACCCTCGCCGTTGCGCTTGGGTGGACGACTCGCCTCATTTTCCTCAAACGCAGCCGAGGCGATGATTCCGCTTCGCCGGCGGTCCTCTGACGGGATTTCAGTTCAGGACGGTGTCGCCGCGGCGGAGTGGCAGCCCGGCGGGGCCGTCGTCGCTGCGAACCGCAAGGATCTGGTGAACCTGGGACCGCCCATCGTCGAAGTTCCGTGCAGCGCCCGCCATGTACAAACGCCACACCCGGTATCGGCCTTCGCCGACCAGCCCAACGGCCGCATCGCGGTTCTCTTCCAGATTTGCCACCCAATTCCGCAGCGTCAGCGCGTAGTGCTCGCGCAGACTCTCCAGGTCTCGGACTTCGAGCCCGGCGCGCTGGATGATGCTTACCACCTTCCCCACTTCGTGCAGCTCCCCATCGGGAAACACGTAGCGGTGGATGAAGCTCTTTCGTCGGAACCGGGTCACGCGAGACGGCGGCCGGGAGATCCCGTGGTTCAACAACCGCCCCTGCGGCCGAAGGAGCTCGCGCAAGTGCCCGAAGTACTCGGCCAGTCGTTCGGCGCCGACGTGCTCGAACATCCCCACGCTCGAGACCGCGTCGTACGGACCGTCGTCGACGTCGCGTTCATCCTGGACCCGAATCGTGACGAGGTGACCGACGCCCACCTCCGAAGCTCGCTTTTCGGCGAGCTCCGCCTGCGGCGCCGAAAGCGTGACCCCCACGACACTGACCCCGAACCGAATGGCAGCGTGGATGGCGAGCGTTCCCCATCCGCACCCGACGTCGAGCAGCCGCTCGCCAGGCTTCAATCGGAGCTTCCGGCAGATCAGCTCGTGCTTGTCCCGTTGTGCATCCTCCAGCGACGACTCTGGGCTCGAGAAGTACGCGCACGAGTACGTCATGGAAGGACCGAGGACCAGCCCGTAGAAGTCGTTCGAGATGTCGTAGTGGTGAGAAATGGCGGCGGCATCACGCTGGCGGGAGTGACGCCGCCCCCGAAGCCGCGCCTCCTCTGGAGGAGGCGGAAGACGTAGCGGGCGAAGTCCTCCGGCCGAAAGGATCCCTCGCGACGCGAGCGCCATATCGCGCGGTCGCAACTTCAGGTGGGAGCGGTCGTCGCCGAGGGCCAGAACGGCGTCGAGGTCTCCTTCGAGATCGACCTCTCCCGCCACGTAGGCCCGTCCCAGTCCCAGCTCACCCGGTGCTGTCAGTAGACGCCGCACGGCCCGAGGGGAACGAACGATGGCACGAGCCGGCGCGTCGAGCGACCCGACCGAGCTGCCGTCCCAGAACTCGAATCGGATCTGAGGAGGGTCGCCGGCAAGCCGTGTGATGAGCGGCTTCAGCGCCGCGGCGGCGTTCCGGCGTCTACTCGTTCGAGGCTCCTGCGCCCTCGAGCTCCTTCTCGCGGGCGATCTTCTCCGCTTCGGCCACCACGACCTCCACGATCTTGTTCTCCGGGATGCGATGCTCCCGCACCTCGCCGTTCACGATCAACTGGCCGTAGCCCTTGCCCGCGGCGATGCCCAGGTCGGCTTCGCGGGCCTCCCCCGGCCCGTTCACCACGCAACCCATCACCGCCACGCGGATCGGCGCCTTGAGTCCCCGGGCCTCCAGCGCCTCGTTCACCTGTTTGGTCAGCCCGAGCACGTCCACCTCCGCGCGGCCGCACGAGGGACAGGCCACCAAGTCCAGGCCGCGCTTCTTGAGGCCGAGGGATTGAAGGATCCAGTTCCCGACCTTTACCTCCTCGACCGGATCGTCGGTGAGCGAGACCCGAATGGTGTCACCGATGCCTTCGGCGAGAAGCGTCCCGATCCCCACCGCGGACTTTACGCCGCCGGCCGGCATGGGCCCGGCCTCGGTGACGCCAAGGTGCAATGGATACTCGACCTTCTCCGCGAGCATTCGGTACGCCTCAATCATCTCCCGGACGTTCGAATGCTTCACCGAGATCTTGATGTCGAAGAAGTCCTCGTCCTCGAGGATGCGAGCTTCGTTCAGCGCGCTCTCCACCAGTGCTTCGGGGGTGGGCCGTCCGTACCGCTCAAGAAGGTCCTTTTCGAGGGAACCGGCGTTCACGCCGATCCGAATAGGGACCCCTCGCGCCTTGGCCTCGCGGGCGATGAGCCGGACCTTGTCCTGGTACTTGATGTTCCCGGGGTTGATCCGCAGCCCGTGGATTCCCGCTTCGAGCGCCGCCATCGCGTACTTCCACTGGAAGTGGATGTCGGCGATCACCGGGACCGTCGCGTGCGACGCAATGTGCCTTAGGGCTTCGGCGTCTTCCCAGTGCGGCACGGCCACACGGACGATGTCGACGCCGGTCGCGACCAGCGACGCCATCTGTTGCAACGTTGCGTTGACGTCGGCCGTTCGAGTGGTCGTCATCGACTGAACGCGAACGGGCGCGTCGTCGCCCACGTCCACCCAGCCGACGCGGATCTTCCTCGACGTTCTTCTTTGGACGTTCATTCCTTTTTCAGTATCTCAGCCTCGAACGTCCGAACCTGCTGCCTGTCGCCGGCCGGGAGCACGAACGAAAACGTCGTGCCCTTCCCCACGACGCTTTCTGCCCAGATCTTCCCGCCGTGAGCCTCCACCACCGAACGGGCGATGGCGAGCCCGATACCCGTTCCACCGTCTTCTCGAGAACGTGACGGGTCTGCGCGGTAGAACCGCTCGAACACCAACGGAAGGTGCTCCGCGGGAATACCGGGCCCGGTGTCCTGGACCGACACGCGAAGGGCTCCGTTCTCCCGCCCGGCGCGAACTGTGACGACGCCTCCGGTTGGTGTGAATCGATAGGCGTTGTCCAGAAGGTTGAACAGCACCTGGTGGAGGCGCTCCGGATCCGCCTCCACCGGCGGCAAGTCCGCGGGGACTTCGCTTCGGACCTCCACAGCTCGGTCGGGCCTGCTCGCCGTGACGTCTCCCGCCACCCGTTGGACGAGCGGGCCGAGCTCCACCCGCTCCCGAGCCAGCGGGACGGCGCCCGATTCGAGCTGGGACAGATCCAGGAGTTGATCCACCAACCGCGACAGCCGCTCCGACTGGTTCAGCATGACGGCGAGGATCTCGGCGCTCGGCTTCTCCACGCCGTCCAGGAGGTTCTCGAGCCGGGCGCGGAGCGCCGAAATCGGCGTCTTCAGCTCGTGCGACACGTTCGCGACCAGGTCATGACGGAGGCGTTCCACGCCCTCGATTTCGCCCGCCATTCGATTGAAGGCCTCCGCGAGACGCCCGACTTCGTCCCGGCTCTCGGTGTGGACCCGCTGCCGGTAATCTCCTCGCGCCATGCCTCGGGCTGCTTCCGCCATGTCGCGAAGCGGCTGAGTCATCCCCCTGGCCAGGAACCGAGCCAGCGCCAAGGCGATGAACGCCGCGATCGCCCCCGCGACCAGGAGCTCCCACCACACGGTATGGACGAACCTTGCCGTGCCCGCGATGGCACCGGCAATACCTGAGCCCTCAATCGGCTGGGACAGATACACGGCTCCGATCGCCACCCCTTCGCGGATGACCGGGACGCCGATGTATTCCTGGTCCGCCATCTCGCCGTTGTCGAGCTGGCCGCTCAGCGCCCGTCCGACGGTCGAAGGGACCGGAAGGTTGCCGACCAGTGGGTTCCCCATCGCGTCAACCACGACGACGCGGTTTCGATTCGAGACGCGCTTGATCGCGGATAGGAGCGGCTCGGAGGGGCGGCCCGCAGAATCGAACCCCAGAGCCGAAATTGTCCGAGTCCGGACCAGAAGCTCGCGGAACCGCCTGTCTCGCTCGTACTGGCGAAACGCGAACCCCACGGTCACGTACATGATGAGGATGGTCACGGCGACCGCGAACACGATCACCGAGCCCAGCTTCGCCCGGATGGAGGGCAACCGGTCGAGCGGACGCATCGGATCAGACCGACGAAGCGGAGTCGGAGGCCGGCACGCCATCCTCCTTGAAGGCGTACCCGACGCCGTGCACCGTTCGGATGTACTTCGGCTCGGCCGCCTCATCCCCGAGCTTTCGCCGGATTCGCGCCACGTGGGAGTCGACCACCCTTCCGCCGGCGTAGTCGCGATATCCCCACACCCGCTCCATCAGCTGCTCGCGGCTGAACACGACGCCGGGGGTGCGCGCCAGCGTGAAAAGGATTTCGAACTCCAGAGGCGTCAGGGGGACCTCTTCGCCTTCCCGTATGACACGGCGGCGAGCGGCATCAACCGTCAGGTCGAACCTCGTGACCGGCTCAGCGCCGCTGGCTTCCTGGATCCGTTCAATGCGTCTGAGGATGGCGCGGACTCGTGCGACCAGCTCGCGCATGCTGAACGGCTTGGTGAGGTAGTCGTCCGCACCTACCGCTAATCCCGCGACCCTGTCCGCTTCCTCGGCTCGCGCGGTGAGCATGAGGACCGGAACCCACTGGTCCTTCTGAATTTCGCGACAGACCTCGAGCCCATCCATGCCGGGGAGCATCAGATCGAGGACCACGAGATCGGGGTGTTCGTGCCGCACCGCCTCGATGGCGCGCGGTCCGTCGGAAGCGACGGCGACTTGGTACCCCTCGCTGTCGAGCCGCGCTCGAACCGCTTCGGCGATGGCCTGCTCGTCTTCGACCACGAGGACTTTCTTCACGTTCATGGTTCGCTCACCGAAGGCCATCCTAGCCCGGCGGTGAAGGCCTGAATCGTGGCGTGACTTGTGGAGAAGCTGTGGCGTCCAGGCGTTAGCGGAACGGGTTCGGCAGCGGTTCGACGACGTCGATGTAGGCCAGGCTCACCACGAGCAAGATCATGAACGCGGCGACCACTGCCGTGAGCGGCACGAGCTTTCGAAGGTCGGGACGACGCCGCCGCACCTTCTCGTAGACAAGAACGGCCAGATGGCCGCCGTCGAGCGGCGGAAGCGGCACGAGGTTCACGATCCCGACGAAGATGTTGAACACGATAAGCAGGTTGAAGAGGTAGTTCCACGCGCCGGCGGCAACGGCTTCTCCGGCCAGGCGAGCTCCTCCCACGACGCTGGCGGGGTCTTCGGTGGTCCTGGGACGCGATCCGATCAGAACCTCACCGATTCCTCGCAGCGCCGAGAGCCCGAAAACGTCGTCGAGCCGGACCACGATCGCCTTCGTGAGGCTTCCGACCTCCACGACGGCCCGCCCCATGGCGGTGATTGGATCCAGCCGTTCCCGCGCACCACCCAGCAGCACGCCGAGCCGTCCGACGCTCTGTCCGCCGACCTGCGCGAGAACGGGCGTGACCATGACCGTGAACCGGCGCCCGTCTCGCACCACCGTTACGGTGACCGGCCGCCCAACGTTCTGCCGCGTGAACGCGACGAGCCGTTCCCTGGACCCGACCGGTGCGCCGTCGAGGGCGACGATCTCATCGCCGGGCCTCAAGCCGGCCGCCGCAGCGGGCGATGGACGCCCGGCCAGGCGAGCCTCCACGGCGTCGATCGTGGGTCGGTTCTCGCTCTCCACTCCAATGGCCACGAGGAACACCGCAAGGAACAGGATCGCCATCACGAAATGCGTCACCGGTCCGGCGAAGATGACGATGGCCCGCTGCCAGATCGGCTTTGCCGGGAACGTCCGCGGCCGATCTTTCTCGGGGATTTCCTGAAATGGGTTCATGCCGGCAATCCGGACGTAGCCGCCCAACGGGAGCGCCTTCACTCCGTACTCGGTTTCACCCCGCCGAAACGACCAGAGGCGGGGGCCGAACCCCACGAAGAACTCTTCGACCTTGATCCCGAACGCCTTCGCGCTCACGAAGTGGCCGGACTCGTGGATGAGGACGGCAACCAGGATCGCGACGATGAAGATGACGACGCCGAGCCAGGCTCCCATCAGACCCGCTCCTTCAAATGCGAGACGGCTACAGGCTCTCGATGATCTCCGCGGCGCGGCTTCTCGCCCAGCGGTCGGCTCGGGCGAGGGCGACTTCGGAGACGACCGGCGCGCCGTCGTGCTCGTCGAGCACCGCAGCGACGACGTCCGCCATCTGGATGAGGCGAATCTTGCCTTCCAGGAAGGCGAGTACGGCAACCTCATTCGCCGCGTTGAGGGCGGCGGGATACGTTTGCCCCAGCCGGCCCGCCCGGTACGCGAGGTCGAGTGCGGGGAACGCTTGGCGGTCGAGCTCCTCGAACGTCAGGGCTCGAAGCGTCGCGAGGTCGAGACCCTTGATGCCCGCGGGGAGCCGGTCCGGAAACGCCAGCGCGAGCTGGATAGGCAGCCGCATGTCGGCCGTAGCCATCTGCGCAACCGTGCTGCCGTCGGTGAACTCGGCGAGGCCGTGAATGATGGACTCCGGGTGCACCACCACGTCGATGCGGTTGTAGTCCAGACCGAAGAGGTAATGCGCTTCGATCACCTCGAGCCCCTTGTTCATGAGCGTGGCCGAATCGACGGTGATCTTCGGACCCATGTTCCATGTGGGATGGGCCAGCGCCTCCTTCACGCTGGCCTTGGCGAGCTCTTCGCGCGTCCACCCTCGAAACGGCCCGCCGGACGCGGTGATGATGACCCGCTTCAGGTCCTCTAAGCGCTCGCCGCGAAGGCACTGCGCCAGCGCCGAGTGCTCGGAGTCGACCGGCACGAGACGATCCGGCTCACCCTTGACCAGGTCCATGATCAATTCGCCGCCGACCACCAGCGATTCCTTGTTCGCCAGGGCGAGCATCTTTCCGGACTGGAGCGCCGCCAACGACGGAGCCAGCCCGATGGCCCCGACCATCGCGTTCAGGACCATGTCCGCTTCCGAGTCACGGGCCAGTTTCTCGGCGGCGTCCGGTCCGGAGACGATGTCGACGCCCCGAATTGCCCCGAGGACCTGTTTCAAATCGGTCGCGGCATCCTCATCTGAGATCGCGACGAGCGGCGGCATGAACTCCCGCACCTGCCCGACCAGGAGCTCGTGGCTGGTGGCGGCAGCCAGCCCCGCCACTCGAAAACGATCCGGGTTGCGCCGGGCCACATCGAGCGCTTGCGTACCGATGGATCCGGTCGAGCCGAGGATTGCAAGTGTCCGCATGTGACTTAGAGGTTACCCCTCAGGCTTGCCTTCTTCGCGATGTCCTAAGAGATCAATCGGAGAAAGTAGAAGGCAGCTGGACACACCAAGAGAACTGAATCGATTCGGTCGAGCACGCCTCCGTGCCCCGGGAGGATCGACCCCATGTCCTTCACACCAAGGTCCCGCTTCATGAAGGACTCCATCAAATCTCCAAGAGGAGCGCACACGGCGATGACGAGACCGAAGGCGACCGAAGACGGAAGCGTGAAGACCGGCCGGATAGACGGAAGAATCGCGATGGCGAGCGCGAACGTTGTGACCGTCGCTGCCAGGAGCCCCTGCCACGTCTTCTTCGGGCTTATCGTGGGAGCGAGCGGCCTGGTCCCCCACACCGATCCGACGAAGAAGGCGGCGGCGTCGTAGGCGAACGTGAGTCCGAGCACGCCGAGCGCGAGCGCGCGTCCGGACGGCTGCTTGACGATGAGCAACAGGTAGCTCGCGAAGAGGGGCGCGTACACGATTCCGAGAATCGTGGCGGCAATGTTCGCCAGCGCACCATCTCGCGCGCGGGGCGCTGCGGACATGTACCACAGCGACGAGAGCGCCAGCGCCAGCACGACGAAGAACACCATCGCCGACTCCCCGCGAATGTACGCGGCGGTCATCAACATGGCGCCGATCACCAGCCCGAGGGCGGTGGCGGGCTGTTGCCCGCGCCGGTGCAGCACGGCGTACAGTTCGAGCTGCCCGAACAGCGCGATTGCTCCGACGATGACGGCGAACACCGCCGGCGAGATGGCCAACGCGGTGAGGCCTGCCACGGCAAGGACCGCCGCCGTGAGGAGCGCCATCGGGATATTGCGGTCTGCCGGTGGAGCGACCGGCTCGGCGACCAACGCCTGGCCGCCGGTCGGTTCCTCCCAGCTCGGACCGACGAGCTCCTCCTCCTGCCCAACGGTCGGTGCCTCGGACGGAGTGAGGAGGTCCGACAGAAGATCGCCGTCGCCGGTGGCCGACCGGAGATCTTCGGCCATCTCATCTGCGGCGGCCTCCACCTCTGCCAGGTCCGGCAGGTCCGGATCTTCCGGTTCGAGCGGAACTGCGGTGACTGGTTCCTCCCACGCGCGAAGCTCTTCTCTGGGCGGTTCCTCGTCGGCGGCCGGCAGGTCCTCGTACTCGGCGGGAGGCTTCGTCAGTGCGTCGACGGTGAGCTCGGGGCCACCTGCTCCACCGGCGGCCGGACTGTCTCGGTCCGGCGTGCCACCCAGTGATTCAGGGAGCCACCCGGGGGGCAGCAAGTCTTCGTCGGCCTCGTTCTCTTCGGTGACGGGCTCGGGATCCCTCGAGTCGCTTCGGACGTCGTCTTGCGGCGTGGGCGTGTCGCGTTCGGCGGCAGGGGGCCGCGCTTCCTCCTGGCGGCCGAAGAACCGATCGAGGTCCCGGAACGGGTCTTCTTCCCGGCTGCGGTCGTCTTCGTCTTTGGCCATCTAGACCTCCATCAGCTCCTTGTCCTTGTGTTCGAGGAGCTTGTCGATCTCGGCCACGTACTGGTCCGTCAGGCGCTGCAACTCCTTCTCTGAGCGCCTCAGGTCATCTTCCGAGATGGCGTGCTCGCGCTCAAGCCGCTCGAGCGTGTCCTTGGCATGACGACGAACGTTCCGGACGGACACGCGGCCATCCTCCGCCCGTTCCTTCGCCAGCTTGATGAGCTCCTTCCGTCGTTCCTCAGTGAGTGGAGGGAAGGCGAGCCGGATGACGTTCCCATCGTTTGATGGCGTCAGACCCAGGTCGGATGACTGGATCGCCTTCTCCATGGCGGAGATCGCCGACTTGTCAAATGGTTGGATCACGAGCAGGCGTGGCTCCGGGACGCTGAACGATGCGAGCTGATTCAGGGGAACCTGTGTGCCGTAGTAGTCGACGGTCAGTCGGTCGAGGAGCCGAGGGTTCGCTCGCCCGGTGCGGATCGTACCGAGCTCATCGTGGGTCACGGAGACGGCGCCTCGCATCTTCTGCTCAGCGTCGCTCAGGCTTTGTTCAACGGTCATCGGCCCACGCGTCCCTTCCCCGGGTGGCCGCTTCCCCCAAAGAGCCTAATGGACCGGCCGGGAGAACTGCGAGGAGGAAGCGGGAGAGGCGCCGCCTCAGGGCGCACCCGAATGGACCAGGGTTCCGATCGGATCGCCGGTGATCGCGCGTTTGATGTTTCCTTCCTTCCGAAAGTCGAACACCAGGATGGGGAGCTGATGCTCCATGCAGAGCGAGACCGCCGTCGCGTCCATGACGGCGAGGCCGCGCTTGAGGACCTCGATGTACTCGAGCGTCTCGAACTTCACGGCGTCCGGATTGACGTTGGGGTCGGAGTCGTACACGCCGTCGACCTTCGTTCCCTTGAGGATTGCCTCCGCCTTGATCTCCAGCGCGCGCTGGGCCGCGGTCGTATCGGTGGAGAAGAAGGGCACGCCCATGCCGGCGGAGAAGATGACCACCTTTCCTTTCTCCAGGTGACGGATGGCCCGAAGCGGGATGTACGGCTCCGCTACCTGCGCCATCTCGATGGCGGTCTGGACTCTCGTGTGCGCGCCCAGCTTCTCGAGCGCGTCCTGAAGCGCGAGCGCGTTGATGACCGTGGCGAGCATGCCCATGTAGTCGGCGCGTGCGCGGTCCATTCCAGGGGCGGACCGGCCTCGCCAGATGTTCCCGCCGCCGACCACCACCGCGACCTCGACGCCCATGGCCACGATCTCCTGGAGCTGCGCGGCCAGCTGCGCGGTCGCGTCGGCGGAGATGCCGAAGTCCTTGCCGGGCGGCGTGAAGGCGTCACCGGAAAGCTTCAGGAGGATTCGGCGATACATCGGGACGGGGCGGGCAGCGACGCCGGTATCGGCTGCTTCCTGCACGGGCTAGCTCTCCCTTCCCAGTTCGAACCGGGCGTACCGCCTGATAACGACCTTCTCGCCGACCTTTGCCGCCACCTCGGTCACCAGATCGGCGAGGGTCTGGTCTTGCTCCCGCACGTAGTCCTGGTCCAAGAGAACCGTCTCCTTGTAGAACGCCTCCAGCATTCCGTTCACGATCTGGGGGATCACCTTCTCGGGCCGCCCCATCCCCCGAGCACGCTCCTCGTAGATCTTCCGCTCCCCGTCGATCACGTCGGGAGGCACGTCGTCGCGGGAGATCCACCGCGGGTTGAGAGCCGCGATCTGCAGGGCCACTTCTCTGGCGAGCCGACGGAACTCCTCTGTGCGGGCAACGAAATCCGTTTCGCAGTTGACCTCGACGAGGACACCGACTCGTCCCTCGCCGTGGATGTACGCCTCGACCAGTCCCTCGGAGGCTGCTCGGCCCGCCCGCTTCTGCGCGGAGGCCAGACCGCGTGTGCGAAGCAGCTCGCGGGCCTTCTCGACGTCTCCGCCGGTCTCGACCAGCGCTCGCTTGCAGTCCATCATCCCGGCGCCCGTCTCGTCGCGAAGCGCCTTGACCAGGTCGGCCGCAATGTCGGGCTGGTCGCTCATTGGGTTCCCCCGGTGGCGGTGGTTCCCTCGCCCTCCGCCGGCTCGAGCGGCTGACGGTCCATCTCCCGCTCGAGGGCTTCGGCGTCGGTAGCCCCTCGCTCGCTGGGAATCGTGTCCGCTTCGACGTCGGAGGGGTTCAGGGGCGCCGCCCAGTCCGAGGAGGTTTCGGCCGGTGCGCCGGTTTGGGTCTCGCCATCCGCCGGCTCCCCGCCGTCGCCGGACCGACCCTCATTCAGCTCCGCGCCGAAGAACGCCGCTTCCTCTTCGGAGAGCCGAATGGGGCGGCGCTCCTCCACCGGTTCCGCCTGGAACCCCGCCGGCGCGGGCTCCTTTTCGAACTCGGGCTCAAAGGTTCTGGTCTGCATCCCCTGGTAGGCCAGGTACTGGCCCTCTTGGAGCGCGTCGGCCACGACCTTCGTCACCACGAGGCAGGACCGGATGGCGTCGTCGTTGCCCGGGATCACGTAGTCGACCTCGTCGGGATCGCAGTTGGTGTCGACGATGGCGACCACCGGGATGCCGAGCTTCCGGGCCTCCTTCACCGCGTTCTGTTCACGCTTGGTGTCGATGACGTAGACGGCGTCGGGGAGGCGCTCCATGTCCTGGATCCCGGAGAGGTTGCGTTCGAGCTTCTCCTTCTCGTGGCGGAGCTTGAGGACCTCCTTCTTCGGGAGGAACTCGAAGGCGCCGGACCGCTCCATCTCGCGGAGTTCCTTGAGCCGCTGGAGACGGCCGTGGATCGTCTGGAAGTTGGTGAGCATCCCGCCCAGCCACCGGGTGTTCACGTACGGCATGCCGACTCGGGACGCGTGCTCCTCGACGGCTTCCTGCGCCTGCTTCTTCGTGCCGACGAACAGGACTGACCCGTTTCGTCTCCCGATGTCCACAAGGAACTGGTACGTCGTGGTCAGGGCGTCCAGTGTCTTCTCGAGGTCGATGATGTAGATGCCGGAGCGCTCGCCGAAGATGTAGCGACGCATCTTCGGGTTCCAGCGCCGGGTCTGGTGACCGAAGTGCACCCCGGCTTCAAGAAGTTCCCGTCGTGTCGCGACGGGCATGTGGTCCCCCTTTACTCGGTTGATACCTCCGCCGGTTCCTTCTCGTCCCGGCCCGTGTCCGGGACCTCGGGACGAGTCCCCAGGCGTGTGAATTTGCGCGCTTGTTCGCGCAGAGAGCGAGTGTAACAACTCACCCTCTGCGGGAGGAACTGGCGGAACTCGCCTCCTGAAGCACGTGCTCCCGGACGAACAGCCACCGAAACGTGAGCGCGGCCAGCACGGAGACATGGATGAAGGCCACGAACAGCGCGTAGAGCCAGACGACGATGGAGGGGGTCGCCTCGAACAGCGGGCTGACCGGCGCGGTGGCCAGGATGAACAGTGAGAAGGCCACGTACGAGAACGTGAGAATCATGTGGCGTGGCCCGGGGATGCGGGCGGCGCGTACTGAGAGCCGGAACGATTCGCGAAGCCCGGCGCCCTCCGTGACCGCGATGACCGGCGCGAACACGAGGAAGTAGATCCCGGCCAGCAGCGAGACGATCACGCCGAGCTGGCCGAGCTGCGCCCCGAGGAACGCGGGGGCCACGGCAAGCGCCGCGAACATCAGCATGAGGAGGACGGCCTGAATCCCCAGCATGACGGGATACTTCCGAATCCCCTGCCGGTTGGAAGGAGCATCGGTCGCGTCCTCGGGACCGTCACCGCGGAGCGACCGAAGGATCAGGGTGATCCACACCATCACCAGGAGCGCGCGGAAGGCCATCACTCCGAGCCCCAGCCCAATGATCGTGCTGCTGGCTGCCGGACGTCCCGCCGCGAGGAGCTGGACATCGAGGAACGACTGCAACGGCGGCAGCGACTCCAACAGGATCATCCCCGAAGGGGAGGCGGCCAGGTCGACCCCGTACGCGCTGTATGCGAGCCAGAGCCCGAGCGCTCCAAGGAACGTCGTGACGAGCAGCGCCGGCGATGTGCCGACGGCTCGCATGCCGCGCGCCAGCGACACGGGAAGCGACGGGTACATGATCGAAGGACGCCGTTGCTCCGACTCGGATTGCCGTCGGGGGGTCGGCCGACCGTTGCGGGAGCCGCTCTGACTCTCGCTCCGCGCGGCACGCTCGGCGCGCCGGTCTCCGGTCTCGGCAGCCGGGCGCGGAGAACGGCTTTCCGCTCGTCTGCCGGCGGTCTGCCGCTTCGACTTTCGTTTCCGCTTCGTCATGAGCTCGAAGTCCCTGTGGGGGTGGCGGTCGGTTCCCGTCGGGGAAGGAACCGGAAGAACGCCAACAGGACGGCGACCAGCGGGACGGAGGCGACGGCGAAGTTTCTCAGCGCCCTGGCGAGGTCGAGAACCGTCGGCGACTCTTGGTCGACAAGCCTCCCGCGAGGGTCATGGACATAGGCATGGATGCCGCCCCTCCGGCCTACCACCGGGACCAGAAGCATCGCCTCCGTATCGGTCGCGGTCGCGGCGAACGCCGCAATGGGAGCAGACCCCGCTTTGGTCTGCCACCGGAGGTGGCCGTTGTCACCCTGGATGCCCGCAACGGTTCCGTCGTCCAGCCCGACGAAGATGGTCGACGGTCGTCCCGGCACGACCAGCGGCGCGGCAGAGGTAACGATCGCCGGAAACTGATGGTCCCACAGGCGCCGTCCGGTTCTCGCGTCGAACCGATAGAGCCCGCCGATCCCGTCCAGGACGTAGAGCTCGTTCCCGGTAATGGCCGGCGCCGTCCGGGGACTGAAGAGCCTTCGGACGTTGCCCGTCCACCGAACCCCGCCAGTCGCAGCATCGATCGCTCGCACACCGGTGTCCCCGAACCCGACGTACACCGTGGATCCACTTACCGCTGGCGCGGACGTTCCGAGGGCAATGCCCTCCGGAGAGAACCTCCAGAGCGGCGGGCACGTCGGCGAGCCGCAGCCGCCGGCCCGCATCGCGTAGAGCGTGGTGCGGCCGTTCTGCCGGTTCTCACTGACGGCGAACACTCGTCCATCGGCGACGGCTGGTGCCGTGTTTACCACGCCGTCGGTTCGCACGGTCCACAGAACCGATCCCGACCGGGCGTCGATGCCGACGACCGACTGCCGGGTGGTCCCAACGAACACGCGGCCCTCGGCAGCGGTCGGACCTCCGAACCCGACCGGTCCGACCCTCGCCGTCCATCGCGTTCGACGACTGATGGCGTCCACCGCCCTGACCGCGGCGTCCCGCTGTCTGCTTCCTTCAGCGAAGATCACGGTTCCCGCTCGTCCAAACCCTGAGTCGATCACGGGTGGAATCAGCGGTCCAGGAGCACGCGGGACTCGCCATTCGATCGCGCCGTTCGAGACCCGAAACCGCACCACGGCATTCGGCGCGGTGGCGAATCCCGCGTTCCGGCTCAACGCAACCGGTGAAAGGCGGCCGTCGCCGGGAGGCGACGCGCGCCACAGGACCCGAAGCGGCGGGCGAAGACGTGTGTCGGCGAACGTTCCCAGATGGGCGGGTCCGCCTTGAAAGCCAGACCACGAGTTTTCGTTGGCGCCTTGAGCAAGAGCGAGACCGCCGCCCAGCGAGCATGCGACAACAAGGACAGGCCAGCGGAAGCGCGGGAACACTCGCCGCAGTCTATGCGGCTTCCAACGGAGCGAGATGGATCAGGCCGGCGACGCTTCCCTGTTCCAGCAGGAGCATGGGATCGATGTAGAGGTCGCCGACTCGCGCTCCGAAATGCAAGTGAGGCGTGGCTTCGCCAGGGTGTCCGGACCCGGTCCTTGCGATCGTCTGGCCCTTCTTCACGTAGTCGCCCTTTCGCACGATCGCGTCCGAGAGCCATGAGTACGTCGTCCTGATCCCATCCGGGTGATCGATGGACACAAAGAGTGAACCCGCCACCCAACCCGAAAACGCAACGACGCCGTTGTGCGCCGCGACCACCGGTGAACCGAACGGCGCGGCGATGTCGATCCCGCGATGGCCGGGGCCGTACTGACCGGCCGGCGCTTCGAAGGCATGGATGACCGGACCGCGTACGGGCCACGCGTATCGGCCGGCTTGCACCGTCGGAGGAGGTTGTTGCGGCGGCGCCTGTGCCGTTGTCCGGAACCCGCCGACCGCCGACGTGACGAGCGTCGCTGCAAGGCTGATGCTGATGCCGCTCATGTCGAACTCCGGGTCTTGGAGGCCAGGGGGGAGAACGTAGCGGTCTCTCCAACGCGCCGCTATGACTTTTCGCACAGCAGGGCGGTTGCCGCGCCGCTGAAAGCTCAGATGTGTCTCTCGGAGGGGGTCAGACGGTTTCGGGCTCTTTGAGCTGCGTTCTGAGCTGCCCGACCGCCTTGGTGTGGATCTGGCACACCCGTGATTCGGTCACCCCGAGGACGTCGCCAATCTCGGCCAGCGTCAGGCCCTCGAAGTAGTAGAGGGTGACCACGATCTTCTCCCGCTCGGACAGCGCGTTGATGGCTGCAGCGAGCATGGCCCGAGTCTCCATCCCCTCGAGTCCGGACGACGGATCTGGCGTGCCGATGTCGGCCAGGGTGTCGAGAAGTGAGATGGACTCGCCTCGGTCGGCTCCCGTCGCCACGACCTCTTCGAGCGCGCTCACGGTGACGAACGAAATCTGCGTGACGATGTCGTGGAGCTCGCTGAGGCTCACACCCAGGTGCTGCGCGACCTCGGCGTCAGACGGAGCGCGCTTCAGCTTGCTCTCGAGCTCGGCGTTGGCCTTTTCGACCTCTCGCGCCTTGAACCTTACGGAACGAGGAACCCAGTCAAGCGACCGGAGCTCGTCGATGATCGCGCCGCGAATTCGAGGGATCGCGTACGTCTCGAACTTGATCTCACGCGCGAGGTCGAACTTCTCGAGCGCGTCGATCAACCCGAAGATGCCGTACGAGACGAGGTCCGCCTGCTCCACGTTGGCGGGTAGCCCGGTCGCCACTCGGCTGGCGACGTACTTCACGAGCGGCGAGTAATGAATGATCAGTTCCTCACGCGCTGACTGGGACGCGGTGAACTTGAACCGTTGCCAGAGCTCGTCGAGCTCGGACGCGGGTCGTGTCACGGGCTTCGTGGCGGTCGCGGTTCCGGCGCGGCGCGGCATCAGGCCCTCGGGTGGCTCTGGCGGTACGCGTCGAAGAGCCTCCCCTTCGACACGTGCGTGTACCGCTGGGTGGTTGCAAGCGTTGCGTGTCCGAGCAATTCCTGAACGGCGCGAATGTCGGCTCCTCCCTCCAACAGATGCGTGGCGAAGGAATGCCGAAGCGTGTGGGGGCTCACCTTGCGACCCGAGAGGACGCGACGGATGTAACCGTCGAGCATGCCGCGCACGTCGCGCGGAGTAATTCGCTTTCCTCTTCGGTTGAAGAAGAGCGCTTCAACCTCGTGTCGTTTACGTCCTGAAGAATGTGCATCTGTTTCCTCTTTACCCTTGAGGAACCAGCTACGTGACCGCTTCAAGTATTCGTCAACTGCAAGGACTTCAAAATCCCCCATTGGGACGACACGCTCCTTAGCCCCTTTACCTACAACGCGCAGCCGACCTCCCCGGAGATCCACGTCCGAAGTGCTTAGGGAACAGAGTTCGGCGACACGCAAACCGGACCCATAGAGCAGCTCGAGAATCGCTCGGTCGCGAAGACCGACCGGGTCGTCCGCGTTCGGCGCATCCGCAAGCGACTCTGCTTCCGACGCTTTGAGCACGGTGGGAAGTCGTGACGCAGGCGAGGGGCTCGCAAGCAAAGAAGCCGGGTTCGTCTCGATCAGGCGCCGCCGGTGCGCCCACGCGTAGAACGTCTTGACGGCCGCGGCTTTCCGGGCCACGCTGCTTCGCGCGTATCCGCGCGTAACGAGATGAGCGAGCCACCGGCGAAGCTGCGGGAGCCGCGCGTCGAGCAGGTTCGTGCTTCCACGCGCCAGGAACTCGGCCAGCGAGAGAACGTCGCCTCGGTACGCCTGAACGGTGTGCTCGGAGAGCCCCCGCTGAAGCCGGAGGTGGTCGGCGAACTCGTTCACCCTCCGTACGTCGGCGGCTGCGGCCGAAACTAAAGCGGGATGCTGTTTCCTTTTACGTGAGCCGATGGCCGACTTCTAGCACAGCGTCTGCCTCGGTCAAGGACGCGCCGACGCCGGCCTCCGTTCGTACCGTCCTCCCACGCTCAGGACGAACCCGTTGAGCTCGAGTGTGGTGAGCGCGGCGATCACCTGTCCCAGAGGCATGCCCGTCGCCGAAGCGAGCTGATCCGGAGCCGACGTCGTGGCGAGCGCTCGCCACACATCGCGTTCGCCATCCGAGAACTTCGAATCGAGATCCGCACCGTCCGCCGCCTTTTCGCCGCCTGGAGCCGACGCAAGCCCCAGGTCTTCAAGGAGGTCGTCCGGTCCGCGAATGGGAGTCGCCCCCTCGCGAATCAGCTCCAGGGGAACGGCGGCGAGCGCTGACGTGACGGCGCCCGGAACCGCGAAGACGTCGCGTCCCAGCTCGAGCGCATGGGTGACCGTGATCATCGACCCGCTCCCAGCGGCTCCCTCCACGACGACGGTAGCCGTCGCCAGCGCCGCGACGAGCCGGTTGCGGGCCGGAAAGCGGAAGGGCTCGGCCGGGATCCCCGGCCCGTACTCCGTAACGAGCGTCCCGCGGTCCGCGATTTCGGAGAGAAGGTTCTTGTGGCGCGACGGGTAGACGACATCCAGGCCAGACCCCAGGACGCAGATCGTCGACCCGTCCGCATCGAGGGCGCCGCGGTGTGCGCCCGCATCGATGCCGCGCGCGCCACCGCTCACCACGGAGGCACCCGCTCGGCTTAGCGCGCGTCCGAGTCCCCTCGACACCTCCCTTCCTCCGGGTGAGCAGTTCCGAGCGCCGACCACGGCAACCTTGACCGGCCGCGCATCCAGCGGCTGGCCTCGGACGAACAAACCGGCCGGGGGGTCGTAGAGATCCAGAAGGGCGTCCGGGTACTCCGGCTCCCGGAACGTGACCAGACGGCCGCCGATGGCCTCCAAACGCTCGGCGACGTCGTCGGGGCCGAGCCTCCGGGCGCGGTCGCCGTCGCCAGTGCTCCCCTCTGTCCCGTCCCGGATGGCGGCCAGGCATGCGGTCGCCGTTCCGAGGCGATCGGCGATCTCGAGCATCCGCCGAGCGGTGAGCGAGGGCAGGCTCAACAGGACCAGGAGGGCTCGACGATCTTCACGGTTCGCCACAAAGTCGACCGGCCACTTCATCGGCGCCGACCGCTCACGTTCTGGTCGGGGTCCCCGGTTCGATTGATGCCGTTCCCTGGCGAGATCCGAAGGACGCCGCATCGGGTTCGTCTCGGCTACCCCACGTGCGCTGCCTCCTCGGGAACGGTCAGGGTCCGGTAGCTCAGCGCCTCGGCGACGTGATCCGCCTCAACCCTCTCCGCGCCCGCCAAGTCCGCGATGGTCCGCGCCACCTTGACGGCGCGGTCGAAGCCGCGGCCGGAGAGAGCGAGCCGCTCCACCGCATTCGCCAACACCGACTGTGCACGGTCGTTCATTCGCGCTCGCCGCCTGGCGAACGTCCCGGGCATCTCGGCATTGCACGTCCACGGCGTTCCCACGAGGCGCGTTCGCTGCCGGTCCCGCGCCTGTTCCACGCGCTCCCGAACCGCCGATGACGGCTCACCCACCTCTGAACCAAGCAGCTCCGCTCGTGACAGGCGAGGAATCGACAGCTGGATGTCCATCCGGTCCAACAGCGGGCCGGAAAGGCGCTGCCGGTATGCGAGGAGCCGATTGGGCAAGCACCGGCAGACACGGCGAGTGTCGCCGTCGAAACCACACGGGCATGGGTTCGATGCCGCGACGAGCGTGAACCGCGAAGGGAACTCCACCGCGCCGGACGCGCGGGCCACGATGACGCGGCCGTCCTCGAGCGGCTGCCTCAAGCCTTCCAGCGCATCTCGACGAAACTCCGTCACCTCGTCGAGGAACAGAACTCCGTTGTGAGCCAGCGAGACTTCGCCCGGTCGCAGGAGGCCGGAGCCTCCCCCGAGCAATCCGGGGAGCGAAATCGAGTGGTGCGGGGCGCGAAACGGCCGGACCTCGATCAGACCGCCAGAGAGAATCCCCGCCACCGAATGCAACTGCGTCACTTCGAGTGCCTCCTGGCGCGTCATCGCCGGGAGGATCGTGGGGAGCCGGCGAGCCAGCATGGTCTTGCCCGCGCCCGGCGGGCCGACCATCAATGTGTTGTGTCCTCCGGCCGCCGCTATTTCCAGGGCTCGCCGCGCCAGGCCCTGTCCTCGGACCTCCGCCAGATCGACAGACGGCGCCGGGGCCGATGACGGCTGCGAACGAAGGAGCGCCGGGTCCGGGTTCCATTGCCGGCGGAGGAACGCGACCACCGCCGACAACGACGGGGCGCCGACCACATCGAGTCCCTCGACCAGATGTGCCTCGGCGGCGTTCGCCTCGGGAACCACCACCCCCTTCAGTCCCGCGCGGCGCGCCGCGATGGCAATCGGCAGGATGGCCGGTGTGGGGACAAGCTCTCCCTTGAGTGAGAGCTCGCCGGCGAACGCGTACAGCGAAAGCTGGTCTCGAGGAATCTGCGCCGACGCCGAGAGGACGCCGAGCGCGATGGGCAGATCGAAGCCGGGTCCATCCTTTCGAACGCCGGCGGGCGAAAGATTGACGACCACCCGCCGCAGCGGCCATTCCAGGCCGGAGCCCTCCACGGCGGGACGCACGCGGTCCCTGGCGTCCTGGATGCCGGCTCCCGGCAGGCCCGTCACGGTGAGCGCAGGAAGGCCCCGCCCCACGTGCGCCTCCACCGAGATCACCTCCCCGCGCACGCCTACCACGGCCACGGCCAGAACCCGTCCGTACATCCGCCGAACCATAGGAGGACCCACCGACACGACCTCTCGCCGGCCGGCGCTCAGCTCTGGCTAGAAGGCGCTCTCAAACAGATGGACGGTCCGGGTCCCATCATCCGTGGCCGTGACGCTGGCGACGTCGAAGCGGACGGCAGAAGGATCGAGTCTCGTCGCCGCGAGGAACGCCTCCGCCAGCTGGCGAAGCTTCCGCTGCTTCTTCCACGTCACTGCTTCGTACGGCCCACCGAACGACGACCCGCGTCGCGTCTTCACCTCGCAGAACACGATCAGGTGCCCCCTGACCAGAACGAGATCGATTTCCCCGAGCGAACAACGCCAGTTTCGAGCGAGGAGCTCGTACCCGCGTTTGTGGTATTCGGCGAGGGCGTGGTCCTCCCCGGTGGTCCCGACGCCGGCCCGATCCTGGAGCGACATGGCCGGTAGTGTGGCGCCGGCCACCGACACAAAGGTGCCTACGGCCTGGGCGGCCCTTCCGACGTATCCGTGACGTCGAGCGAGTCGGCCACCATCTCCTTGTGCGTCAACTCCTCGATGTTGACGTCGTTCGTGGTGACCACATGAACGCGGCTCACGAACCGGGTCGGCCGGTAGATGTCCCACACCCACGCGTCGGTCAGCTCGAGCTCGAACCACGCACCTCCGGGCGAGTCGTGCTTTTCCAGCTTCACCTGGTTCGCCAGGTAGAACCGCTGCTCCGTCTCGACGACGTGGCGGAACATCTGGACGACGTCGCGGTACTCACGCCACAGGCGGAGCTCCATCTCGTCTTCAACCCGCTCGATGTCTTCGTCGCTCACGTCAGTCCCCAGTGTCTCCACGGGCGTACAGCTCCAGGTAGCGCTCCCGGTCGGTTTCGTACAGGTTCATTCCCTTGAACGACATCCGGTGGATCGGCGAAGGGCCAAACCTCGCAATGGCGGCGCGGTGAGACATGGTGCCGTATCCGCGGTGCCGGTCGAACCCGTATTGCGGAAACCGGCGATGATACCGGTCCATGATGCGGTCCCGAGTGACCTTCGCCACGATTGAAGCGGCGGCCACCGACGCGGTGACCTCGTCACCCTTCTTGATCGAAAGATGCGGCATCCGCACGCCCTTCAGGTGAAAGCCGTCGGCCAGGACGAAGTCGGGTTGCAGCGGGAGCGCCCGAAGCACTCGCCGGAGCAGAAACAGATTCGATACGTGAAGTCCCCGGTGGTCGATGCGCCGGGGCAGCGCCCGGCACACCGCCACGGCCAGCGCGGCGGACTGGATCCGCGCGAACCATTCGTCCCGTTGGAGCGCCGTCAGGGCTTTGGAGTCGGCCAGACCATCGATGTCGAAGGCATCCGGAAGCACCACCGCGGCTGCCACCAGGGGCCCGGCCAGTGCGCCGCGTCCGGCCTCGTCTATCCCGGCGATCAACTGAAACCCTTCGGCTCGAAGCCGTCGTTCGTAGTGATCGATCGGCTTCCCGGTGGGGTGCGTTTCCGGTTTCACCGCAGCTCCGGCCTCAGCCGGGTCTTCGAATCAGGCTGACCCGAGACGGCGGCCAGATCACCACGAAGGCCCGGCCCACCACCTTGTCGTAGGGGATGAACCCGAGTCCGAACCGCGAGTCGTTCGAGTTGGTTCGGTTGTCGCCCATCACGAAGAGATTTTCCGGCGGAACCTTCGTTGGAGGGAAATCCCTGCGATCGGGCGTGGCCGATAAGTACGGCTCGCTGAGCCGCCGCCCGTTGATGAAGACCCGTCCCTGTTTCACTTCGATGGTCTCGCCCGGAACAGCGACGACCCGCTTGATGAAGTCGCGCTCCGGACTGGCCGAGACTCCCAGCCCTTGCGTGAGCCAGTGCCAGAACGCCTCGAAGACGTTCCTGTCCGGCTCGTCCGTAGGGTGGGGCTCTTCGAACACGATGACGTCTCCTCGCCGCGGTGGATGTAGGTGGTACACCACCTTGTTCACCAAAACGCGGTCGCCGACGCCCAGGCTCGGCTCCATCGACTCCGACGGTATGTAGAACGCCTGGACAAGGAATGTCTTGATGAGGAGCGCCAGTCCAAGGGCGATGAGCAGCAGGACGGGCAGCTCCCGAAGGAAGGCAAGGCCGGTTTTCTTCGCCTTCTCGGCGGCCGATGGGGACTCGGCTTCATCCGGAGGAGCGGTTTCCGTGGTGACGGCTGCGTCGCCGGGCGGTGCGCTTTCGTCGGCCGGTTCCGGTTCGTCGGACCCCGGCTCCCGCGGAGTATCTGCCGGCATGGCTAGGCCTGCTCCGCTTCCTCTCCGCCCTCCGCGGCAGCAGTCGACGCGGCCACTGGCTCCCGGCGTTCGCGAATGCGCGCCTTCCTCCCGCGCCGCTCCCTGAGGTAGTAGAGCTTGGCCCGGCGAACGCGGCCCCTTGTCACCACTTCGATCTTCGCGATCGTCGGCGAGTGGAGCGGGAACGTTCGCTCCACGCCGACACCAAACGAGATCTTTCGCGCAGTGAAGGTCTCTCGGAGCCCGCCCCCCTGCCGGCGGATCACCACGCCCTGGAAGACCTGAATTCGTTCACGTCCCGCCTCCGCGACTCGGACGTGGACGCGAACGGTGTCCCCCGGACGAAACTCGGGGATATCGTCGCGCAGGCGTGTTTTCTCGACGAGGTCGGTCTTGTTCATCGTCCGGAAACGTCAGGGGACGGGGTCGGCGCCATGATAGCACCGGCCTCATCACGCCCCCGGCGTCGACGATTCCGGTCGATCGAGCAGGTCGGGACGATTCTTCCTGGTCTTGTCGAGCGCCGCTTGCCGCCGCCACTCGGCGATCCTGCGATGGTCGCCGCTCAACAGAACGTCCGGCACTTCCATTCCCCTGAACACGCGCGGCCGTGTGTAATGCGGGTGGTCGAGGATGCCGCTTTCGAATGACTCCGGAGCCAGGGACTCCTCGTTGCCGACCACGCCGCGAATCCTCCTGCTGACGGCTTCGAGCAGCACCAATGCCGCGACTTCCCCGCCCGCCACCACGAAGTCGCCGATGGAGATCTCCTCCGCGCCGAGCCCTGTCACCACCCGCTCGTCGACCCCTTCGTATCGGCCGCAAATTAGGACCAACCAGCGTTCGCGGGCCAGCTCGTTGATCAGAGGCTGATCCAGGCGCTTCCCGGCTGGGGACAAGAGGACCACTCGCTTCTCACCGGGGCCGAGGGATTCGACCGCCTCAAAGATCGGCTCCGGCTTCATCACCATCCCGGGCCCGCCTCCGAACGAATAGTCGTCGGCTTGCCTCGCCCGGTCGTGGGCGTGGTCCCGGATGTCGTGGACGTTCACCTCGATGCGCCGTTGCTCGATCGCCCGGCCGAGCAAACTCTCCCGAAGGGGACCGTCGAAAATCCCGGGGAACAAGGTCAGCACGTCGACTCGGAGCTCCGGCTCGGTCCCCGTCGTCGAGCGAACCCCCGAATCGCTCATGGGGCGGTGAGGCCGGAAACTTCCCGCACGATCACTCGGCGGGCGACCAGGTCGACTTCCTTCACCACATCCTTCAGCGCGGGAATCAACGTCTCTTCGTGGTCACTCTGCGTGACCCACACGTCGTTCGCCGGCGTATGAATGACCTCCCGAATCGGTCCGAGGGTGCGGCCCTGATCCGTGACCACGTCGCAGCCGACCAACTCGTGCGTCCAGTATTCGCCATGGGGCAGGGGCGGCGCGGACGACGATGGGACCAGGAGAAACTGGCCCGCCATCTCTTCCGCACTGTCGCGATCGTGTACGTCCTCGAACCGCACCAGAAGTCGGCCACGGTGCGAACGAGCTTCAGACACCGTCAACGGGTCCGGGTCATCCTCTCGGAGGTAGAGCCGGGAACCGGGGACGAACCGTGACTCCACGTCGGACAACGGTTGAACCGCGACCTCTCCCCTCACTCCGTGGGCACGAGCGATTCGTCCGACCGCGATCCAGCGAGGTGCCTGTTCCGTCACCCCTCGATTTCGACGGAGACGTTGACTCCGGCCTTCACACCGGCCGCTCTTACCATGTCTCGAATCGCGCGGGCGGTCCTGCCCCGTCTCCCGATGACCTTCCCGACGTCGTCTGAGGCGACCGCGAGCTTCAGTGAGATCGTGTCGCCGTTCTCCACTTCCGTTACCCGAACCGCGTCGGGGTCGTCCACCAAGTTCTTGGCGATGTATTCCAGAACTTCCTTGACTGAGGACGCCATGGCACTCGGTCCCGGAATGACTACGACGCGGGTTTCCTCGAACGCTTCGGTTTGGGGCTTCCCCTCGATGCGACAAACCGGTCCCAGATCCCCTGCTTCTCCAGGAGATTGTGAACCTGCTCCGTCGGCTGCGCGCCGCGGGACAACCAGTGAAGAGCGCGTTCCTCGTCGATCTCGATGCCGGAGGGCTCCGAAAGCGGATGGTATTTCCCGATGCTCTCGATGAACCGGCCGTCGCGCGGACTCCTGGACTCGGCCACCACCACGCGGTAGAACGGCCGCTTGGTCGCCCCCATTCGCATCAATCTGATCTTCACCATCGTCGTCTCAGCCTCTCACGTTCCCGGGATGTTCGGCATGCCGGGAATGTTCGGCAGGCGCATCCCGCCCTTTCGCTTCCCACCGGCGAGTCCGGCCATGCCCATCATCGACTTCATCATCTTCTTCGCCTGGGCGAACTCCTTGAGCAGCGAATTCACCTCTTGAGTGGTGGTCCCGGAGCCACGGGCGACGCGAAGGCGGCGGCTGCCGCCGATGATAGCCGGGTTCCGCCGCTCCTCCGGGGTCATCGAGCAGATGATGGCCTCGGTTCTGGCGAGGTCACGTTCGTCCACGGCAAGGTCCTTGAGCTGCTCCTTCCCTCCCGGAATGCCGGGGAGCATGGCCATCAGGTCCTGGAGAGGTCCGAGCTTCCGGACCTGCCGCATCTGCTCCAGGAAGTCCTCCAGCGTGAACTCGGCGCGGGCCATCTTCTCCGCCGTCTCGGCGGCCTTCTGCTGGTCCAGCTCCTTCTCGGCCTTCTCGATGAGCGACAGCACGTCGCCCATGCCGAGAATCCGAGAGGCCATGCGGTCGGGATGGAACGGCTCGAGGTCAGCGGGCTTCTCACCGGTCCCCGCGAAGAGGATCGGCCGCCCGGTGACACTGGTCATGGAAAGCGCCGCCCCGCCCCGGGAGTCGCCGTCGACCTTGGTGAGGATGAACCCGGTGACGTCGACCTCCCGCATGAACGCGCGGGCCTGGATCACGGCGTCCTGACCCGTCATCGCGTCGCAGGCCATCAGCACCTGGTGCGGACGAATGGCGTCCTTGATCTGCCGGGCCTGCTTCATCATTTCGGGGTCGACGTGGAGGCGTCCCGCCGTGTCGACGATCACCGCGTTCCGCCCGTCCTTACCGGCTTGCTTGACGCCGTTCCTCGCGACGCGAACAGGATCCTTGCCGTCGGACGCGACCGGGACGCCGATCTCGCGTCCCAACGTGAACAGCTGCTCGATCGCCGCCGGACGCTGGAGGTCGGCGGCGACGAGGAGCGGCTGCTTCCCCATCTGCTTCAGATGAATAGCGAGCTTCGCGCACGCCGTCGTCTTTCCGGAGCCCTGGACGCCGGCCATCATGATCACCGCGGGGTTCGCCGCCGGGAACTGGTACGGGCGGCCCTGGCCGCCGAGGGTCGTGGTGAGCTCGTCGCGCACCACCTTGATGACCTGTTGCGCCGGGGTGAGGCTCCGAAGCACCTCGTCCGAGAGCGCGCGCGCCCTGACCCGGGACAGGAAGTCGTCTGCGACCTCGAGGGCCACGTCGGCCTCCACGAGCGCCCCGCGAATGTCCTCCAGGGCCGCATCCACCTGCTTCGGATGCAGCTTCCCTCTGGAGCGAAGCTTTCGGAAGACCGCGTTCAGGCGGCCGGTCAGTGTGTCGAACATGCAAGTGAGCGGAATGGCGGCGCGTATGCTTACGCCACGGGCTCAATTGTAACGGCGCCGGTCTCGAGGCACGCATGGAACGGTCTCCCACCAAGCCAGATCCCGAACCGACGGGTGCGCAGAGCGCATCGGCGAACGAGCTCGAGTACGCCGTTCGCCTTGAACGCGGAATGGTTCGGGTCCGATGGTTCGGCGTGCTGCTCGGTGGCTACCTGGTCCTGCAAACGAACAACACCCCGATCCCCCCATACGCGTCGTCCGGCCTGATCGCGTTCGCGTTCTCCCTGATCGTCCTTCTCGCCGTGGGGAACGTGCTCATCATCCTGGCCATGAGGCGGGGTCTCTCCGTGGACGGATTCAAGCGTCTCGGACTGGCGGCGTTCGCGCTGGACGGCGTGGTCCTCTTCGGGCTCGCCTGGGCGTACAGCTTCGACCCTCGGGGCTCGACGTGGGTCGTCATGTACATCCTTCCGCTCGAGGGAGCGCTTCGATACCAGCTCAGGGGAGCGCTGGTCGTCGTGGCGGTGAGCTTCGTGAACGAAGTCGCCCGCGAGACGTACATGGCGCTCCGGTTCACGGAAGCGCGACCGGACCTCTTCCTTCCCCGGTACGGGTTCGAGGTCGGGAGGATCGCGTTCCGCGTCGGGATGCTCGCCCTCTTCGCCTCCATCACCGGTTTTATGGGGCGGTCGCTCGCCCAGCAACGAGACAAGGCGGCGCGACAAGCAGCTCTGTTCGAGCAAGTGGCCCAGCGAGAGGCCGCCGCCAGTCGCGAGCTCGCCGCCATCAACACGGTGATCCTGGCCGGAGTGGCGGCGGAGGACCTGAAGGCGGCGGCGCAGCTCATGGCCGAGGCCATCGGACGAGACCTCGGCTTCGAGTCGCTGACCATCATGGTTCGAGAGGATGACGCGTTGCGGGTGATGGGGATGTACGGGATGCCGTTTTACGACCGGCTGGTCCCGTTCGGAAAGGGGGTGACGGGGACCGCTGCCGTTCGCGGCCATCCGATCAAGGTTCCCGACGTCAGGACCTTCCCCGGGTACATCGAGGTCGACCCGGAGATGCGTTCGGAGCTGGCCGTCCCGATGAAGATCGGCGATGAGATCGTCGGCGTGGTGGACGTGGAGAGCCGAACACGCAACGCCTTCGACGACAGGGCGATGGACCTCTTGACCCGTCTGGCGGACCAGATGGCGCTGGTCGTCCACAGCAACCAGCTTCTGTCGCAGCAACGAGAGACGATGATGCGGCTGCGCGAGCTCGACCAGATGAAGTCGGACTTCATCGCCATCACCAGCCATGAGCTCCGCACTCCAATCACCGCGATCCGGGGGTTCGTGAAGACGCTGCTTCGCAACCGCGACCGCTTGTCCGCCGACCAGATCGCCAGCTTCATGCAGATCATCGACCGCCAGAGCGAGCGGCTGG
>JALYGK010000052.1 GCA_030777105.1 Actinomycetota bacterium | reverse complement strand
GACCACCAGGGTGGTCGGGGAGAGATCTCCTTGCCTCGGCTCGCATACCGCGCCTCGACCAGAGCATCGGCCAGGCGAGCCTCCTGAGCGGGACCGAAGGGGTCATCCGCCAACACGATCTGCTCGGCCCGCCGCTCCAGGGCCTCCTTCACGGCCGCACCCTGTTCTGAGGCAAGCGTTCCCTCGAAGTACAGAAGCGGCCGCTCCTCGTCCCACCACATGGAAAAGCGCCTCAGACGGTGCAGGTCCTGGACCTCCCGTTCGGTGATCTTCTGGTGGCGGGCGGCCTCACGCTCCAGGGCCGCCGGGCTCATGGAACGGGCTCGCCCGGCCCACTCGGCATCGGACTCCGCAGTGACGAACTTCGTGAGAGACCGAACCTGATCCCAGGAGAGGTCCCCTTGCGCGAACGCCCGGGCGATCGCCGGCAGGGACCGTAGGGCCCTGGCCACCCGGACCCATTCCCGGGCGGTTCCCCATGAAAGGCTGTACCGGCCGGCGAGCCAGGCAGTCATCGAGGTGGCGCCGTCGGCGCGCCACCCCTGCACGCGCTCGAATTCCGCGACGTCGGACAACGCCTCGGCGAACGTCGCGGCAATGCTCTTGACCGCTTGATCGAGGCGGCGTAGGCGCGAGCCACCCCGGACGTCTAGCGGAGCAACGTCGGCGTGGGGGAACGGGTCACTTCAGACCGGAGCGGTACCGAACATGCGTTCGATGCTAGAAGGAACGCTAAAGCGCCGCTATGAGAAAAGTCACGATCAGCGAAGAATTTCGATTTTCTCGAGCGCAGCAGGCCGGAACCAGAACAACTACGCCGGCGACTCGTCCGGCCGCGCGTGGTCGTGGATGTGGCCCTCGCGTTGATGCTCCTTCTCGGGATCCTCGTGCCGCTCGTGCTCATGGGACAGCGCCGGGTGATTGTGCTCGTGCCCGTGGGTCGCCTCCATGTGAGTTATGTCCTCGCCCGGGCGGCTGTAGTGCGTCACGTGCACGTGTTCGTGGTCGTGGACCACCGATTCATGGTCATGCCCTTCCATTGCCGTCCTCCCTTACTCGTCCCGCAGTTTCCTGGTGCTCACGCCTCGTCGAGCCATTCGCTTGAGCGCCGCCCTGTACAGCGGCGGGGCGAGAACGCGAACCGACTGCATCGATGCCATCCATCGCGGAACCGATACCTCGGGCGCCTTTTCCTTCTTGACCACGTCGACGATGGCCTCGGCGACTTGATCCGCGTCCAGCAGGATCGCCTTCGGGAGCTTTTCCAGGTCACCGGCTGAGAAACCCTCCGTCCGCACGAAGCTCGGGTTCACCGTGGTGACCCGGACGCCGTCCGATGCCAGCTCGTAGTAGAGGGCTTCGGAAAAGGCCACGACGGCGTGCTTCGTCGAGCTGTACACCGATGAGCCAGGCACGGCGTACCGCCCGGCCAGGGAAGCGATGTTCACGATGTGGCCCCGGCGTGCTTCCAGCATTCCGGGGAGGAACGCCTTGGTGCAGTACAGGAGGCCGATGTAGTTGATTCGCACGACTCGTTCGATCTGCTCGACCGACAGCTTGGTGAAGGGGCCGCCGCCCGCGACCCCGGCATTGTTGACGAGCACGTCGCAGCGGCCGAATGCCTCGTCGACCGTGCGGCGAAGGCCGTCGACTTGCTCTCGCTCTGACACGTCGCATTCGACGGCGAGCGCTTTGCCACCGCCCTGTTCGATGGTGCTCACGAGCTGGTCGAGCCGGTCCTTGCGGCGAGCCGCTCCAACGACCGTCGACCCCGCCTTCGCGAACGCCAACGCCGTTTCCCACCCGATCCCGGATGATGCTCCCGTCACCACCACGACCGCGCCGCGAACTCGCATCGACGTCAGCCTCCGATTAGGTTCGAAACCGTTTGCCCGCCATCGATAACCAGGACGGCGCCGGTGATGAATGAGGCGGCGGGGGAGCACAGGAACACCGCCGCTGCGGCGACGTCTTCGGGCTGGCCCCACCGACCGAGCGGGATCGCGGCCGTCGTCGCCTGAACGAATTCGGGCGTTTGCTCGCGGGCTCGCTCGTTCATCTCCGTCTCGACCCATCCCGGCGCGACCGCGTTCACTCGAATCCCAGACGCCGCCCATTCATGCGCCAGCGTCTTGGTCATGTTGATCATCGCCGCCTTCGCGCCCGAGTAGTAGGTGAGGCCAGGGCTCGCGATGTAGCCGGCAACCGAAGCGACGTTCAATACCGAACCGGATCCCTTCGGCAGGAGGATCGGCGCAACGGCCTTCGAGCAATACACGGCGCTCATGAAGTTGACGCGGAAGTACTTCTCGAACCCTTCCAGGCGGATCTGGTCGATGGTCGAAAGGAACGGCGCAGCGCCCGCGTTGTTCACGAGGATGTCGACCGTCCCAAATGCCTCGACGGTCTTGTTCACCAGCGCCTCGACCTGCGCCGGGTCGGTGACGTCGGTGACGACCGGGATCGCCTGGCCGCCGGCGGCTTCGATCTCCTTCGCGGTCTGCGCCAGGTCTTCCTCGCCTCGGGCGGCGATCGCGACGGACGCGCCAGATTCGGCAAACGCCAAGGCAATCGCGCGCCCGATCCCCTTGCTGCCTCCGGTCACGATGGCGACCTGGTCTTTGAGCGAGAAGTCAGGCACCGGACTCATCCCTCCACGAGGCACCTAATATCGCACTGAATGCATCCCCGGCGTACATCTTCCTCGCGCCAGTGAAGAGGCGCGATCCGGAGCTCTGGCGGCCCGACAGCTTCAGCGATCAGGAGCTGGCCGAGGCGCTCGTTCGGGCCGCGATCGCGGGGCCAGTCAGTTCCCACGACCGTGCCAACATCCTTTGGCGGGTCGGACGTCTCGTCGACGGCGACCCAGAGGAACAGTTCGGGATGTCGGGGCTCCGGACGTACACGGTTCGGCAGATCCTCGCGATGATCGCCGACGAGACCGGCTACGACGCGGATCCGGCGCTTCCAATTCGCGGTGTTTCGATCGAACCCGAGCGCCTCTTACGAGCGTTCAAAGAGGCCGGTGCTCGGCTCGCCGACGCCGCCAAACGCGGCGAACGCGTCCTTCTCGCCACCGGACACCCGTCATCGCTTCTTCTCTTCTACGGGGCGGTCGCCGAGCTGCTTCGTCAATACGGCGCGAAGATCCTGACCCCCATGGAAGGCGCTCGATGCAGCGACCTGCTGCACTTCGGGGAGATCCGCTACGTCGGCGACGTCGGTGTGTTCGCGCAACTCGGCAACCCGATCCACACGCACAGCCCTCAGCCGATGCGCAGAATGCTGGAGGACGCGGAACCAGAGCTTGTCTTCGCCGATCACGGGTTCGCTGGAGGAGCCATCCAGGCAGGCATCGAAACCATCGCCATAGCCGACGTGAACGACCCCGCACCGATCGTGGCCAAGGCGCAAGGACGAACGAAGCTGGTCGTCGTCATGGACGACGGACGCCGCAAGAAGGACTACTGGCCCTGCTACCAGGCCATCGCGGCGTCGTTCGGCTCGTCCTAGAATCGGTCGGGAGGAACTACCGACGCCGTTCGAGAAGCTCGATTTGCTGTGATGACGGGAAGCCCATACGACTGGTTCGCGAGAACGCAGAGGACGAAAGCAGAACCCTTACTGAAGACGCAAGCCCTCATCTAGCTCGGTCGGTTCTCGGCGGCGCCACCGGAGGAGTGGCGTGGAACGATACAGCGCGGTCGTCGAGAGAGTCGCATCGACGGCAAGCGTCGTGACGCTCATCGGAGGACTCGACTCCGGAAAGAGCACGCTGGGGCGGGCGATCGCGAAGCAGGCCCTGGAATCAGGCCGAACCGTCGCCTACCTGGACACCGACCTCGGGCAGAAGACGATCGGCCCGCCGGCCTCCGTCACGGTCCGGATGTTCGGCAACCACGACGAGTCCGCGGCGCGAGGGATCGGGCGAGTCGACGCGCTGTACTTCGTCGGATCGACGTCCCCGCAGGGGCAGCTCCTTCCGTTGGTGGTCGGCGCGACGAAGCTGCTCAACTGGGCGCGCTCACGCGGCGCCGACGTGGTGATCGTGGACACCAGCGGACTGGTCTCCGGTGTCTACGGGCAGGTCCTGAAGTACCACAAGATCGACCTCCTCCAGCCCGACGTGGTCATCGGGCTTCAGCGTGGCGAGGAGCTGGCGCCGTTGCTCGGCATCATCCAGCGCTTCTTCTCCTCGGAGGTCCTGGCGCTCCCGGTTCCCGCGGAAACCCGAACGACGTCAGCGGATCAGCGAGCCCGCAACAGAGAAGCGGCGCTTCGGACGTACTTTTCCGGGCCGGTTCAGCGATGGCGCGTCAAGCCGAGCGTCTTCATGCCGGCGCTTCCGGCGCTGTTCGAGGAGCAGCCGCTCGACCGGCTTCTCGTGGGGCTGTCCGACGGGAAGGGGGAGTACACCGGTATCGGTTACCTCGAGTACTCGGAGGAAGACGGACTGCTGCGGTTGATTTCACCAGTGTCCGAAGCACCGAAGGCCCTCAAGCTCGGGTCCGTTAGAGTGGATGAGGACTTCAGGCTCCGCCGCGTTGACCTGCGGAGCCTGTTCGGAACCGACTAGACTTTCGGGCTTCCGCCCCAAATCGGAAAGGGATTCTGCTTGCCCTCGGTTGTCAAGAAACGCCGCAAGAAGATGCGGAAGAAGAAGCACAAGAAGCTGCTCAAGAAGACCCGCTGGCAGCGTCGCCAGAAGTAGCGCTGCGCCCGATCCATGTCGGCGCGCCCCATCGTTTTCCTTTCGGATTACGGCCTGGAAGACGAATTCGTCGGCGTCTGTCACGCGGTGATGGCCCGTATCTCGCCGGAAAGCACGGTCATCGATCTCACTCATTCAGTGCCCGCGCACGATGTGCTCGGCGGCGCCCTGACGTTGAGAAATGCGGTCCACTACTTGCCCCCCGAGGCAGTGATTCTGGCGGTCGTCGACCCCGGCGTTGGAACTCACAGGCGGCCGATCGCCGTCGAGACGCGCTCGAACAACCGCCTGATGGTTGGACCGGACAACGGCGTGTTGGCCCTGGCGTGGGCGGCGACTGGATGGGTCAACCGGGCGGTTGAGATCTCGTCCACTGAAGTGATGCTTGAGCCGAGGTCGCAGACGTTCCACGGCCGTGACATCTTCGCGCCGGCGGCCGCACGTCTTGCGTCAGGCGTCCCGCTGGAGGAGCTTGGTCCACTCCTCGATGTCGACTCACTGGAGGGCCTCAGCGTGCCTGAGCCGGCGGTAAGGCGGGACAGGATCGACTGTCAGGTTCTCTCGATCGATCGCTTCGGCAATCTGCAGCTTTCAGCGCGAAGGGGCCACCTCCAGCTCGCCGGGATGGACCTGGCCAAGCGGCTATGGCTGCGAGCAGGGGGAACCGCGCTCGAGCTTTGGACGGCGCGGACGTTCAGCGACGTTCCCGAAGGGCAGTTGGCGCTGATCGAGGACTCCGCTGGGTGGCTCGCCGTTGTTCTGAACAAGGCGAGCGCCGCGCAGGCCCTCGGTCTGACCGCGAGAGACCCCGTGACGCTCCTTCGGGCGCAAGCGTAGCCTAAGACCCATGGGCCAGAAGATCCTGATCACGGGAGTCTCCCGGCACCTTCCCGGCAGGCTCGCACAGCGGCTCGAGCAGGACCCGGATGTCGAGCACATCGTCGGTATTGACGTCGAGGAACCCGAAGTCGACCTGGAGCGAACCGAATACGTCCGTGCCGACATTCGGAACCCGCTCATCCTCAAGACGATCCAGGCCTCCGAGGCGGATACCGTTGTTCACCTTTCGGTGATCACGACGCCGACTCGTGTGGGAGGCCGCCTGAACATGAAGGACATCAACGTCATCGGCTCCATGCAGCTGTTCGCGGCGTGTCAGAAGGTTCCCCAGGTGACAAAGCTCATCATGAAGTCGAGCACAGCGGTGTACGGCTCGAGCCCGCAGGACCCCGCTGTGTTCACCGAGGACATGTCGGCCCGCGGGGCGCCGGTCGGTTACGCGAAGGACTCCATCGAGATCGAGGAGTACGCCCGAGACTTCGGGCGTCGGCGCAGGGATGTCACGATGACCATTCTCCGTTTCGCCAACTTCATGGGATCGGGCATCGAAACGACGCTTACCCGATACTTCTCCTTGCCAGTGATTCCTTCGCCGTTCGGGTATGACCCACGGCTTCAGTTCATCCACGAGGACGACGCGCTGGAGGTCCTGTATCGCGCTGTGCGGGAGGACCATGCCGGGATCTTCAACGTCGCCGCGGATGGCGTTCTCTACCTCTCGCAGGCGATTCGGATGTGCGGGAAAGTTCCGTTCAAGGTGCTCTATCCGTTCGGGATGCCGATGGCGGCGTTGATCCGCCGGCTCGGACTGGTCGACTTCCCGACGGACCAGATCGATTACCTGGTGTACGGAAGAGTCGCCGACAACGACCGGCTCAAGTCGATCTTCGGATACACGCCGCGGTTCACCACGCGTGAAGCGCTCGAGGAGTTCATTGCCGGGCAGCGGTTCCGGCGGCTGTTCACGCCCGAGCAGGCCACGGAGTGGGAGCAGAACGTGTACGACCTGCTTCAACGAGGGCGGCGCGACCGACGGCAGAAGCAGAAGGTGAGGACCTGATGGCCGAGGTCATCTCGCTGGATCAGGCGAGGGGTGTCGCGAGCCGGTGCAGGGCGATCACGGCCAGCGGAAAGCCGTGCCGGAACCAGGCTCAGGCGAACGGGTTCTGCCGCCGTCATCAGCCGCCCACGCCCGGCGAGCGCGTGGGGCCGTTCGAGGGACAGGCGGTCAAGCGGACGCTCGAGTACCTCCGCCGCCGCCTCACCGGCGAATACGAGATCGACGAGTTCGGCTTCGACGCCGAAATCACGGAGAACGTCTTCGCGCCGCTGGTTCGACCGTGGCACGAGCGGTACTGGCGGGTGGACTGGCTCGGAGTGGACAACGTTCCATCCGAAGGAGCGGCACTCCTGGTCGGGAACCATTCCGGGACGTTGCCGGTCGACGCCATGGTGATGAAATTCGGGCTTCTCGACCAGCACCCGGCGCACCGACATGTCCGGCTGCTCGCTGCGGATCTCGCCTTTCGCATGCCGATCGTAGGAGTGATGGCCAGAAAGATGGGCGCGACGTTGGCATGCGACGAAGACGCCATTCGCATGCTTCGGGGCGGCGAACTGGTGGGTGTGTTCCCCGAGGGCTACAAGGGGGTGGGGAAGGGCTACCGCAACCGGTACAAGCTCCAGCGGTTCGGTCGTGGCGGGTTCGTCGAGCTTGCGCTTCGGACCAGAGTGCCCATCGTCCCGGTGGCCATCGTTGGGTCCGAGGAGATCTACCCGATGATTTACAACGCGAAGGGTCTGGCCAAGCTGGGTGGATTCCCGTACTTCCCGATCACGCCATTCTTCCCGTGGCTCGGCCCTCTGGGGCTCATCCCGCTCCCATCGAAGTGGATCATCGAGTTCGGCGAGCCGATTCCGACCGATGAGTTTCCCCGGGACGCGTGGCAGGACTCGATGCTCGTATTCGAACTCACGGACCGGGTCCGCGACACCATCCAGCAGATGCTGTACAAGAACGTCCTGGCTCGAAAGAACGTCTTCTTCTAGCCTCGACGGCGTCGGCAACCGACGGTGAAGAACCGCGTCGACGACTGATCCGCTGGACCAGTTCTCGTAAAAGCGCTGGTCGGGGGCCATTGTTCCCGCTGGACAGAGCCCCTCCTTTTTGTCTAGCCTACTTGCCCTAGCCGACCCGTAGGACGACCTAGGAGGGGGACGCATGTCGAAACGCAGATCCATCGCTGTGCTGGGCCTGGTCACGGCCCTTCTTCTCGCTCTAACGCCGACGCCGGCTTATGCCGATCCCGGCCAGCATGGTCCAACGACGGGCCATCTGACTGGTCCGGGCGCTTGGGGCGACCTCGAGTTGGTCGGCGTCGAACGGGTCACAAGGACCGACGACCTCGTGGCTGATGTCGCCGTCGACCCACGGGAGAACCTCGCCTATCTGGCGAACTGGGGAGAGCCTGACTGTGACGCAAACTCCGAGGCCGGCGGCATCAACAGCCCCGACGCCGGTGTTTGGGTCATCGACATCAGCAACCCATCCAACCCGAAGACCATCAACTTCATTCCGCAGAGCCAGGACACCAGATCGGGTGAGGGCATGCAGGTCGTTCGCCTCACCACGAAGTGGTTTAACGGCTATGCGCTCGTCGTGAACAACGAGCAGTGCGGCAAGAACGGTAAGGGTGGCGTCTCGCTGTACGACGTGACGAGGCCGCGGAAGGTCTACATGCTCTCGAAGCACTTCGGTGACAAGGAGCCCGGGTCCTCGGACACCAACGAGACCCACAGCGCGTTCGCCTGGGACGCGGGTGCCCGCGCCTACGCGGTCATGGTCGACAACGAAGAGGCTGCAGACGTCGACATCCTCGACATCACGAACCCGAAGCGGCCGCGGCTGATCGGTGAGTTCAACCTCAACGTGCTCGCTCAGCGGCAGGCAGGCAAGCAGCTCTTCCAGCCGGAGCTCGGGCTCCTCGAGTCGTCCCTTCACGACATGGTCGTGAAGAAGATCGGCTCGGACTGGATCATGCTGCTCTCGTACTGGGACGGCGGATACGTACAGCTGAACGTCAACAACCCCGCCCGCCCGGTGTTCATCCGCGACACCGACTACAACAACCCGGACCCCGAGCTGCTCGAGTCGACCGGCATCTCGCTCCCACCCGAGGGCAACGGACACCAGGCCGAGTTCACCCTGGACAACCGGTTCTTCATCGGCACGGACGAGGACTTCTCGCCGTACCGTTCGATCTTCACGGTGGAAGGACTGGGAGAGCGTCCGGCAGGGGAGTTCGGATGGACGAAGCCAATCGTCACTCTCTCCGACAAGGCGCTGAATGGTCCGACCGTCTACGGCGGGTACGGCTGCCCACAGAGCGCGCCGCTTCCGCCGGCATCGGTGCTCGACCCGTACACGGCACCCGGTGAGGATCAAATCGTGGTCCTCCAGCGGGGACCGGTGAACGATCCGAGCCAGAACTATGAGGCGTGCTTCTTCTCGCTGAAGGTCGAAGCGGCGCAGAACGCAGGGTACGACGGCGTCATCATCGCCAACCACCACACCGGGGCCGGCGGTGGCCTCTTGCCCGACGCCTTCATCTGCGGCGGCCAGGGACACCAGTTCGATGTCAAGATCCCGGGGATCTGCATCGGCCACAAGACCTTCCACGAGATCTTCAACACCCAGCCGAACTACACCTACCCTGAGTCGCGCCCGGCGATCGGGGACATCGGCCGGAAGGTCAACGCCGAAGCGACGTTCGACGGCTGGGGTTACGTGCACCTGTTCGACCGGACCGTGGGAGGTACGGCGGCAGAGCTCGACACCTACGCCATCCCCGAGGCGCACGATGAGGACTTCGCGTTCGGGTTCGGCGACCTCACGGTCCACGAGGTGGCAACGTCCGAGAGCAACTGGAGCCAGGCGTACCTCTCCTACTACTCGGGAGGGATGCGGTCGATTGAGATCCAGTGCTCGAACCCGGCGGATAAGAGCACCTGCGAGCTGGTGGAGACGGGCGGCTACCTCGACCGCAAGGGGAACGACTTCTGGGGCGTCGAGACGTTCACCAAGAACGGAACGACGTACGTCCTCGGAAGCGACCGGGACAGCGGACTCTGGATCTTCAGGGACACAGCCCCCTAGCTCGAGAGACCGCAGACACGAAAGGGGGCGGCCGGATGGCCGCCCCCTTTATTTATGCTCCCGGAGCCCGAACTCGCGACTAATTCCTCCCCAAACGACTATCCATTTTGGGGCTGGGCTGCTAACGTCACGCGGCTTATCGAACGCTCATTCGAGGAGGGGGACGCCCGCATGGGTACCAAAGTCAAGGTGGCAATCGTTGCCGCCCTCACCGTTATTTCGCTCACCGGCGCGCAGGGGATCGCACAGGCGACCCACGAGTCGCCGCAGCCCGCCCTGGACCCGTCGAGGGTGGACTACACACCGATGGGGTATTACGGCCCGGCCGACGAGAGGAACGTGCCGGCTGGCCAGGGAAGCGACACGATCCCAACCACGCCGCCCCAGGGCTCACCGCCTGCGAACGACCCTGGCCCGAACCCGTCGGGGAAGTGGGTCGCATACGACACGAACGTCTGGGAGTCTCTGAACCTTCCGTCGCGCCATCCAGGCGACAATTGCAACAGCCTCGCGCCGGATCAGCAGCACTCCGACTGCCGAGAGGGAGACAGGGACGTCGACAACGACGGCCCTAAGGGCTATACGGGCCCCAGTGGTGCGCCGCCGCCGAAACACGGCGAGTGTCCGCCGCCTCCGGCGTCGGAGCCGGAGTTCGCCGCGTTCGGCGAGTGCGTCAACCACCAGCTCGAGTACCTCGACTATTTCGAGAACGCCATGGGGACCGAGCTCGCCGATTTCGGCGTCACGATCAAGCGCTACGGGTTCGAGTCTCCGGGTGGCGGCCTCCCCCGCGGTGCGTATCTTGCGGCTGCAGGCGGCCAGGCGTACAACATTGCCGCGGTGGTCCCTGGAGCCGACCATCCTGAACAGACCGTCTTGGTGAGCGGCCACTACGACTTCACCGACTCCGGCCCGGCAGCGGCGTGGGACTCCGCCGAAGGACACACCGAAGTGATGCGGATGGCGTACATCATGGCGGACTACTGGCGGAAGACCGGTACCCGCCCGTCGGCGACCATCAAGTTCATTCCGTGGGACTCGGAGGAGTCCGGGACGTTCGGGTCCGCGGACTATGTCCAGAACAACATTCCGCCCGGTGAGACGGACAAGGTTCGGGGCTATTTCAACGTGGATCCTTGCGCCGGCGCGTACCCGGCATTCGGAGAAACGCTAAGCGCGGATGGGGACCCGCAAGTCGACCAGGTCATGCAGCTTGCCAATCCGGCCAACTTCCCGGCGGGCTCGCCGACGAGAGCCCGCATTGAGTCGTTCAACGCCCGCGCGGAGACGATCATCGACGAGGTCCTGGACCGTCTGGATGACACACTGACCCGCCCTGGCGGGGTAGAGGTCCCGATCTTCGTGTCCAACGCAGAGGCGGCCAACGGCAATGACGGCGTCAATCCCGTCACTGGGTCGGACCGCGGCAAGATCAACACCGCCGTCGGCGGCCTGGCCCTGTTCACCAGCGACTACCGGAACTTCGAGCAGGTCGGCATTCCGATCTTCAACTTCTTCCCCGACTACTTCGGCCCCCACGCTGACGATAGCCCGAGCGATGGCGGAGGGAAGGGGCTGGAGATTCTCCACACTCCTCAAGACAACCTGACCAGGATCAACCAGCTCACGAGCGGCCTCACGACCGCACCGGGTAACGCCATTGACCCCAGCGGGCTGTTCGCGTCCGAGGGTTGGGCCAAGGGACAGGAGTTCTGCGCTCAGGTGGAGTCGTGGTACATGCTCCAGCCGGAAATGGCAGGGACGCAGACGGGGAACACCAATGCCGTCGCCTATTTCGAGGCCCTCCCCAACGAGGCCATCCAGAACCAGGCTGTGACCTTCGACGCCTCCGGCAGCTACCAGTACTCCGAGGTGCCAGACACCGACCCCTCCACGCCAACGCCCCGTCAACCGAGCTCCGCGCTCACGTACACGTGGGATTTCGGCGATGGAACCCCACCCGTCACCGTGCCGGGGACGGACACCGAGGTGGAGCATGGGTACTCGGAGATTGGGCGGTACAACGCCACGCTGACCGTCACCGGAGTCGGTGGCTCGATGGACACCATGACGATCCCCATCACCGTGATCGGGTCGAACTTCCCCGCTCCGGAGCTTCAGGACATCAACGACGCGGACGCGGCCGACGGCCAATTCGCTCTCAACTGGGACTTCTCCGCAACCCGTGACGGATTCGAGGGGTTCCGCGTCGAGGAATCGAAGGACTTCCAGACGCTGCTCAGCGACAACGCCAGCGACATCTCCCTGAAGTGGGAGGTCTCGGAGGTGGCCAGGAGCGAGGCTGATGAGCAGAAGCTGAAAGAGTGGCAGCACAGTGACAGCGAGACGCCGAAGTTCCGGGAGAATGAATTCCACTCTCCGCCGCGAAGCTTCTGGACGGGCGTTTCACCCAGCGATTTCAATCCCGGCGTCCAGAACGCCAACTCGCTCCTGACGCTCAAGGACCCGATCACCGTCCCCTCGACGGGCGAGCCCGCCCTGGATTTCTTCTCTCTATTCCTGAACGAGAGCGACGATCGAGGACGGATTGAAGTTGCCTTGGTGGACAGCGACGGAAACGTTGGGGAGTTCCAAGCGCTGGATGTTGTCGGCGGCTCACAGGAGGAGTTTCTCTGCAGTCCGACGAATCCCGATCTCGAGACCCAACCGCTAGCGCCGCGACACGTACCTCTGGACGGCTTCAAGGGCAAGAGGATCCTTATCCGGTTCAACTACCAACTCGGGCCGAGCAACCCTGCGCTGTCACAGCCCTGCGGGTGGTACATCGACGACGTGCGAGTCACCTCCGGATCGTTCCAGTCGATCGGCGAGACCCCGGCTGACCAGGAGAGCTTCCAGATCGACTGCAGGCCGAACGGGACGTACGGGTACCGAGTGAAGGGCGTGTATGAGGATGGCGTGACCACCGCGGCCAGCAATGTCGAAACGGCGCAGGTGACCGACGCCAAGCCGGACGTCAGTCCCACCGGCATCAGACATGGGGCGGCGCCGACTCGGAATAAGCGAACCACGTTGAGGGCGACGGTCGAGAGCCTTGCCTGCAGCGATGCGGTCAGCGTCGTCGTGCGGTTCTTCGACAACCGCCAACAGATCGGGAGGGACAAGACCATCCCGCTGGTACCTGCGGACGGAACCGGGTTCGCCTCGGTGAAGTGGAGGCCCAGGACGGCAGGTCGGCACACCATCACGGTGGTGGTCGATCCAAACGACGCGATCGACGAAACGAATGAGGACAACAACACCAGGAGCAGGGTTATGACCGTCCGACGACGGTGAGACTCTGCGCTCAACATCACGGCCCGGCTGCCCACAGTGGGCAGCGGGGCCTTCTCGCTTCGTCCGCCGGATGGCGGCTCTAGCCTCAATTGACTAGACACGCCGAGTGATTACGCGATATAACCAACACTGCAAAATGAAGCGGGCACTTCAACCTTCAGGAGGTCTGGCTGTGAAACGCCGTTCGTATGCGTTGCTTGCCGTATTCGTCGCCATAATGCTTGCCTTGCTGGGCTATCCGGCGATAGCGGGCCATAACACCGAGCCCCATGAGAGGCTGGCCCACCTGGCGAACAGGTTCAATACCGAGAACGAAGACCGGGCTGGGCAGCCCACGGTCAACTCGGATCTCGCCTTCTGGGGAAACATCATGGCGCAGGGGACATACGACGGCTTTCGTCTCTTCAACATCAAAAACCCTTCGTCGCCCAAGCTGCTGGTCGACTTTCCGTGCAATGGCAGCCAGGGCGACGTTTCCCTGCACAAGGCCGGTGATCGGCTCCTCCTATTCCGCTCCATCGACGGGGCGCAAGACCGCCCCGAGTGCGAGGGCAGCCGGAACGTGGGGACCCTGACCCAGCCCTTGACCTCGACCCTCTTCGAAGGGATTCGGATCATCGACGTGACGAATCCGAGGAACCCGAGATTCATTAAGGGGGTCTACACCGACTGCGGCTCGCACACGCACACGACCATTCGCGACCGTAAGAACAACCGGGCGATCATCTACGTCTCGTCGTATCCGCTCGGGGCGCAGTATGAGTTTGGGGAAAAGAAGTGCAAGATTCCCCACCAGAAGATCTCGATCATCGTGGTTCCGGATGGGGCGCCCGGAAGGGCGCGGGTCCACCACGAGCATCCGATCAGCGGCGAGACTCTTCCAGTGCTGCCAAACACCCCGCCGGCCCTGGAGGCCGAACCAGGGACCATCGGCTGCCACGACATCACCGCGTTCACGCACCGCAGGGTCCGCACCGCGGCAGCAGCCTGCTTGACGGAGGGCCAGCTCTGGGACATCTCGAACCCGCTGTTCCCGTGCACCACGGACGAGAACTGTCACACGCATATCAGGAACTCGACGGTCGAGATCTGGCACTCATCGACGTTCACGTGGGACGCCCGGGTCGTCGTCTTCGGGGATGAGCACGGAGGCGGCGCAGCGCCTGGCTGCGCAGGGCCCGAGGACCCCACCGGGAACGCGTGGTTCTACCGGTACGTTCGGCCAGGAACGGCCACCGCGCCACTGCTTGGCCGCTATCACATCCCGCGGCCGCAACCTGCCGACCTGGAGTGCTCGATCCACAACTTCAACGTGATTCCGATCGATGAGAGCAGGTCCTACATCGGCGTTGTCGGTACGTACGGAGGGGGGACGAGCGTCTTCAACTTCACGCCGACAAAGACGGCAGAGCCGACCATTCTCGAGGGATCGGCAGTGCCCATCCTCGCTAGAGAAGTCGCGTTCTGGGACACGCAGCTCAACAGCGACGGGAAGGGCAACAACAACGTCTGGTCGGCGTACTGGTACAACAACTTCATCTACGCGAGCGACATCGTGCGCGGGCTCGACGTCTACAAGTTCCTCCGCCGTGCTTGCGGGACGTATCCGGACGCGCCTCGGGTGTGTCGACCGGGGGATCGGCAGGTCACGGCGCTGAGGTTCCGGTTCCACAACCCTCAGACGCAGGAGAGGCTGATACTGCCCTCCACCCGGGACAACCGCGATGACAACGGCGATGACAACGGCGATGACAACGGCGGCGATAACGGCGGCGACGATCCGGAAGACCCCAACTTCCAGCAGCACTTGCAGCAGCCGTAGACGGCAGTAGAGCGGGGCCCGGCTGCGCCCGTGCAGCCGGGCCTATCTCTTCCGGCGATTGTTGTTACTTCCGGCCAAAGCCCAGATCGAGCCGCCTGAGGAACTGGGCGTTGATGGCTACCACGATGGTCGAGGCGCTCATCAGCAGGGCGCCGACGGCCGGTGCCA
>JALYGK010000051.1 GCA_030777105.1 Actinomycetota bacterium | reverse complement strand
CGACGGGACCGCTTCCAGGGCGGATCCGGACCTCCACACCGACGGCCTCGATCGGAACCATGATGTCGGAGAAGAGGATGGCGGCGTCCACGGCCATCCTTCGGAGCGGGAGCATCGTTGCCTCCACGGCGAGCTCGGGGTTCCTCGCGAGCTCCAGGACGTCCGCCCCCTGCTTCAGATCCTGATATTCCGGGAGATAGCGCCCCGATTGACGCATGAACCACACGGGGGTTCGGTCCACCGGCTCTCGCCGGCAGGCTCGCAGAAATCGGTCCGAAGCCATGGGGTCTTTCACGTTACCGCCCAAGGCGGCCGGCCGGGGAGAGTGCTATAAGCACCGGATGAGCGAGGACATCCCGCTCCGCGAGGCGATGGAGACGCAGCGCGCCATCCGGAGGCTGAAACCCGACCCGGTCCCAAACGACCTTTTGTTGCGCTGCATCGAGCTCGCGCTGAAGGCACCGACCGGCAGCAACGCCCAGAACTGGGAGTGGATCGTGGTCCGCGACCGCAATGTGAAGGCGAAGCTCGCGCGGCTGTACCGGCCGGCCTGGCGCATCTACGGGGGGCTCGGCCGGTTGGTCGCGCGCGGGAACGAAAAGATGCGGAGGAACATCAATGCGGTCCAGTGGCAGGTGGACCACTTCGAACAGATGCCGGTCCTCGTTGTCCCCTGCATTCGAGGACCTCGGTTCACGCTCTTCCCGATTGGGGCAACGTCGCACTACGGGTCCATCTATCCGGCGATTCAGAACTTCCTCCTGGCGTGTCGCGCGCACGACCTGGGCGCCGCGCTGACGACGCTGCCACTTTGGTCGACGACGGCCGCACGGCGAGCGCTGGAGCTTCCGTACAGCGTTCAACCGGTCGCCGTCATCCCGGTGGGATGGCCAAGGGGCCGGTACGGCCCCACCTCGAGGAAGTCCGTGGAGAAGGTCGTGCATTACGACCGGTGGGGCAACCGGCGCGCTCGGTCTTAGGAGGAGAGCGACACGCGGGCGCTCGGCCGCCCGGCGAGCGCTCCCCGTCCCGCCTCAACCAGACCGTCGCGAACAAGAGCCCTGATCGCCTCGGTGACCTCGGGCAAGGACCGGCCGGTGAGCCGCGCCAGCGCGTGAACCGTCAAAGGTGATCGTTCACGGAGGGCCGCGACGATTCGTCCACGAAGCTGCCGGAAGGACCCGTCGAATCGCGCGGTGGCTCGGTGAACCTTCGGCCAACCGGCTGGGACCTCGGGCTTCCGACGGCGGTAGCGGCAATGGGAAGCAAGCGGACATTCATGGCATCGCGGCTGCGGCCGGCATACGTCCCGGCCCAGGTCCATGAGCGCCTGGTTCCAGGCTCCGGGAGCCCGCCGGTCGAGCCACGTGTCGGCCATGACGCGCACATCGACGAGCGATACGCCGTCGGGGTCCCGTCCGGCGGCGACGCGAGCAATGACCCGCCGAACGTTCGTGTCGACCGCGGCGATCGGGACGCCGAAGGCAATCGATGCCACCGCTGCCGCGGTGTAGGGGCCAACACCGGGGAGCTGCTGAAGTTCGTCTGGATCGCTCGGGACGCGGCCTTGATACTCCTGGACGATCGTTCGTGCCGCCTCGAACAGGGCAACCGCACGGCGGTTATAGCCGAGGCCGCTCCAGGCTCGGATCACCGTCCCGAGAGTGGCCGCGGCCAGGGCCTCAACCGTTGGAAACCGCCGCAGGAACTCGGGGTAGCGCGGGGCGACCCGCGAAGCTTGCGTCTGCTGGAGCATCACCTCGCTCACCAGGACGGCGTACGGATCGGGGAGTGGATTCACGCGCCACGGGTAGGTGCTTCGGCGCCCCCGGTACCACGCGAGAAGCGCGCGGCGCGGCGCCGTCGGTGGGGGTAAGCTTCGGCTCAAGACAGCGATGAGTATCGTCCGCGAGATCATGAGCACCAAGCTGGTGTCGGTGGAACCCTCGGCCACCGTGGCGGAGGCTGCCACGGTGATGGGCGAGCGGCACGTCGGATCGGCGCTCGTCCTGGAGGGCGGCAACCTGGTAGGCATCTTCACCGAACGGGACATCGTTCGAGCGCTCTCTCAGGACTTCGACGCTCCCGGTCATCCGGTCTCCCACTGGATGACCAGGGATCCCAAGACCATCAAGGCCGAGGCATCGGTGCAGGAAGCGTTGGACGTCATGCTCTCCGGTGGCTTCCGCCATATCCCTGTGTTGGAGGACCGCGATGTGGTTGGGATGGTCTCGATGCGCGACGTGTCGAAGGCGTCGGCCGAACGGCCGGGGTAACGCCCTTTACTTCCTCAGCGTTTCGAGCACCTCGGGGAGCTCGGCGACCGAATCGATCACGTGATCGGGTGCTTCAAGCGCTTTCTTCAGCTGTTCGCGGTCGAACTTGCCGGTTCGTACCAACACGCCCGTCAACCCGACACGCTGCGCCGCGATGACATCGTTTTCGACGTCATCACCGACCATGGCCACGCTCGCCGCGTCCAGTCCAATGATCCGTAGTGCCTGGTGAAGGAAGTCGGCGTTGGGTTTTCCGACCACGGTCGCACGGACTCCGGCCGCCTCCTCCAGGCCGAGGACGAACGCCCCGGCATCGAGCTTCAACCCCTCGGCGGTCATCCACGTCATGTTTCGGTGCATCGCGACCAGGGCGGCGCCCGATCGGAGGATCTGGAGCGCCTTGTTGAGGTTCGCCCACGTGAACGCGTCGTCGGCTCCGGCAACCACCACCACCTCCGCATCCTCCTGAACGAACTGGACCCCCTCGAAGTCATCTCCGAGCTCCGGCTCACCAAGGAGAAAGCACCTCGCGCCCCGGTGCTCTGAACGGAGGTACGCGGCCGTGGCTACTGCCGCCGTCACGATCTCGTCCGGAGTCACGTCGAAACCTGACCTTCTCAAAAGGTCGGCCACGCCTCGACGCCCCGGCGCCGTGGTGTTCGTGACGAGCAAGAAGGGCACGTTCGATCGGCGAAGCCACGCAACGGTTTCGGTCGCGCGCGGCAGCGGTTCCCATGACACCGTGAGCACTCCATCTATGTCGAGGAACACGCCCTCAACCGCCGTGCGAGGAGGCATCTAGCGAGCGTACGTGGCGGAGAGCGAACCCTTGGCTTGGATACAGCAGCGGATTGCGTCCAGGACTTCCTGAAGCGACGCGCCGGGTCCAAGCCCTCCTGTCCTGGCCACCCGAAGGCTATAGACCGTGAAGAGGTAGGTGTGCGCCGCGTCGGTCCGCGGCGGGCACGGCCCGCCATATCCGACTCGTTCGAAACCGTTCACACCTTCGCTCGCTCCGGGTGGCGGTGATGTCTCGGCGATGGCCGTGATGTTTCCCGGAATCCCGTACACGATCCAGTGGACGAACTCGTCGGCGTCCTGGTCCACCATGATCAGCGTGTACTCCTCGGCCGGCGGACCCCCCATCCACCGGAGCGGCGGATGAATGTTTTCGCCATCGCACGTGAACCTCGAGGGAATCGCACCACCGGGTCGAAATGCGCCGGTGGTGAGCTGAATCGATTCCCGGGCGGAGATTCGTGGTAGCTGCGAAACGTCACCCGCGCAGGCAACCGGGAGGATGAGCACGAGAAACGCGGCCGTACGCGCTTTCATCGCCACGCCACAACCAACCGGCCGTCCTCTTGGACGACGTCGGTTCCGAACTCAGCGCAGGCCTTTGTGAAGCGGTCTGTGATCCAGCGAGCGTCATGTTCTTCGGCGACGCGCGTATAGCAGTAGTCGAGGTTGAGCGGAACGGCCTCTAGGCGAACCGGGCCTTCCTCGTCCAGCGTCGCCAGGAAGAGCAGCCCGAGGTCGTTCCGGAGGACGGGGTCGACGGCGTAGTCATCGATGAAGTCGCCGAGGTCGAACAGAACCGGTCCATCGACGCCCTGGAATACATGGGCGGAATGTCCGGCGATCAGCGTGGCCCCTGCTCCCACGAGTTCGGCAGCCGCCACGCGGACGTGGGGCAACGGCGAGGATGCCATGTTCGGCCCCCAATGCGGCGTCACCAGGACCGCGGTCCCGTTCGATCGGAAGCGGTCGATCGTTCGAACCACCCACTCGGGAACTCCCCCGCGGAGATCGTGATAGGCGATGCCCGGATGGTCGGCGGAGGCCGCGAAGTCGTCGGGGTGATCACTGATCCCGATCACCGCAATAGGGACACCATGGGCCTCGAGGACGACCGGGCGTGTCGCCTGGTCGAGGGTCGTTCCCGCTCCAACATGTGCGATGCCCGCGTCGTCCAGGAGCGTGAGCGTGTCGACGAGCGCGTCTTCACCGAAGTCCAGAGCGTGGTTGTTGGCGAGCGTCACGCAATCGACGCCGAGATGGCGAAGAAAGCCAACCGCGGACGACGGCGCACGGAAGAAGAACGGCTTCCCGGGACGCGGCCACGGCTGCCCCCGATCCGAAATGCAGCACTCGAGGTTGAGGAGGAAGAGGTCTGCCTCCTTGATGGCCGCGACGACCTCCGGCGCGACCAGGGATTCCGGCGGATCGGAATGGAGGCGCTCAGCGACCCCGCGCCCCAACATCGTGTCGCCGGCCAGGGCGACGGTGATCTGCATCAGGGAACGCGCTGAGCGGTCACTCCAGATGGCCGCCGGCGGCCGCCACCGCTTCCAGCGCGCGCTCGCCATCCCCTTCCTGAAGATCGACCGCGCGAACAGCCGACGTCATGACCGTGGTATCGAAGTTCTTCCGGGCCGCATCGACCGCCGTTTCCTTCACGCAGTAGTCGGTGGCCAGCCCGGCCACGACCACCCGCTCGGTCCCCCTTCGGCGAAGCAGCTCCTCCAGCCCTGTGCCGTGCTCTTCCCCGGTTCGCGGGTCCCGCACGGTGAAACCCGAATACCCGTCTTCGCCTCCCGCTCCCTTCCGCACGACCTCACCGATCACGTTCAGGTTCGGATGCAGCTCGGCTCCCCACGTCCCCTGCACGCAGTGAACGGGCCAGATCCCTCCGTCCTTCTGGAAGTGAGGGGTGCTTCCCGGGTGCCAGTCCTGCGTGTAGACGACCAGCCCGCCCCTTTCACTGGCCGCTTGGATCTCCCCATTGATGATGGGGATGACCGCTTCGCCGTCACGGACGTAAAGGCCGCCGTTCGAGTCGGCGAAGTCGTTTTGGACGTCGACCACGATCAGGGCGGTCTTCGCATCGTATGCCGGCACCGTCACCACCTCCCGTTGCGAGCCGTCTCGCGGGACGGCACCTTCATCATGACTGGTCCTCGACGCGGGGGCTCTCGCGGGGAATCTCCTGGGCGAACTCGACCACGTGGTCGTCTGGATCGAGAACGTGGAGCGTGCGATGGCCCCACGGACGATCCGTCGGGTGGGACAGGATGCGAACCCCGGCGGCGGCCAATCGCTCGGCCTCCGCATCGACGTCGTCCACCACGAACGCCACTTCTCCGGTCGGACCCCCTTCCGACACCGGTCGTCCAATCAGCGCGGGGACCGCGGACGCTTCGAACAGCCCGAACTTCGTTCCCTCCGTGACGAACTCGGCGTACGTGGATTGCCTGAACTTGAACGGAAGCCCGACCACGTCTCGATAAAAGGCGATGGAAGCGTCCAGATCACGGACGTAGAGGATGATGTAGTCGACCCTGGCCCGGGTCATCGCTCGCC
>JALYGK010000050.1 GCA_030777105.1 Actinomycetota bacterium | reverse complement strand
GCGCGCATTCTTCACCGATACAGACACGGCGGTGATCGCGGTCGCTTCGGGGAAGGGCGGCGTCGGGAAGTCGTCGGTGACCGTGAACCTGGCGGCTGCGCTGGCCGCGGAAGGTCACCGGGTCGGCATCGTCGACGTGGACGTGTGGGGCTTCTCGGTCCCTCGAATGATGGGCGTGTTCGGTCAGCCGGTGGCGTTCAACAACATGATCATGCCGCTGGAAGCCCACGGCGTGAAGGTCATCTCCATGGGGTTCTTCGTCCCAGAGGAAACTCCCGTTATCTGGCGTGGCCCGATGCTTCACAAGGCCGTCCAGCAGTTCCTCGGCGACGTCTACTGGGGAGACCTGGACTTTCTCCTGGCCGACCTTCCTCCGGGCACCGGAGACGTTTCGATCTCGATGGCGAGCTTCCTCCCCGGAGCGCAGATGCTCGTGGTGACCACACCGCAGGAAGCGGCCCGGAAGGTGGCGGAGCGAGCGGGGAAGATGGCCGCGCAGACGAGGCTTCGGGTGTGCGGCGTCATCGAGAACATGTCCTACTTCGCGTGCCCCCATTGCAGCGAGGCGACCCAGATCTTCGGCGCCGGCGGCGGCGAGGTGGCCGCCCAAACGCTCGGCGTGCCGCTCCTCGGGCGAATCCCGCTGGTGCCGGACCTCAGAGAGGGCGGAGACACCGGAACGCCCATCGTCGTCTCGCAGCCGGAGTCGGAAGCGGGACGGGTGTTCCGCGAGGCCTCCAAGCGCCTCGCCCACGAGACCAGGACGCTGGTACGAAAGCCGCTCGGCCTGACGGTCGCTCCAGGGACCAACGCGGCGAATTCGCCCGGAGAGCATGCGCACGACCACTCGGGGCACGCGCACGACCACGCCGGCCACTCGCACTGAGGGCGACGAAGCTCAGTCTCCCGGAACGATCCGGTACACCAGGCCGGCGAGCGACATCACGTACAGCTCCCCCTCGCCGTCTTGCCCAAACGAGCTCAGCTGGTCGACCGCCGGTCCGAGAGCGCCGCGCTCCCGGACCTTTCCGCGTCTCTGCCGGAGCGCCATGACCCGCCCATCACAGAAGTCGCCGAAGACGTAGGCCCCCGTGAGCTCGGGGATGCGGGTCCCGCGATAGACGTAGCCACCGATCACCGAGCACGCTCCGCTTCTTCCGAGCTCGTATTCGTAAATCGGCAGAACCGTATCCTCGGCTCTGGTTTCGCCGGCGTACGGCAACGACCCCTCCATGAGGTTCCAGCCGTAGTTCTCTCCCCCGTCAGATCCGGCGGGCTGGAAATCGATCTCCTCCCTGGCGTTCTGCCCAACGTCGCCAATCCACAGATCTCCCGTTTCGCGGTCGAACGAGAACCGCCATGGGTTCCGAAGGCCGTATGCCCAAATCTCGGGACGCGCGTTTTGCCTCTCCACGAACGGGTTGTCCCGCGGTATGCGATACGGCCTGCCATCGCCCGGCCTCGGGTCGATCCGCAGGACCTTCCCCAGGAGCGTGTCCAGCGACTGTCCGTTCCGGAAGGGATCCCCGCCAGCTCCGCCGTCACCCAGCCCGATGTAGAGGTAGCCGTCGGGTCCGAACGCGAGCTGACCGCCGTTGTGGTTGCCGAACGGCTGCTCGACGAAGAGCAACTGTCTCCTGGTGGACGGGTCGGCCCGGCGGCCACGCATGGTGTACTCGACCACCCGCGTGTCCCCGTTCCGGTCGGTGTAGTTCACGTACATGCGCTCTCCGTCGGGGGAAAAGGCGATTCCCAACAGCCCCTTCTCGCCACCCGCCGTGACGTCTTCAGACACGTTGAGCACGGGGCGAGACAACACCTTCCCGCCGCTGATGGCCATGACTCGTCCCAACTGCTCGGCGACGTAGAGCGTGGAGTCCCCTCGGCGAACCGCCATCGCGAGGGGAGCCGTGAGCTTGGCGACCCGCTTCAGCCGAATGGTGATGTCCTCGACGTTCGCCGGCTCCGGGGACGGGGTCGGCGAGGGCGACGGAGCAGGCGTGGGTGTTGGACTCCGCGTCGGGGCGGCGCGTGAACGCGGTTCTTCGCCGTCCGAGCAGGCCGAGGCGACGAGGAGGACCGTGACCACGATCGCCGCTCGCCGGCGCATGCAAGGAAGAATACGAACGGCGCTCAGAAAGCTCACTTCAGTTGCGACGGCCGACTGGACCAGGCAAACTGACTGGTCACTTCAGCGGGAGACCGACGACATGGCCAAGCGCGCTGCCCTTCCACTCGCCGTAATGCTCATTTTGCTGACTGCGGACGTCGCCCTCGGTCACGCGGAGCGGCCGTCGCAGTTCCCGGACGGCTCCGGAGGTGTCCCGCGGTTCCGCACCTCGGGGCCGTACCTGGTGGTGTGCCAGCCCAGCACGCTGAGCCGAATCGCCAACTTTCCTCCTGCCCTCAAGGCCTTCAATAGGCGGCTCTACGCAAAGTGCCTGAGAAACGGCTTCAGGAACATCCAGGCAGCCGTCGATGCGGTGCGGGTCCCCGGGACGAGGATCCTGATCCAGCCGGGGGTCTACCGCGAGAAACCGAGCCTCCGGCCGCTCAGCGAGGAGTGCGCCCAGCTCGCTGACAAGGAAGAACCGCTCTCCTATGAGGAGCAGAAGCGGTGTCCGCACGTCGAGAACTTGATCGGGATCTTCGGCGACAGCACGGAGGACGCGGACATCAAGTGCGACGGGCCCCTGTGCAACCTTCAAATCCAGGGGACAGGCC
>JALYGK010000049.1 GCA_030777105.1 Actinomycetota bacterium | reverse complement strand
CGTGTTGACACCGTGCGAGAGGTAGAGGGCGAGGAACGCGATGCCCGAGGCGCCAACCAGGGCGACCGCCAGAGGATTCCTTCCGTCCAGGATTGCCGGGACGACGAAGGCGAGCAATACGGCGATGCTGGCGGCCAGACCCACCAACGATGCGGCTCCTCGAAGCCGGCCAAGGAGCAAGACCGCCAGCGCGAAGGCGGCGCCCAGCCAAAGCAGTGGCTGTTTTCGTTGCCGGTCGACCACCGTGTATTCGAATCCGGGCTGAGGGTTTCGCGGCTTGCCGGCGACCACCTCGTCGCCGGCGTTCAACCGCGACGTCGTGACACTCAGCGTGTCTTCCCACGTGAAGCGCTTCCCGGCATCCGGGCCTTCCAGGACCCGGACCACCAGGAATTGGCACCGAACGTCCGACGCCGGGTCAGCGCCAGTACACGGGGCAATGTGGGCCGACTCGACTCTGGCGTCGTAGACGACCGTGATGGTCCCGAACTGGCTGACGTCGGGACGTCGTTCTCCCGTCGGCCTGAGGAGGAACGCTCCGAGGAGGGTCGCCACGGCGATCACCACCGCGACGGCGGTGAGCGTCGGAGCTGATGAGGCTCGGTGTTCTGGCGAAAACGTCCCCATTGGTGGCAATCGCCGGGATCCGAGGAGCTTAGCCGCATCCCCTTCATCACGTTCGTCAGTCCCACAGGCGTTCGAGGTGCCACCGGTTCGCCCGGCGCTCCTGGTACAGATCGACCACCGCTCCGCCCTTCGCCTCCACCCGCCAGTACTCCCGGTCCCTGCCGTCCTCCCACCACCGTCCCTCGATCCGCCACCTCCCGATCACGTCGCTGATCTCGTACCGCCGGCCGCGCCACTGGAATGCCGTCGGCATCCCGGCGTCCCGCTCGACCATGACGTCTTCGTCGTAGCGCTTCGTCACTCCCCGCTCCGCTCCTTACAGCAGCCCGAACGTATGTTCGAGAGATGGATCTGCAAAGTACTGCTGCTCGTCCGGCGTGTCAAGCGGAGGAGCGCCGGTGGCTCACGCGTACAATAGGGCCCGCCCTTTTGGGCTCCTATTCCAACTGTCCAGATCGCGTAGGGAGCTGTCATGAGAATTTTGATCCTGGGTGGCGACGGCTATCTCGGGTGGCCGACCGCCATGCACTTCTCGGTTCGGGGCCACGACGTCCACGTGGTCGACAACTACCTCCGGCGCCGTGCCCACAGCGAACAGGGCACCGATTCCCTGACCCCGATTCCCGAAAGCCTCCCCGCCAGGGCCGAAGCGTGGCGGCAGGTCACCGGCTACTGGATCGACGTCACCGAAGGCGACCTCTGCGACTGGTCGCTGGTAGAACCGCTGTTTCGCGAGTTCGAGCCCGAAGCGATCATCCACTACGGCGAGATGCCGTCGGCTCCTTACTCGATGATCAGCCGCGAGCACGCGGTGTTCACCCAGTACAACAACGTCATCAACACCCTCAACATCCTGTGGGCCATGCGCGACTACACGCCCGACGCCCACCTGGTGAAGCTCGGCACGATGGGCGAGTACGGAACGCCCAATATCGACATCGAGGAGGGCTACATCAACATCCAGCACAACGGCCGCGAAGACCGCCTTCCCTTCCCCAAGCTCCCCGGCTCGCTGTACCACTGCTCGAAGGTCCATGACTCAACCAACATGCACTTCGCCTGTCGCGTATGGGGGCTCCGCGCCACCGACCTGAACCAAGGGGTGGTCTACGGGATCCAGACCGACGAGACCAAGCTCGATCCTCGCCTGGCGACCCGGTTCGACTACGACGAAGTATTCGGCACGGCGCTCAACCGATTCTGCCTCCAGGCCGTCATCGGCCACCCGCTCACCGTCTACGGCAGGGGCGGCCAGACCCGCGGCTATCTGAACATCGTCGACACCCTTCAGTGCGTGGAGCTCGCCACGATGAACCCCGCGAACCGCGGCGAATACCGCGTGTTCAACCAGTTCACCGAGCAGTTCTCGGTCAACGACCTCGCCGAGCGCGTGGAGACGGCCGGACGCGAGTACGGGCTCGACGTGAAGGTCGACCATGTGGAGAACCCGCGCGTCGAGCTCGAGGAGCACTACTACAACGCGAAGCACACGGCGCTTCTCGACCTCGGCCTCAAGCCGCACTACCTGTCCGAAACGCTGATCGAGTCGATGTTCGCCTCCATCGAAGCCAACAAGCATCGCGTCATCACCAAGGCGATCATGCCGAGAACGAAGTGGCGGGCCGGACAGCGGGTCCTCCAGCCTGTCGCTGACTGACGGGGCGCGAGGGCCGAGGCGTGATCGCCCTCAGGTTCCTCGGAGGAGCGTTCGCCGTTGCGCTGTTCGTCGCGGCAGCCGTTCGGTACAGCCGTAGGGACATCTCGCGTCTGAACCTGATCATCACGGCGCTGGTCTCCACTGCCGTGATCGTGCTCGCCATCGCCCCGAGCATCTTCGACCCGGTCTTCGGCCTGTTCAACTTCCGTCCCGGCGGTCAGCGGCGCCTGATCGCCGTGTTGTTGTTCGCGGACATCCTGATCTTCGCCTTGCTGTTCCGAAACATGGCCTACACCGACACCGTGATTCGAAACCTCCGCTTGCTGACGGAATCGCTGGCCGTCCAGTCCTTCGACTGGTCGCAGACCGAAGCCCTGCCCCGCGGCGAGCGGATCGTGGTGACCATGCCCGCCCACAACGAAGCGGACAACGTGGGAGAAGTGATCCGTGCGATGCCGAAGGAAGTGGAGGGCGTACCCGTGGTCACACTGGTGGTGGACGACGCGTCGGAGGACGGCACCTCCGTCGCGGCCCAGCAGGCCGGCGGGATGGTGGTTCGGTTACCGACTCGCCGGGGGCAGGGATCGGCGCTCAGGGTCGGATACGAGCTGGCGACGCAGCTCGGCGCCACGGCGGTCGCGTCCCTCGACGCGGACGGTCAGCACGTCCCCGATGAACTCTCCTTGGTCGTGACGCCCATCCTGAGGGGCGAGGCCGACATGGTCGTGGGGTCGCGGGTGCTGGGGCAGTACGAACGGGAGAGCAGGGTAAGGCACCTCGGGGTCTTCGTCCTCTCCGGGCTGGTCTCCCTACTGCACGGTGTTCGAGTGACCGACGTCTCGAGCGGCTTCCGGGGAATCCGCTCCGACATGCTCCGGAAATTCGTGCTTGAACAGGACCAGTACAGCTCCGAGGTGTTAGTCGAGGCGCTCCGGCACCGCCTGCGGATCAACGAGGTTCCGATCACCGTTCGGGCGCGTGCGAGCGGCGTGTCGAAGAAGCCGACGTCGCTGAAGTACGGCTGGAACTTCACCAAGGTCATCGTCCAGACCTGGCTGCGATGAACCCTCAGGCCTGAACGGGCCGATTTCGCATCGCCACGGCAACGACGGCCAGGAGGGCGATCGCCGCACCGCTCCCGAGGAGCCCATAGCCGATCCAGGGATCGTCATAGGTGAGCTCGATGTGGTGCTCCCCGGCCGGGACCGGGACGGCCTGGAGCACATAGTCGGCCGCCAGGAGCGGCGCCGGCTTGCCGTCCACCGTCGCGCGCCAGTTCGGGTCGTAGGGAGTTCGAATCAAGACGATCGCCGCAGACCGCGACTGCACGGTCACGCTCGCCGATTGCGGCCCGTCCTGTCGGTAGAAGGCCGTCGCCGCCCCCGTGCCGGTCGGTGGTGGTGATGGGCCGAGGCCTGGGTCGTCCTCCAGGAGGACCTGCCGGGCGGAATCAAATCCTGGGGCGATGATCGATCTCAGGGCCCCGTCGGCGCTCAGGAGGACGCTCCACGACGAGACGACCGACACACGGGGCGGAGCGCCGGGCGCTCTGAACAGCCCCCACTCCCCCTCTCGGGCGAGTTCCTCGAGTCCCGCGATATGGGGGACATCGGCGGGCTGGACGACGAACGCGATCTGGAGAAGGTCGAACGCAACCGGCGGCGGCCGGGGCAGGACCGCGGCGTTGTACTCGAGCGGGCGCGGAGCAACGGCGCGAACGAACCGCCAGTAGCGCCCGAGCTGGACGGGGTTGTAGCCCTGCACGTCGTCCAATCCCATGAGCACCGACCGCTGGCTTGCCAGGAGCGGCCATTCGGATGGCGCCTGGGCGGTGAGGTACCCCCGGCCCGAAGCTATCCGCGGCGCCAGGCTGACGTAGCGGCCGTCACCGGATCCCTGCAGTGCTCGAGCGAGTGGTCCAGGCGTTTCGTACCGAACGGGATCGATGCCGGCGGACCGGAGCGGAACGAGCCAGCCCGCCCGAACCGCTCCGAGCGGGTCCGCCCTCTGCTCGGCGGGCGGCGTGGACAACAACCCGAACAACCCGCTTGGCGTGAGACCTCCCACACCGTTCACCGCCAGTTCGACCGCCGCGATCACAGGGATGACCGCGAGCAGCGCGGGTCGACGGCGCGCTCGGAACAGGAGCGGAATGGTAGCGGCTGCTCCCACCGCGAGCAGGACGAACCGAGCAGCACCGACGCCGACGGCGATCGGAACCGCCACCCATAGGCCGGCCGCGATCGAACCGGCAACGACGAGGTCCCGACCGCGTCCCGTGTCCCGCCACGCTTCGAACCCCGCCGCGCCGAGGATCGGCAGGGCGAGCAGCGAGGCCAGCCCCAACCGCCCCGGGAAGTGCGCGTACAAACCGATCAATGGAACGCCGTCGATGAGCCCGGCAACATTCCTGGCAACGACGTCCAGTCCGGCGACGAAGAACACGACGGCGTACGCGGAAAACGCCACGACCAGGTGGACGTGTCGACGCGACCGGAACGCCAGAAACACCAGCAGGAGGATGGCGGCTCCGAGGTACGCCCCCGGCGGAACCGCCAGTTTCAAGAGCCACACTGGTGGGACTCCGACCGCCTGGGTCAGCGCGTCGTCCGCCATCGCGAAGCTCGATCGCGAAAGGTACGCCAACCGCGGGAGCAGAAAGGCGAGATTGAGAGCGAGCGCGGCCGGAAGCAAGAGGAGCGCGGCAAGGCCGAGCCGCGGCTCCCCTGCTTCGTTCCGTCGCTGCGACCACAACCGCGCCGCCACGTACGTCAGGACCGCTGCCGTGCCGATCACCACGCCGTGTGCGAAGTACGCCGCGGCCAGCTGGCCCCATGCAAGCCCGACGATCCCCAGCCAGACGAGCCTGCGGGTCCAGGTTCGCTGGCGGAAATAGTGGGAGCACGCCGCCAGCACGACGGCCGTCCACGCCAACGACGAAGGGAACGGGAGGAACTGTCCGAGCCTCGACGAGGCCAGTGGCAGCGCCAGCGCCAGACCACCAAGCGTCGCGGCAGGCCGCGAAAACCCCTCGCTCCGAAGGAACGCGTAGAGACCGACTCCGCCGAGGATCGGCTGCACCACGATCATCCATCGCATGGCCGCGTGGCATGCGAACGCGGTGAAAAGCGCCATCGCGGGCAGGTACATCCACCCGGACTGTGGATCGACGGCGAAGGGCACCCCGGCCATCACGTGCGGGTTCCACGCCGGGATGTTCCCGCTCGCCAGGTTCTCACCCAGGAAGCAGTACGTGGGAAGCCAGAAACCGAGGATGTCGGGATGCTGCTGCGAGAGCCGTCCCGCGAACGCGATCTGGTGAAGAACGATCAGGACCGCGCCGGCGATCAGCGCCGGACCGGCCACCTCCTCGCGCTTCACGCTCGGCGCCGAAGCAGGAACGCCGCGACGATCAGCGCGCTCGCGGCGATACCCGAGCCCAGTAGCCCCAACCCGATATTCGGATCGTCGTACGAGAGCACGATCCGGTGCCGACCCGGGCCGACTTCGATTCCCTGGACGAGGTAATTCGTGGGGAGAACGGCCGCGGGCCGCCCGTCCACCGTCGCGCGCCATCCGGGGTCATACGCGTTCCGGATGACAACCAATCCACCGGACGGGGCGTTCACCGTGATGTGTGCTTCCTGTGGACCGGCGTCCGCGTACGCCGCCACGGCCGTCGCCGGTTCGGTCAACGACGGCCTGCCTCCCTCTGTCCTGTCTGAGGCTTCGACCACCGCCGTGCTGCGCGGGTTGAACGCAGGATCCCGAATTCGCTCGAGCGCTTCGTTCGGTGAGGAGACGGTCTCCCCTGACGGCACAACGGAAGCACGTGGTGGAGCATCGAGGAGCCGAAACAGCATCCATCCGTCTTCGGCTCCCACCGGCACGGCGTTGGGCAGCGGCGCCGTCCGTCGCCGCGAGACGATCGCCCATTCGACCTGGAGAAGGTCGAGCACGATGCGTGGGGGCTGAACGAAGAACGCGGCGTTGTACCGAATCGGTTTTCTCTCCGTGGCTCGGACGAACGTCCAATACCTCCGGAGCTGCGCGGGGTTGTATCCCTGGGCCTCGTGAATGCCGAACAGCATGGACTGCTGCATCCCGAGCCGCCCCCACCGGTGACGACGCTGGTGCACGTGGTACCCGCGCGGGTCCCAGACGATTCGATCCAGCGTCAGGTAGCGGCCGTCGCTCGCGGCGCCTCGAAGGAAGCGGGCGAGCGCGGTCGGTCGTACGAACTCGGCTGCACGGATCGTCGGCGTTTCGAGCGTGTTGATCGGGCCCGGATACCGGCTCGTTTCGCGGGGCGGTCGCCGGTATGCGGGCGCAGCGGGAAGCGGACTCCTCGGCAACAGAGCGCGATCGACCGCGGGGGGCCCATCGAGCTGAGCATCCAGGCCGTTCACGGCGAGCTCGACGGCGAGGACCGCAGGAACCAGCCAAACGACCGCCGGCCGCCAGGCCGCCAACATCAGCGCGGCAATCCCTGCCGCCGCGCCGATCGGAAGGAGCGGTGACGGGATTCCGGCGCCAACGAGGCGTGGCAGCACGCCCCACACCAGCACACCCGGCAACAGGAGAGCGAACCGTTGAACCGGCGAGCGAGCTTCAAACCACCCCTCCAGGCCGATCGCCGCGAGCACCGCCATGGAGATGAGGAGCCCGAATCGGAAGCGGCTCGGGTCGTGCACGTAGAAGCTTCGAATGAACTCCGGCAGAACAGGAGCGATCAGCCGGGCAACTGCCTGGAGCATCAACAGGTAACAGACCAGTCCGAACGCGGCGAACGCGATGCTCAGGGCCCGAAAACGCGACGCTCTCCACCACGCAAGGACCAGGCCGAGTGACGTGGCGCCCAGGTACACGCCCGGAGACAACGCCAGCCGCGCCGGCCATGCCGGTCCGGTTCCCCCTTCGAACGGAAGGTACTCACCTCGGCTTCCGGTCAACTGCCGGGTCAGCTCGTCGAGCCGGTGATACCCCATGGCGATGCTGGTTCTCGGCAGGTACCCGAGCCGCGGAAGGAAGTACGCGAGGGTCAGCAGCGGAAGTGCGACAACCAGCAGGCCGGCCCGAAGCATCGCCTCCCCGCCGCTTCGATCCCCTCTCCGGATGTCGCGGATCGACCTGGCCAGGACGAACGCGCCGAGCGCCGTCGTGGCGATCACCAGGCCGTCGCTGAGGTTCGCCGCAGCGACCTGTCCCCACGCCGCCGATGTCAAACCGAGCCACAGGAACCGACGCGGCCACCTCTGCGCAGTGAGGTATCGAGA
>JALYGK010000048.1 GCA_030777105.1 Actinomycetota bacterium | reverse complement strand
AGAAGAACGCCAAGGAAGCGTTCCTTGACGTGTAGGGCACATCGGCAGGTGGTCTGACCGCGCGTGGCAACAGCGATCGAACGCGTCGAACCGGTCGTCATCGAGGAGGAGATCCAGTCCTCTTTCCTCGACTACGCGATGTCGGTCATCGTGTCGCGAGCCCTCCCAGATGCACGCGACGGGTTGAAACCGGTTCACCGACGAATCCTGTTCGCGATGCTGGAGGCGGGACTTGCGCCCGACCGTCCGAGGAGGAAGTCGGCGGCCGTGGTCGGCGACGTCATCAAGAAGTACCACCCCCACAGCGACCAGGCCGTGTACGACGCGCTGGTTCGGATGGCGCAGGAGTTCTCGATGCGCTATCCGCTCATCGATCCGCAGGGAAACTTCGGCTCCGTCGACGGCGATCCGGCCGGAGCAATGCGCTACACCGAGGCGCGGTTGTCACGGCTCGCCATGGAGATGCTGCGCGACATCGACAAGGAAACCGCCGACTTCATCCCGAACTTCGACGGATACGAACAGGAGCCCGTCGTCCTCCCCGCGCGCTTCCCGAACCTGTTGGTGAACGGGTCGCAAGGAATCGCCGTCGGGATGGCCACCAACATCCCGCCCCACAACCTCGGTGAGGTGATCGACGGCGTCGTGGCCATGATCGACGACCCCGACCTCTCGCTCGGCGACCTTACGAAAAAGATCAAGGGCCCCGACTTCCCCACCGCGGGGCTGATCATCGGGAAGGAAGGAATTCGGGACGCGTACAAGACCGGACGCGGGTCCATCAAGATGCGCGGCCGCATCCAGATCGAAGAAGGGCGGAACGGACGGCAGCGGATCGTCGTCACCGAGCTTCCGTACATGGTCAACAAGGCGCGCTTGGCGGAGAAGATCGCGCAACTCGTTCAGACCCGGCGGATCACCGACATCGCCGACTTGAAGGACGAATCCAGCAGGGCCGGCATGCGGCTCGTGGTCGAACTTCGGCGCGGCGCCAATCCTCACATCGTCCTGAACCGCCTCTACAAATTCACGCAGCTCCAGGAGAACTTCGGAGTGAACCTGCTGGCGCTGGTCGACGGGGTCCCGCGCACCCTCAACCTTCGGCAGGTCGTCCAGCACTACATCAACCACCAGGTCGAGGTGGTCACGCGGCGGAGCCGATTCGAGCTTCGCAAGGCGGAAGAGCGAGACCACATTGTCCAGGGCCTGCTCATCGCCCTCCAAAACATCGATGCGGTGATTCGAATCATTCGCGGAGCGGCGGATTCCGAAGAGGCCCGGACCAAGTTGATGCAGCGCTTCAAGCTCTCCGAGATCCAGGCGAACTACATCCTGGACATGCCGCTGCGCCGGCTGACCAAACTGGAGCGCCAGAGGCTCGAAGACGAGCACAAGGAGCTGCTGGCGACCATCAAGCGCCTCAAGGCGCTGCTGAAGAGCCCGAAGGCCATTCGCGGCGTGGTCAAGGACGAGCTCCTCGACATCAGGCAACGGTTCGCCGACAAGCGCCGGACCGAGCTCAAGGCGGACGAAGGCGAGTTCGACGTCGAGGACCTCATCCAGGAGTCCGACGTCGTGATCACCGTAACGCGAGCCGGCTATGTGAAGCGGTTGCCGATCGAGACCTATCGCCGACAGGGACGGGGAGGCCGAGGGGTCATCGGGGCGAACCTCAAGCAGGACGACATCATCGCCCACGTCTTCACCACGACCACACACCACTGGCTCCTGGTGTTTACCAACAAGGGCAAGGTGTACCGAACCAAGGTCCACGAGGTTCCCGAAGCGTCGCGCACGGGCCGCGGCACGTACGTGGCGAACCTCCCCGGGATGGGGTTCAGCGCCGACGAGCGGATCGCTTCGGTGATCGACGTGAAGGACTACGAGACGGGCAAGTTCCTGGTCTTTGCCACGAAGAAGGGCATGGTGAAAAAGACCACGCTGGCCGAATACGACTCAGCCCGAAGCGGGCTGGCCGCCATCGCCCTGAGGCCGGGCGACGAGCTCATCGGGACGATCCTCGCTGAAGGGAAGCACGACCTCATCCTCGTGTCGAAGCTCGGGCAGGCCATTCGGTTCTCGGAGGGCAGCGTTCGTCCGATGGGACGCCAGACGAGTGGCGTGGTCGGAATGAAGCTCCGCGAACGCGACGAGGTCATCGCCATGGTCTCCACCGCCCAGGGCGATGGCTTGCTCACCGTGACCAACAACGGCTACGGGAAGAGAACCGACTTCCACGAATACCCGCGGAAGGGCCGTGGGGGGTACGGAGTGAAGACGGCTCTTCTCACTCAGCGAGTTGGCGTCCTGGCGGGCGCGTTCCCCATTCGCAAGGACCAGGACATCCTGGTCATTGCCAGTGACGGCGTGGTCATCCGAGTCCCCGCTTCCCAGGTCCGCAAGGCCGGCCGCGCCACGCAGGGCGTGCGCGTCATGCGGCTGGAGAAAGGCCGTTCGGTGGCCGCCGTCGCTCCGGTCATGATCACGCAGGCCGAATAGCCGCTCGCTCCAGCCGGTCCAGGCGCCGGCGAATCTGACGGATCGATTTGAAGGCCGGATACCCGAGATTCAGCATCCGGAATGCCAGGCGCACCGCTTGGCGGGTGAGCGGTCCAGTCGGTATCCACCACGGCGCGTCATACAGCCGCCGAACTTCTGGAGGCAACAACGCGACGATCCCCACTAGGTGGAGCAGCCAGATCGGTCGCATGGAGGCCGGCATCCTGGCGTTGAGGAACGCCCTGAAAAACCCGTACGCCGAATCCGTCATGCGCAGCTGCGGCCTCATGCTCGCCAGGTACGTCCGAAGCTCCGCCACGGACGACGGGGCGGCGTTCTCGTCCAGCGCGACCAGTCGCGCCTGAACCTTCATCTCGCGGACGAACTGATCGCCGTCCTGTGGCGACAGCGGGTACGCGTACTCCTCGTAGGCGCGAAGCGAGTAGTCGACGCTCACGGCATGGATCCACAGCAGCAAATCCGGATCGTCGGCGCGGTACGACCGCCCGGTCACCGGATCCGTCCCCGTGATCCGTTCGTGCAACTGGCGGACCCGCGCGCCGGCTGCCTGCGCGGCGGCCGTACTCCCGAAGATCACGGTGAACATCCACTCTGTCGTGCTCCACAGCCGGACCCACGCGTTGTGGCTGAAGTCGCTGTGCTGGTCGACCGCGGCCATGGCGACGGGGTGCAGGGCCTCGTGGAACAGCGCCGCGATGCCGCCAACGCCGAACGCGGGGTCCCGATGGATGCGCCAGGCGACGCTCGTGGGCCCGAACAAGCCAGGGTCGTTCGAAGATGTCGTGGAGAGCGCTGACCTGACGATGCGGATCGCATCCGACAGCGCCTGCCCGGCGCCGGGCAGTTCGACTCTTGGCTCTTCGGAAGGCGTGCCTCGTGTCTCGGGTACGGCCACCGGAGAAAGAGTAGAGGTCGGCCGCCGCAATGAGGCTGCAGACGTATAGGGTCGCCTCTGTCACCGTGAGGCGACCGTCTCCAGGAGGACCGGAAATGCCGAATCAGATGTTCGTCGCCGGCCGGTGGACCGGCGGCCGGGCCGGGGACACCATCGACGTGCGGAGCCCCGCGACCGGCGAAGCCCTGGGGAGCGTCCCGGTTTCGACCCCGGAGGACGTCGATGCGGCCGTGCGGGGCGCCCGAGAAGGCGCCGAGGCGATGGACCGCATGGCGGTTTTCGAGCGGGCGCGCCATCTCCATCGCGCCGCCGATCTCATCGAGGCGCGAAAGAACGAGCTGGCGAGATTGATCGCGCTCGAACAGGGGAAGCCGCTTCGCGCCGAAGCGGAGCCGGAGGTCGATGAGGCGGCGGAGAACTTCCGTGTCGCCGCGGAGGACGTGAAGCGGCTGGAGACCGCAGTCCTCCCCTCACAGGACCCGAACAAGAAGATGTTCACGTTCCGCAAGCCCAACGGCGTTTACGCCGTCATCACGCCGTGGAACTTCCCGTTCGTCATTCCCTCGGAGTTGATTGCGCCCGCGCTCGCCGGGGGGAATTCGCTCGTGTTCAAGCCGTCGGAGTTCACGCCGCTCGTCGGAGCCCGCATGGTCGAGATCCTGGAAGAGGCGGGATTCCCGACCGGCGCCGTGTCGCTCGTGTTCGGGGAGGCCGAGACTGGCCGCGCGTTGGTCGGTCACCCGGGGGTCGACGCGATCGGGTTCGTCGGATCGGCCGACACCGCCGAGGCGATCGTGCGGACGGCCGGTCTGAAGAGAACCCTGATCGAGGCCTCGGGCAATGGTCCGGTCATCGTCCTCGACGACGCGAACATGGCATCGGCGGCGGCGATGGCCGCGTTCGGCGCGACGTACGTGGCCGGCCAGTGCTGTGTCGCCACCGAGCGCACCCTGGTTGCGGAAACGGTGCACGACGAGTTCGTCGAGCTGCTGCTCAAAGAGGCGGCGTCGACGGTGCTCGGCAACCCGCTCGACGCCGAGACGACGATGGGCCCGCTCAACAACGAGCCCGTTGCGGCGAAGATGGACCGCCACGTCGCCGACGCACGGGACCGCGGCGTCGAGATCCTGGCCGGCGGCGGCCGGGCGCCCGGCTTCCCGACGAATCTCTACTACGAGCTTACGGTTGCGGACCGGGTCCCCACCGACACGTTGCTGTTCCGCGAGGAGTCGTTCGGGCCGATCGTCCCCGTGACGACGTTCCGCGACGACGAGGAGGCGATCCGGCTGGCGAACGACTCGCCGCTTGGCCTGCAGGCAGCCGTCTTCACCTCGAGTCTCCGGCGCGCGTTCACGTTTATCGACCGGCTCCGCGCCGGCAACGTCGTGGTGAACGACACCACCGACTACTGGGAGGCACTCGAGCCCTTCGGTGGCGCGTCCGGCACTCGAACGGGATGGGGCAGGGTCGGTGGCAAGTACGGGCTCATGGACATGACCGACCTGCGCACCGCGGTGATCGACTTCGGGAACACGCGTGACGGCGATGTCCCTTCGGGTCCTCCGCCCGGTCCGCCGCCGGCCTGACCGCAAGGAGCGTTCCGACCAGCGCATGAGCCAGGCCGACCGGCCACCGTTCGAAGTGCTCGAGCACACCGCAGACATCGGCCTTCGGGCTTATGGGGAGACCGTCGAGAAGCTCTTCGAGAACGCGTGCCGGGGCACTCTCGAGATCCTTGACGCTGCGAGTGAGGGGGGACATGACCAAGAAGAGGTCGTCGTCGAAGCGGCCGATCGGGAAGCTCTCTTGGTGAGCCTTCTCGACGAGTTGATTTACCTGGTCGACCGCTATCAGTCGTGTGTTTCTGACATCAAGATCCAGTTCGAGCGAGAAACGTTCCTTGTGGCGACGATCACGTGGACGCCGGCTCCTTGCGATCGAGAGGGCACGGAGTTGAAGGCGACTACCTACCACCAGTTGTCGGTTCACGAAGGCACCGACGGCTGGGAGGCTACTGTCTACTTCGATGTCTAGCTCGGGTTTGACGCAACCGGAACGCATCGCCACGAACGAATGGCGCATTCCAGTGGGTGCGGTTCCCGGGATGCGGGTGCCGGGTGTCGTATTCGCCACCGAGAGCCTGATAGAGAAGGCCGTTGAGGACCGCGCCATCGAGCAGGTCGCCAACGTGGCCACGCTGCCCGGAATCGTGAAGGCCTCCTACGCGATGCCGGATATCCATTGGGGGTACGGATTCCCCATCGGGGGTGTGGCGGCCACCGACGTCGACGCGGACGGCGTGGTCTCGCCCGGCGGCGTCGGGTTCGACATCTCCTGTGGCATCCGGCTTCTTCGCTCCGAGCTGGATTGGGAACGAGACGTCCGGCCCCGAATGCCCGAACTGATGACGTCGCTCGCTCGTGGTGTACCACGCGGTACCGGAAAGGGCGGGCGACTGGAGCTCAGGGGAGCCGAGATGGACCGACTCTTGCGCGAAGGGGTCCAGTACCCACTCAGCATCGGGATCGGGACCGAGGACGACGCGCAGTTCTGCGAGGACCACGGCGTGCTCGAAGCCGCAAGGCCCGAGTTCGTGTCCGACCGAGCCCGCCAGCGCGCCGCCGACCAACTCGGAAGCCTCGGCGCCGGGAATCACTTCCTGGAAATACAGGTCGTCGAGGAGATCCGCGATGAAGCGGCCGCCGGCGCGTTCGGCCTTCGGCGCGGACAGGTGTGCGTGATGCTTCACTCGGGCTCGCGCGGATTGGGACACCAGGTCTGCACCGACCACCTCAGGGACGTCGACTCGGTGAGTCGCGAGCTCGGCATCGAGGTTCCGGACCGGCAGCTCGCCAGTGTGCCGGTCACGCATCGAGTGGCCGAGCGATATTTCGGCGCGATGGCCGCGGCGGCGAACTTCGCTCGCGCCAACCGCCATGTTCTGGGGGACGCCGTTCGGAAGGCGTTCGGACCCGTCTTCAACGGTTCGGGAACCGCGTTTCCAATGCCCACCGTCTACGACGTCTCCCACAACCTGGCGAAGTTGGAGGAGTTCGAGGTCGACGGCCGGGTACGGACGTTCTGCGTTCATCGCAAGGGCGCGACCCGGGCGTTCGGTCCTGGTCACCCGGAGCTCCCGGGTCCCTATCGAGAGGTCGGGCAGCCGGTGCTGATCCCGGGGAGCATGGGAAGCGAATCGTATGTTCTGGTCGGAACCAACGAGGCCGCGGCAAAGTCGTTTTCGTCGACGTGCCACGGTGCCGGACGAGCGATGTCCAGGACGAAAGCGAAGAAGGTGATGTCCGGACAGCAGCTGGTGAGAGAACTGGAAGGGCACGGAATTGCCGTTACGGTGTCGCAACCGAAGTTACTTGCCGAGGAGGCCCCGTACGCGTACAAAGACGTGTCTGAAGTGGTCCTGGCCTGCGAAGGGGCGGGCCTTTCGAGGACCGTTGCCCGCCTCCGACCAGTGGGAGTGGTGAAGGGATGAGAACTGCATTTACGACCGAGGAGGCGAGGACCCGGACCGAAGACGGCCGTCCAGGGACTCGTTCCGCCGAACTCACCATCCGCAGGGTGGACCCGTGGTCCGTGCTGAAGGTGTCGTTGATCTTCTACTTCTGCCTGATGCTGGTG
>JALYGK010000047.1 GCA_030777105.1 Actinomycetota bacterium | reverse complement strand
GTACTGCGATCCCTTCGATGGGCCATCGTCCCCATTGCTCTCTGGATTGCGGTCGTGCCACTCGTGCTCCCTGCTGAAGGACCGGCCGCAGTATCGGAAGCTCTATCGGCGGGCCTCCTTTTGGTATTGACCCCGCCGGGCGGCAGCGAGCCTCAGAGGTTCGGGGGTGGCTGGCGCTCCCTATTTCGCGCCTAGAAGGGGTTCTGATCCGAGCAACACACGTTTTGAAATATATCGTGAGGCGAGATATCGTGGAGGGTACGCATCCGCTCAGAGGAGGACCAATGAAAGCGAGAGCGCGGAGAGAAGAGCTCCGCCGGCGTCCGGCGAGGCTCGAGTTAGAGCGGAGCGGTTGCTTGACCGGACTGGGGGCGCGCCTACTGTGGTGAACATGGGCATGATGTAGCTTCTCGAAAGACGAGCGGACACGTGGCCAAAAAACTCAGGGACACGGACTACGAGCAACTCCTGCGGTTCCGAACCAGCCTTCGACGCTTTTTGCGGTGGAGTGAGCAACAGGCCGGTGCTGCTGGGTTGACACCGGCACAACATCAATTGTTATTGGCGATCCGCGGTCATCCGGGCGATAGAGGACCGACCATCGGAGAGGCCGCGGACTACCTCCTCCTTCGCCACCACAGTGCCGTCGAGCTCGTCGATCGAGCCGAACGCGCAGGTCTCGTACGAAGAACCGCCGATCCAAACGACGGCCGCGTCGTGCGCCTCAGTCTCACACGGGAAGGTACGAACCGAATCGAGAAGCTGACGAGCCTCACAATCGACGAACTGGCCCGCCTCGGGCCGGCTACGGCTTCTCTATGGACGGATGCGGATGTATATGCACGGCCAAGCGTCGATCGGTCCTGAAAGGAGAAGCGACGAGCGAACCTGAACTTCATATACCAGGAGCACAAGAGGGACGGAAGACATGCCGAAGACGAAGAAGGAAGACCTCCCGGCCACCGTCCAACGGTCGCCGAAGAAGGCGCAGAGGACGTTCGCCAAAGCGCTCGATAGTGCTCACGACCAGTACCAAAGCGAGGAACGAGCACACCGTACGGCGTACAGCGCGCTCAAGCACTCCTTCGAGAAGGTTGGCGACCATTGGGAGAAGAAGGAACGGAAGGGCCCATCAGACGCGCAGGCGAAACAGCGTGGGAGAGCCGCCCGACACAGCGCGAAGGGAACAGCCGGAGGCGTTGACGTGTGGGGCAACACGAAGGCGGAACTCTATGAACGGGCGAAACGCGCCGGGGTCTCCGCACGGTCTCGTATGAACAAGGCCGAGCTCGCCCGAGCCGTCGCGCGAAAACAGGGATAAGTTGAAGCCTCGCATCGGCCACATCGAGTTCCCCGTAGCCGGTTCTAGAGAAGGAGTCGGGAAGGATTGGGGCGGCGAACGCGTCGGTTCGGTCTCCTTGCGGCCCTTACCGTAACCGTACTAACAGCGTGCTCCCCGAGTGCTCCATCGACGCTGCAGCCGCGAGGACCGGTGGCCGAGCGGATCGCCGGAATCTGGTGGTTCATGTTCTGGGTCAGCGTGGCCGTTGTGGCTTTCGTCGGAGCTCTGCTCGTCGTCGGAATGGTCCGCAGACGACGGCGAAGCGGCGACGATGGCGCTGAGACCGAAGAACCGACATCAACGCGAAGGTGGGAGGGGCGCCTCCTGTTGTTCGGCGGAGTGGTCGGCCCCCTCCTCATCCTGTTCGTTTTGTGGCTCCTGACGCTCCGAGACGTGGACCTCCTGGCCGAACCGCCGCGCCCTCCTGCCCTCACCGTCGACGTCGTCGGCCGGCTCTGGTGGTGGGAGGTCCGCTATCCGCAACACCGAATCGTCTCCGCCAACGAAGTCCATATCCCCGTCGGACAGCCGGTCCGCCTCCGTCTCACCACCAACGGCGTCATCCACAGCTTCTGGGTTCCTCAGCTCGCCGGAAAGACCGACATGATCACCGGCAAGGTGAACACCATGTGGCTCGAGGCCGAACGGCCAGGTGTGTACCGCGGGCAATGCGCCGAGTACTGCGGGATCCAGCATGCCAACATGGCGTTCTTCGTCATCGCTCATCCGGAGGCGGCCTTCCAGCAGTGGCTTGCGGAACACGCGTCGATCCCACCTGAGCCCACCGATCCTCTGCTCGAGCGCGGCCGGTCGCTCTTCGTGACCGGCACGTGCGCCACGTGCCACACCATCCGCGGCACCCCGGCGACCGGGACGGTGGGACCCGACCTCACGAATTTCGGGAGCCGGCTGACGATCGGTGCCGGAGCCGTTCCGAACCGGCCGGGGTACCTCGGCGGGTGGATCGTCGATTCTCAGTCGATCAAGCCCGGCAACTTGATGCCGCCGATCCAGGTGGGCGCGCACGAGCTCCAGGCGCTCATCGCCTACCTGCAGAGCCTGAAATGAACGGTCGGGGAGTAGCTGATGGCGCTTAGCGTCGCCGAACGGGTTGGAGAACGGCTGGAGCACATCTGGGGGGAGGTGCCCGGCCTTGGTTCTTTCCTTGACACCGTCGACCACAAGAGGATTGGCAAGCGCTACATCTACACGTCCTTCGTCTTCTTCATCCTGGGCGGAATCGAAGCGCTGATTCTGCGCGCTCAGCTGGCGGAGCCGGCGACGACGCTGGTCGGCCCGGAGACCTTCAACCAGCTCTTCTCCATGCACGGCATCACGATGATCTTTTTCTTCATCACACCCATGCTTTTCGGCTTCGGCAACTACTTCGTGCCGCTCATGATCGGGGCGCGCGATATGGCCTTCCCCCGCCTCAATGCGTTCGGCTACTGGGTGTTCCTCTTCGCCGGGATCTTCATGAACTCGAGCTTCCTCATCGGGGAGGCGCCGAACAACGGCTGGTTCAATTACCCGCCGTTCTCTTCAGAGGAATTCACCCCCGGGCTCCACGCCGACTTCTACACCCTCGGGCTCACCTTCCTCGGAATCTCGACGACTGCAGGCGCCGCAAACTTCATCGTTACGATCTTCAAGCTGCGTGCACCCGGCATGACGGTCAGCCGGATGCCGCTGTTCTGCTGGGCGATCCTGGCGACGTCGTTCTTGGTGATCTTCGCCCTCCCGGCGCTCACCGTGGCGAACGCGCAGCTCTATCTCGACCGGGCCTTCGGATTCCACTTCTTCGATCCGGCGCGCGGCGGAAACGTGCTCCTCTGGCAGCACCTGTTCTGGATCTTCGGGCATCCGGACGTCTACATCATCTTTCTGCCCGGCGCCGGAATCGTCTCGCAGATCGTTCCCGTCTTCTCGCGACGCCCGATGGTCGGATACATCTGGGTCGCTCTTTCCACGGTGACCATCGGCGTCATCGGGTTCGGGGTATGGGTGCACCACATGTTCGCGGTGGGGCTGCCAAACGTCGCCATGACGTTTTTCGCCGCGGCAAGCCTGGTGATCACCATTCCCAGCGGAGTCCAGATCTTTGCCTGGACCGCCACGTTCATCGGTGGAAGGCCCGTCTACAGCACGGCCCTTCTCTTCGTCCTGGCGTTCATCTTCTTGTTCGTGGTGGGCGGGGTCACCGGAGTGATGTTCGCCGCTATCCCATTCGACCAGCAGATCACGGACTCCTACTTCGTCGTTGCCCATTTCCACTACGTCCTCTTCGGGGGAGTGGTCTTTCCGATCTTCGGCGCCTTCTATTACTGGTGGCCGAAGATCTACGGGCGGCTACTGGACGAGCGGCTCGGGAAGATCTCGTTCTGGTTGATCTTCATCGGCTTCAATCTGACGTTCTTCCCGATGCACATCGTGGGGCTGCTGGGGATGCCTCGGCGCATCTACACGTATCAGCCCGGGCTCGGGTGGGACGTCTACAACTTTGTGGAGACCATCGGCGCCTACGTGCTCACGGCAGGCATCCTCGTGACGGTCGTGAACTTCTTCTTCACCCAGCGACGCGGCCAGATCGCAGGGCCCGATCCATGGCGGGGTGAGACGCTCGAGTGGGCGACAACCTCTCCTCCACCCGACTACAACTTCCTCCAGATCCCCACGGTCAGGAGCCGCGAACCGCTCTGGGACCAGCCGGAGCTTCACCAGCTGACCGAACGCATCCACGATCCGCGACGAACGCTGGCGGAGGGCCACGAGACCATCGGTACGACCGTCCTCGACGCCGAGCCAGAAACCGTCATTCCGATGCCGCATGGTTCGTACGTCCCGATCGTCTCGGCGTTCGGGATCGCGCTGATCTTCACCGGACTTCTCACGAGGGTCTGGGGGGTCGCCGTGGCCGGTGGGGTGATCCTCCTCGCCGCGATGCTTGCCTGGACGAGGAGCGATCAGCAATGAGCACCACGGAAGCGCCGGCTCGCCCCGAACTCCCCACGCACCCGGTCGGCGTCTCCGGTGGCCGGACCACCGGGTTCTGGGGCATGGTGATGCTGATCTTGACCGAGGCGATGCTCTTCGCCGTCCTGCTGTTCAGCTATCTGTACCTGCGGTTCCAGAACGCGCCCCAGTGGCCACCCCCCGGAATCCGGAAGCCGGACCTTTTCCTCGTCGCGATCATGACGCCCATCCTTCTCCTCTCGAGTGGTCCGATGCACTGGGCCGACACGGGGATCCGAAAGGGGAAGGTCTGGCGGTTGAAACTCGGACTATTCCTCACGTTCGTGATGGGCGCGGCGTTCCTCGTTCTTCAGGGCATCGAGTACCAGGCGATCCTGACCGAGGAGTTCACGCCGCGGACTCATGCGTACGGTTCCCTCTTCTTCACGATCACGGGGTTTCACGGCGTTCACGTAGCGGTCGGGCTGCTGATGACCCTGTGGCTTCAGGTATACGCGTGGCGGGGGCGGTTCACCGCCGAGCGCCACCTGGCCGTCGAGAACGTCGCCCTTTACTGGCACTTCGTGGACGTGGTGTGGGTGTTCATCCTCGGCACCCTGTATCTCTCCCCATACGTCTGGCCGTGATGGCTCCAGCAGCCGCCAGCGCGCGCCGAAACGCCATGGACCCTCGAAGCACGCGCTCGATTCCGTTGTGGGCCGGCGTGTTGGTGCCGCCGCTCGCCTGGCTAACACAGGTCGTCGTGGGCGACCTGATCTACGAGCTTGGCTGCGCCCCTGGAATGAGGACCAAAGCGATCCTGGGGCTGAGCCTCCACGCCTGGGCGCTGATCCAGTCGTTCGTGCTCCTCGCCGCGACCGTCGGCGCCGGCCTGCTCGTTTTCAGAGCGCTCGGCGAATTGAAACGCGACTCGGACGGCGCTTCGCATGACCGCGCGATGGCTATGGCGTACGTCGGTGTGGCCTCCAGCGTCCTCTACGCGGTTCTCATTTCATTCGGCATTCTTCCGTCGTTGGTCCTGCCTCAATGCCTTCCGTCACCATGACCGCGCACTCGGCCGGGTGGAACTTCGACCCGATCATCGTGATCCCGGTGGTCGCTTTGGGAGCGGGATACGCGATCGGTATCCGAAGACTCACTCGACGGCCCGGACGAACGGTGATGGCCGTGTGGGCGCCCGCAGCCTTCGGCGGCGGAGTCATGGCCCTGATTGCGGCTCTGGTCTCTCCCCTGGATTCCCTGAGCGCGGAGCTCCTCTCCTCCCACATGGGTCAACACCTCCTCCTGATGTTGGTGGCGGCCCCGTTGCTCGTCTTGGGCGCGCCAGCGGTCCCGCTCCTGTTGGCGCTCCCCCTGCGGTGGCGACAACGGCTCCACCGATTCGGACGAATCAAGCTCGTACGTGTCATTCGTGGCTTCCTCACGCAACCGCTCGTCGTATGGGTCCTTTCCGTTATTGCGCTCTGGTCATGGCATGCTCCATGGCTCTATGAGGCAGCGGTTCAGAACGACGCCGTCCATATCCTGGAGCACACGACCTTCCTCGGAACGAGCCTCCTGTTCTGGTGGGTCGTCATCGACCCGGGGCGTCGCCGGCTCGCTGCCGGGCACGACGTCCTGTACGTGTTCACTGCCGGGATCCAGAGCTCCATGCTGGGGGCCCTCCTGACGTTCTCGGCCTCACCGCTCTATGGGATCTACGTCGAAGCGGCGTCCGGACATGGCGGGTCGGCCTTGCAGGACCAGCAGATTGCCGGGCTCATCATGTGGATCCCCGCCGCCGCGGTGTACCTGCTCGCCGCCGGGACGCTCTTCGTTCGATGGCTTCGTTCCGTCGAGGAGGAGGCGGTTCGCCGGGAGCGCGCTGGGGGCCGTCCAGTTCGGGTGGAAGCATGAGAAACGGTTTTTGGCGACCACGCTCCCTGATCATCCTGGCAACCTTCGTCGGCGCGGTCGTCGCGGCGGCGTGCGCAACGGGGCCCTCCGAAACGCCTCCCCCAGAAGTTCCGGAGGGAAACCCGGCCCGAGGAGTTGCCGTGATCGAACGGTACGGATGCGGCGGGTGCCACACCATCCCGGGAGTGCCGGAAGCCGACGGAAAGGTCGGGCCGCCACTCATTCACTGGAGTGAACGGGGTTACATCGCGGGACAGCTGCCGAACAACGCGGAGAACCTGATCCTTTGGATCATGAACCCCCAGGCAGTCGAGCCGGGCACCGCCATGCCGAACCTGGGCGTCACGCGCGAAGAGGCTCGGGATATTGCCGCCTACCTGTTCACCCTCGAGTGATGCTTTCGCGGCTGCCGTTTCGTAAGATCCTCGCGGTCGGCGCCGTTGGGCTGGGGGGCGGGCTTTTCGGGGCGCTGATGCCCGCCGTTGGTGCTCCAGCCGCGCCGGCACAGGTCCAGGGCGACACCGGGCGTTTCCTCTATATGCAGGACTGCGCCTGGTGCCATGGGGGAACGGCTGAGGGGACGGACCGAGGGCCCCCGCTGGAGGGAACCGGCGCAGCGTCGACCCACTTCATGCTGATCACCGGACGCATGCCGATTCCTGCGCAGGTCGATAACCCCGAGAGGCGAGCACCAAGCTATTCGCCCGACGAGATCGCCGCCATCGTCGACTACGTCTCGTCCCTCGTGACCGGGCCGGGGATCCCGACGGTGGACCCCGAAGCCGGCGACGTTTCGGTCGGCCTCACTCTGTACGAGCAGAACTGCGCGGCCTGTCACGGGAGCACGGGGACCGGCGGAGCGATGACCCAGGGGCTCCTCGCTCCCTCCGTGCTGAGGTCCACGCCGGTGGAGGTGGCCGAGGCGATGCGGCTGGGGGGCGCCGGGCTCTACAGCGGAAACATGCCGAGGTTCGGCCCGGAGCGCTTCGACGACCACGACGTGAATTCCATTGCGGCGTACATCAACTTCCTCCAGGTCGGTGGCGATCGGGGAGGACTGGGCCTTGGCCGGATTGGTCCCGTCGCCGAGGGGTTCGTGGCATGGGCGGTGGGGCTCCTCGCGCTCATCGTCGTCATTGCATGGATCGGTGGACGCGAATGAGCGAATCGCACGTGCCGCCTCGCGGGACGGGATCCTCCATCGGTGTCGCGTTCGGGCTCTCGGCCATCGCTTCGCTCGGGCTCGCCGTCGTCTACGCGCTTGGGGGACAGCCACAGATCGAAGGCGCCCTCATCGGTGTTTCACTGGGCGGCCTCGCCTACGGGTTCGTGATGTGGGCCAAGCTCTTCTTGCCGGGTGGCGACTACGTTCAGGAGCGGGAAACGCTGGCGTCAGCGGCCGAGCAACGCGAGATGTTCGTGGAGGAGGCCTCAGCGGGCGGCCGCCTCATCGGCCGACGAAAGTTCCTTTCGAAGATGCTGTGGACGGCGCTCGGTGCATTGGGCGTCGCCCTGTTCTTCCCGGTGCGCTCGCTCGGGCCGAGCCCGGGACGAGCGCTGTTCAACACCCCGTGGGCTGTCGGCACGCGCGTCGTCGGAGAAAACGGCCTGCCCGTGAGAGTCGGCGACGTTCTCCCTGGAGGGGTGATCACGGTCTTCCCTGAAGGTCGCACGGATGCCGCCGACGCCCAGGCGGTTCTCATCCGAGTGAACCAGGCCGATTTCGTGCCGGTGCCCGGCCGCGAGGGCTGGTCACCCGATGGGAACGTGGCGTATTCGAAGATTTGCACCCACGCCGGTTGTCCGGTTGGGCTCTACGAGCCGACCTCCGGAGACTTGTTCTGCCCGTGCCACCAGTCGATCTTCGATGCCCGTCGAGGCGCCGTCCCCACGGCCGGTCCGGCAACCCGCCCGCTCCCGCAGCTCCCTCTCGCCGTCGACCGTGAAGGTTTCCTCATCGCCGCCGGCGAATTTTCGGAACCCGTCGGCCCCTCGTTCTGGGATTTGCCAGAGTGATCGTCGGAAGGATCACCCGCTGGCTCGATGACCGCCTGGGGGCGACGTCATGGGCTCGGACGGCGCTCAACAAGGTCTTTCCCGACCACTGGAGCTTCATGCTGGGCGAGATCGCGATGTACTGCTTCGCGATTCTCGTCCTCACGGGGATCTACCTCACGTTCTTCTATGTACCGAGCTCTCGGATCATCACGTACACCGGCGAATACGTACCGCTCGTCGGAGCGAGGGTGTCCGAGGCATACGCGTCAGTCGTCGACCTCTCGTTCAGTGTTCGCGCCGGACTCGTGTTCCGCCAGACCCACCACTGGGCGGCGAACGTGTTCGTCGCCGCGGTCGTCGTTCATCTTGCCCGCATCTTCTTCACCGGCGCCTTCCGCCGGCCGCGGGAGATCAACTGGATCATCGGCGTGACGCTGCTGATCATGGCGATGTTCAACGGGTTCACGGGGTACTCACTTCCGGACGACCTTCTGTCGGGAACGGGACTGAGGATCGCCTACTCCATCGCGCTGTCGGTTCCGCTTATCGGGACATGGCTGGCGTTCTTGATCTTCGGCGGTGAGTTCCCGGCGCACGACATCATTCCGCGCCTGTTCATCATGCACGTCCTCCTCGTCCCTGCCGTCATCACGGGGCTGCTCTCGATCCACCTTGCACTCGTCTGGCACCAGAAGCACACGCAGTTCCCGACGCGTGGCAGAACCGAGACGAACGTAGTCGGGTCGAAGCTCTGGCCTACCTACGCCATCAAATCGATCGGGCTGTTCCTGGCCATCGCCGCCGTCCTCGGCTTTCTCGGCGGGCTCGCACAGATAAACCCGGTCTGGCTGTACGGCCCGTTCGACCCGGCCACCGTCACGTCGGCCGCCCAGCCGGATTGGTACCTGGGGTGGGTGGAAGGCGCCCTCCGGATCTTTCCGCCGTGGGAGGTCGAAGCATTCGGGCACACCATTCCGAATCCATTCTTTCCGGGCGTCCTTCTGCCCGGGATCACGTTCGTGGTTCTGTACCTTTGGCCGTTCATCGAGCAGCGGTTCACCGGCGACCGCGAACCACACAATCTCCTCGACCGCCCACGAGACCGACCCATCCGCACCGCTATCGGGGCCGGAGCCTTCACCTTCTATGCGCTGCTGTTCATGGCGGCGAGCAACGACATCGCGGCCAGAATGTTCGACGTCTCGGTCCTGGTGATTACGTGGGTCTTCCGAGTGGCGGTCGTCGTCTTGCCGCCGCTGGTTGGCCTGGTCGTCTACCGGCTCATGCGTGGGCTGGCCCTGAGCGGAGCGGAGCGGTTCACGGAGGTCCCGCTCTCCGCGTTTCTCCGCGGTCGACCGACGCCGGACGGGGAGCGATCCTCGACGGCGGCGGCGACGTCTCATCGAACCGAAACGTCATGACGATTGCAAAGACGGGGCATGACCGACGCCCGGGTGAGGAGGACGGCGGCTCCGTCGAGGTGTGGAAGGAAGCCGGCGGGCTCTGGCGGTGGCTGTACCGTGGAGACGGCGTCGAGCTCAAGAGCAATCAGGGATACACGAGCAAGAAGCGGGCAAAGGTGGCCGCCCGGACCGCGTATCCGGGCCTCCCCATTGAGGAACGAACCGGGCAGGAGGGCAGCGGAGATCGGAGTCGACCATCGACGGTGTCCGGCCGAACGGGCGAGCAACCTCCTGGGGATCTTCAAGCGGAGAAGCAAGCGATCCGAACGCGAATACGGGGTCTTCGAGATTCCATCCCTGAAGCCGAGAGGCCGGCGATGACGAAGCGAATCGAGGAACGCTTGTTCTCACTGCCAGAGATACGGAGCGCGAAGACGGTCCTCCTCTTCTACTCGTTCGGCTCTGAGGTTTCGACGCGAGCGATCATCGAACGGCTTCTCGAGGAGGGGCGGAAGGTGTTCCTCCCCTACATGGAAGGGTCCGAGATGCTGGCCGCAGAGCTGCGGCGGGGTGACCTCCCGGTCACGACCTCCTACGGGCCCAAGGAACCTCCCGACCGCACTCCGGTCGATCCAAAAGACGTGGACGTCGTCATCGCGCCCGGCCTCGCCTTCGATCGCTCTGGCCATCGCATCGGATACGGCGGTGGGAACTTCGACCGCTATCTCGACCGGCTGGCCGCTCAGGCCACGCGGGTCGGCATCGCGTACCACCTTCAACTGCTGCCCGAGGTCCCTCACGGGCCCGGGGACCAGGCCGTGGATTACGTGGTGACCGACAAGGAGACCATTACTCGATGAACGGGGGATGGCGTGTCGGCCGCATCGGCGGCATCGAGGTTCGCCTCGACGCTTCGCTGGGCATCCTGGCCGGTCTGGTCGCATTCAATCTGTGGCAGGTGTTCTCGGTCGAAGGAGAGCCACTGGACGTGCGTGCGGTCGCCCTGGCTGCCGCGGGAGCCGTCATGTTGATCGGCTCGATCCTGGTGCACGAGCTCGCCCATGCCATCTTCGCGCGGATGCGAGGCATCGCCGTGAGTCACATCCGGTTGTTCCTGTTCGGAGGAGGCGCGTACACCACCGAGGAGACCAAGAAGCCATTCGACGAGTTCATCGTGACGGTCGTCGGTCCGGCGTCGAGTGCAGCCGTCGGCGCCCTGTTCTTCGCCGCCTACTTCTGGTTCATGCCGCTTGCATTGTTCGTGCTCCTCGGCATTTGGAACCTGGCGCTGGCGGTCTTCAACCTCCTTCCCGGTCTCCCGCTCGATGGCGGACGCGTCTTTCATTCGGCGGTGTGGAAGGTAACCGGGAACCGCTACGGGGCCACCATGGTGGCGGGGCGGGCCGGACAGGGACTTGGGATCCTGCTGGCGGTGCTCGGTGCCTGGCTTCTGATCCGCTCGAACGACCTCTGGGACCTATGGTTCATCCTCATTGGCTGGGAAGTCCACCGGGCGGCCTCCGCGGAGCTTTCGGGCGCTCGCGGCCGGAGGTTCGTACGAACGCCCCTCCGGGACGTCATGACGGCTCCTCCGCCAGCCATTCCGGCCGACCTCTCGGTTCGAGAGGCGAACGACTCATTCCTCGACGGCCACGGCGGCGAAGCGTTCCCGGTCATGGACGATGGACGGGTGGTCGGGTTCGTGTCCTCGCGCGAGGTCGGCGACGCCCTGCCGGAGGGTAAGGTCGGGGAGTACGCGTTCCAGGAGCCTGGAGCGGTGGAAGCCACCCCCGAAGAGACGGTTGAGGCAGTCATGGAGCGGCTGGGCGACCATCAATGGCAGGCGATCCTGGTTGTTGACGATAGGCGTTTGGTCGGCGTGCTCGAGCATCCGGCGTTGAGCACGCTTCGGAGGAGGTGGGCGCGGTGAGAACGGTGTTCTCGGGAGGCGACGTGTTCGACGCTCGCAGCGCGACGACGTCTCGGGCCGACGTCGCGATAGAGGACGGCCGCATCACCGAGATCGGAACGGGGTTGGACGGCGACCGATCGATCGACGTGTCGGGCAGATGCCTCCTTCCCGGATTGTTCGACTGCCACACGCACCCCCTCTACACCGACGTCGACGTCATGCGGATGCTCCAGTCGCCGTTCTCGTACCGCTTCTATGAGGCGGCTCGAAACCTCAAGGCGACGCTGGACGTCGGCATCACCACGGTTCGCGACGCCGGAGGGAGCGACCTGGGAATCAAGCAGGCGGTGGAGAGCGGGCTCATCCCCGGTCCACGAATGCAGATCTCCATCGTCATGTTGAGCCAGACCGGCGGACACGGCGACGAATGGATGCCGTGCGGAGCGTGGATCCCGTACTTCCACATCGACTACCCGGGAGTCCCGCATCCCATCGTCGATGGGCCTGACGAGATGCGGCGAAAGGTGCGTGAGCTCATTCGAAACGGCGCCGACGTGATCAAGGTCGCGACGACGGGGGGCGTCCTCTCGCCCCGAGACGATCCGCGGCACGCCCACTTTCGCGACGACGAGCTCCAGGTCTTGGTGGCCGAAGCGAGCGCGGCGGGGCGATGGGTCATGGCGCACGCCCAGGGCGCCGAAGGGATCAAGGCCGCGGTCCGCGCCGGAATTCGGTCCATCGAGCACGGCATCTTCCTGGACGATGAAGCCATCCAGCTCATGCTCGACCGAGGGACGTACCTGGTCCCGACGCTGGTCGCCCCGGGCGGCGTCCTGCTGGCGGCGGAGCGCGGGGCGCAGATCCCCGAAGCGAGCCTGCAGAAAGCGCGCGAAACCATCGACATCCACCGCGAGTCGATCTCGAAGGCGATCGCCGCCGGCGTCAAAGTCGCCATGGGGACGGATAGCGGTGTGACGCCTCATGGCGAGAACCTTCGCGAGCTCGAGCTCATGGAGGAGCTCGGCATGACGCCGGGCGAGGCCCTGCAGGCCACGACCCTTACCGCTGCGGAGCTCATGGGGTTGGAGGACGAACTCGGTTCCTTGGAACCGGGGAAGCGAGCGGACGTCGTGGTCGTTCAGGGCGACCCGTTCGACTTCAAGACGCTGGCGGAGCGAATCGACGCGGTCTACAAGGACGGCGACCGAGTAAGGGGATAGCGCGCCTCCCGCGCTGGCGTTCCCTTTTGGCACGTCAAGCCGTGTCAGACCCCCCTCGTACAATACGAACGTGTGTTCGAGTACGGGAAGCGACCGCGAGCAGAGAATTCGTTCGACGCTGAACGCGTATCCGGACGATCTGGGGACCGTCAGTGACGAAGACCTCGACCAGGGCTATTCGGAGCTGCAAAGAATCGTCCAGGCGGTGGAGGCCAAGAAGCTTCGATGGCTCGCTGAAGTCGAGCGACGAGCGGCGTTCAAGCGCGACGGCTATCTATCCACCACCGACTGGCTGACCGACCGGTTCAATCTCACCCGCGGGTCCGCCAAAGAGCAGGTGAAGACGGCCGAGGCACTCGATGCGCTGCCGGAAGCGAGGACGGCGCTTGAGGAAGGGGATGTATCCCCCGCGGCGGTTCGCGTGCTGACGGCGGCATGGGAATCGCATCCTGAAGCCTTCGAAGCGAACGGCTCCACGCTGCTGGAGGCGGCCAAGACCAAGCCGATCGGCGACCTGCGGCGCACCGTGGATGACTGGCGTCATCGCCAGGACGAACACGACGGCCTTGACCAGGCACGGACGATGAGGGAGCGCCGGCGCCTGGACATCTGCCCTACCGCCTCCGGCATGGTCCGCATGGGCGGGGACCTCGATCCCGAAGGCGGCGAGTACGTGATGACCGCCCTCCAGGCCTACGTCGACTCGGAGATCACATCCGGCCGGGTGGACCTCCGGACCCACCGCCAGCTCCGGGCCGATGCCCTGGTGGAGCTGGCCAGGCGGTACCTGGGCGGAGGGGACCGCCCCACGGTGGGAGGAGATCGCCCCCAGGTCACGGTGACGGTGGACCTGGAGGTGCTGCGTGGCCTGAAGGAGGGAACCGCCGAGCTCGACCACGGGACGACCGTTCACCCCCAGACCGCCAGGCGCCTTGCCTGCGACGCCTCGGTGAGGCGGATCGTGCTCGGGCCGAGATCCGAGCCCCTGGACGTGGGACGAAAGACCCCGGTGTGGCCGGCGGGGATCCGCCGGGCCGTGATCGCCAGGGACAAACGGTGCCGCTGGGCGGGGTGCGACCGCCCGGCCGCATGGTGCCAGGTCCACCACGTGAAGCACTGGACCGACGGTGGCGAGACCTGCCTGGCCAACGGGGTGCTGCTGTGCGT
>JALYGK010000046.1 GCA_030777105.1 Actinomycetota bacterium | reverse complement strand
GCTGTTAGATCCGCAAAGGGTTTGGCGGAGAGCGGAAGCAGATTCGCAATAACGAGGAGAACGATCCACGGTGCGAGATCAAGCAGATGAGCGATGGCTTCGCTCCAGTGCGAAGCTAGTCCCGCTACGAGAATCCCGGCCCACGTAAGTGAGATGAACCAATGAAAGAACTCGGCGTTGACCCGCCGACCCTCCTGCGCTCGCGTTGATCGACGCGTCGACTGAACTGCTGCGGACATCTTGGTCCCCCTCGGACTATTTCTCGGGGATGATCACGGATGCCCCGCAAGCTAGGCAAGGGGGACTAGCGGCGTAACCCTCCGTATTTTCGAATCCTCCATTTGGGGGATGCCACGGCTGCGAGCTAGCGGCGGCAGGGTTCAGAGCAGGTTTACATCCCTCCGCGCGTATAGCCGCCGCGCCGGGCGACGATCCACCGCCAGATCAGCAACGCGGCGATCGCGCCCAAGATAGAGCCGATCAGGCCGGCGGGGCTGAAGTCCTGCTCCCCACCTGCCAGAAGGATTGCGACAAATCCACCGATGACCGATCCAACGAGCCCGAGCAGGATGGTGCCGAAGAACCCAAGTGGGTCCCTGCCAGGGATGACGAGCCGAGCGATCGCTCCGGCGATGAGGCCCACTAGAAGCCACCAGATTAGGTTCATCTCTTCTCCTCCCGGTTCGTGCCGAGATCGGCTCTGCAGTCCATCGGCGGAAGGGAGCTCCCGCCGCCCAGTGTCTTACCCGGCAAACGCTCGGCGGAACCGAAGCTAAATCGGGCCCACACGGTCACTGGACCGAGAGACCGCCGAACATTCCGAGGCCGCGGTGGAACCTGCAGTAGAAGATCACCGTCCCGGACTCCGGAAAGGTAACCGTCGGAGTCGACTCTTCGTTCGGCTCCAGCTCCTCATCGATCTTCTGCTCGTCGATCGTGAATGTATGAGTGATGCCTCCCTCGTTCTTCAGGCGAACGGTGAACCTCTGGCCGGGGGAGCCCTCCAGCACTGTGGGGGCGAAGTAGTTGTCATCGAGCTCGACGTCCTCTTCATCCTGGCCGACGACACGCCTGGTGCCGTGATCATTCGGGTTCTCGCCACCGAGTGTGAGCTCGCCGCCTTGGGGTGATTGCGTGGGGGCTGCTGTGGCGGGCGGTGTCCCCGCTGTCTCGCCCGTACCCCGCTGGCCTCGACACCCGACCCCCGTGACGAGAAGTAATACGGCCACAAGGCCCATCGCGTGTTTGGCTCTCATCGGTAGTTCCTCCTCCCGACTTCGGGGCGCTGGCGGCTCACCCTACCTAAGTACCGCGTCCGGAGCGCGTTGGACTCGGCGCCCCGCGGTCTGAGGAGCGAATTGTCACTCCTGGGCGCTACAGTGCCCAGCGGTGATCGGGACCTTCCATCCTGCCGTTCGAGCCTGGTTCGAGAGGCGGTTTCAGCATGGGCCGACCAAGCCGCAGGCTCTGGGCTGGCCGGAGATCGCGGCCGGCCGGGACACGCTGATCGCCGCTCCGACCGGCTCCGGCAAGACCCTCGCTGGCTTCCTGGTGTGTATCGACCGGCTGTACCGAGCATTCGAGGGTGGGGCCCACCTCGATGAAGGCCCGCAGGTCGTGTACGTGTCGCCGCTCAAGGCGCTGGCCGTCGACATCCACCAGAATCTGGAGGCTCCGCTTCGCGAGATCGCCGCCGTGGCCGGAGAACTAGGGCTGGAGTCAGCGCAGATTCGGGTGGCCGTCCGCACCGGCGACACGGCGAGCTCAGAGCGAGCGGCGATGCTTCGGCGTCCTCCGAACTTCCTCGTGACGACGCCCGAGTCGTTGTATCTGCTGCTCACCGCCGAACGTTCGCGAGGGATGTTGGGCGGCGTGCAGACCGTCATCCTCGATGAGATCCACGCCGTCGCGGGGAACAAGCGCGGCTCGCACCTGGCCATCACGCTGGAGCGACTCAATCACGTTGCGGCTTCGCGTCCCCAGCGGATCGGCCTCTCGGCAACACAACGTCCAATTGATGCAATCGCGCGACTTCTGGTCGGAGCCGGACCAGATCGATCAAACCGTGACGGTTCCCCTCGCTGCTCCATCGTCGACGTCGGACACCAGCGGTCGCTCGACCTTGCCCTCGAGATCCCGGACGACGAATTGGGAGCCGTGGCGTCGGCGGAGCAGATGGCGGAGATCCTCGACCGTGTTGCCGAGCATGTGAAGAACCACCGGACCACGTTGGTGTTCGTAAACACGCGCCGAATGGCCGAGCGAATCGCACACCAGCTCGGTGAGGAGCTGGGCGAAGACCAGGTGGCCGCCCACCACGGAAGCCTCTCCAGAGAGCGTCGGCAGCGGGTGGAGTCGCGGCTTCGGGCTGGAGATCTGCGCGCCCTCGTGGCGACTGCGTCGCTCGAGCTCGGGATCGACATCGGACCGGTTGAGCTGGTCTGCCAGATCGGCTCCCCCCGGAGCTTCGCAACGTTCCTCCAGCGGGTTGGAAGGTCGAACCACACCCGCTTCGGAACCCCACGAGGGATCCTGTACCCGACGTCCCGCGACGAGCTCGTCGAATGCGCGGCGCTTGTTCGCGGCGCACGGGCCGGACGACTGGACGCGATCATTCAGCCGGTGGCCCCTCTCGACATCGTCGCGCAGCAGGTCGTCGCGGAATGTGCAGCCGAAGACTGGTCCGAAGACGGGCTCTTCGACCTCGTTCGGGGCGCCGCGCCGTTTGCTGAGCTCTCCCGCGGCGACTTCGATGAAGTCGTCGATCTGGTCTCCGAGGGCATCACCACCGGGCGAGGGAAGCGAGCTGCGTACCTGCATCGGGACCGGGTCAACGGCCGCCTCCGCGGCCGCCGCGGCGCACGACTTGCAGCGCTCACATCTGGCGGCGCCATTCCGGAGCTCGGCGACTTTCGAGTGGTTGCGGAACCGGACGACACGTTCGTCGGCACGGTCAACGAGGACTGGGCGATCGAGAGCATGGCCGGTGACGTCTTCCTTCTGGGGACCACGTCCTGGCGAATCCGTCGCGTGGAACCGGGAACCGTCCGTGTGGTCGACGCTCAGGGCGCACCGCCGTCCGTCCCGTTCTGGCTGGGAGAGGCACCCGGGCGAACGGAGGAGCTCTCAGACGAGGTGTCCGAGTTAAGGGCGAAGGTGGCCGAGTTCCTCGAAAAGGGCGACAGCGAGGGCGCTCGCCGGTGGCTCGAAGGCGAGTCGGGAATCGATCACGCCGCTTCAGACACGATCGTTCGCTATCTCGGAGCTGGCCTGGCGGCCCTTGGCGTGCTCCCCACCAAGCGGACGCTGGTCTTGGAGCGGTTCTTCGACGAGAGCGGCGGCATGCAGCTGGTCGGGCACTCGCCCTTTGGGGCACGGTTGAACCGCGGGCTCGGTCTCGCGCTTCGAAAACGATTCTGCGTGACGTTCGACTTCGAGTTGCAGGCCGCGGCGAGCGACGACGCCATCCTGCTTTCGCTGGGTTCTCAGCACAGCTTCCCGTTGGAGCGAGTTCCGAAGTTCCTCGCGTCGAAGACGGTGGAGGAAGTGCTTCGCCAGGCGGTTCTCACCTCCCCCATGTTTGCCTCCCGGTGGCGTTGGAACCTCAATCGATCTCTGGCGGTGCTTCGGATGCGTGGGGGGCGGAAGAATCCGCCCGCAATCCAGCGAATGGAGTCCGACGACCTCATGGCGGCCGTGTTCCCGACGCTTGCGGCGTGCCAGGAGAACGTCGCCCCCGGACCGATGGAGATCCCGGATCATCCGTTGGTTCGCCAGACGTTGGACGACTGCCTTCGCGAAGCGATGGACATCGAGGGACTGCGGAAGCTCATAGGTGACATCGAGGAGGGGCGTGTCGAGGTCGTCACTCGCGACACCGTGGAGCCTTCCGTGTTGGCCCACGAGATCCTCAACGGCCGGCCGTTCACCTACTTGGACGACGCTCCGCTCGAGGAACGCCGAAGCCGCGCGATACAGCTTCGCCGCGGACTGCCGGTCGAAGCCCGCGATCTGGCGCGTCTCGACGCCGACGCGATCCAGCGAGTCCGTGACGAAGTGAAGCCCGAGCCCCGAGATGCCGACGAGCTGCACGACCTACTGATGACCGTGACGGCCATGAGACCCAACGCTCAGTGGCAGTCATGGTTCGAAGAGCTGGTGGAAGACGGACGCGCCGTCATGGTTCGGGTTGGCGACCTGGATCTGTGGTCGACCACCGAGCGGAGGCCTGCCGCTGAGCTGCTGTTCCCACAGGCCGTCGTCGAACCGGATCACCGTTCTCCCGTTGCACCGGCTCCGCTCGACCGCAGTGCGGCGATCGCCGAGATGCTCAAGGGCCACCTGGAATTCCTCGGACCTTCAACCGTGCAGGACCTGGTCGAGCACTCCGGTTTGTCCGAGGGCGACGTGGCGATCGCCATGGTCCAACTGGAAGGGGAGGGGTTCGCCTTCCGCGGACACTTCACAGCGCCAGATGGGCCCGAGGAGTTCTGTGCACGGCGCCTCCTCGCCCGGATTCACAGCTACACGCAACAGCGGCTTCGAAGGGAGATCGAACCGATAACCGCGCAGGACTTCATGCGGTTCCTCCTCCGATGGCAACACGTTGCGCCCGGCACGCGACGTGAGGGGCGCCTCGGGGTGCTTTCCGTCATCGAACAGCTCCAGGGCTTCGAGCTGGCTGCTGGGGCGTGGGAACGGGGCGTCTTGGCCGCTCGAGTCGACGGCTATCGAATCGAGCAGCTCGACGATCTTTGTCTCTCGGGCGATGTGACGTGGGCGCGGCTCTCGATCCGTGCGCCCGCGGACGACGGCGTTCCTCGTCGGAGTGGAATGACTCCCTCCGCCGCCACGCCGATCACGCTGGCCGTCCGAGAAGATCTTCCGTGGCTGCTCCAGACGGCGAGGGGCGGTCGAACTCCTCCAGAGCCGGGCCCCGGCCGAACCGAGGACATCCTCGAGGCGTTGCGGACCCATGGTGCTCTCTTTGCGGCCGACCTGGTGACGATCACGCGGCGGCTTCCTCACGAGATCGAGGAAGCGCTGTGGGACGCGGTGGCGCGAGGGCTGGTCACCGCGGATGGCTTCGAAGCGGTGCGGTCACTGTTGAACCGCCGAGCAGTGGCCCGAGCGCCGCACCGTCCGCGGCTGCGAAGAGCTGGGTCAGGATCGGCCTCGCGATCCGCCGGCCGCTGGTCGTTGGTTCCCGCGACGCAGGCGACGGAAGACGCCGATGAACTGGCCGAAGCGGTCGCCGAACAGCTGCTCGCACGGTGGGGAGTGGTCTTCCGCGATCTTCTCGTTCGTGAAACCTTCACTGTTCCGTGGCGCGAGGTCCTGTGGGCGTTGAGACGCATGGAAGCTCGAGGGACCATTCGAGGCGGAAGGTTTGTCAACGGGTTCAGCGGCGAGCAGTACGCAGTTCCGGAGGCGGTGGACGTACTGCGAACCGTTCGGAAGCAGCAACGTACGGGCGAAGCCGTGACCCTCTCTGGTGCCGACCCGCTCAATTTGGTCGGGATCGTCGTGCCGGGTATCCGAGTTCCGGCGGTCGCAACGAACAAGGTCTCGTATAGAGACGGGGTTCCGGAGGAAGCGAGTCCCGCGCTGGCGTGAGCCTGGCGCCCGTTGGACTTCGCGCCCGGACGGCGCGCTCACAGATAAACCGAAGTTCAGTCGTTGGCGCCTCGATGCGACCTGAGCTTGGGGCGCACCGAGACGAAATAAGCAATGGCGCCGAAGAGCGGAAGGAACAGGATGACGAGAACCCAAACGATCTTCTCTTGATCCGCAGCCTCCCACACTCTTCCGGGCGTCGTGGCTGCATCCAAAGCTGCCCAGACGAGTAGCGCGACAGCGGCAAGCCAGATGACGAAGAAGATCGTGAAAACGGAATCGAAATTGAACAAGCGGGCCTTCAACCTCCGATGAGCGTTATTCGGGGCGTTCCAGTTCCACGGCAGCGCTCAACGCGGCGGCTCCTCGTTCGATGTCCGGCAGTTCATGGCCGCCGGTGAGCTCCTCGACCGCCCATGACGTGAGGTCTCGAATCGAGATGATCCCGACCAGCTCGCTCCTGTCCACGACGGGAAGGTGCCGAATGCGCCGTTCGGCCATCACCTTCGCGGCCTCGGCGATGTCGCTCTTCGACTCGACGGTGGCCAGCTCTTTCGTCATCCGGTCGCCCACTCTCACGCTGGATGGGTCGTGTCCCTCGGCGACGAGATTCACGACGTCGCGCTCGGTGACGATTCCGTCCGGTCCAGACTCCCCCTGAACGATCACCGACGAAATCTTGTGTTCGCGAAGCACCTTCGCGGCCTCGGCGAACGTCTCGTCCGCGGTGACCGTAACCACGTTCCTGCTCATGACGTCGCTGACCTGCATGGCTCCTCCGTTCCGTGGGTGCGGAATGCCCGTAGCCTACCGCTCAGATCTGTGCGCTGAGCGCGAGCCATGCCGCGTAGCACCCAATCAGTGCCACTCCCACGAGCTTCCCGGCTCGCTCTCTCACGAGGAAAACCGTCGCCACGATCGTGTAGAGGACCGACGCCGCAAGGAACGCGGAAGCCGCCGCTGAGTCGACCGTCAGCGGACGAACCAGGGCGGCCAGCCCGAGGACCAACGTGGAGAACGCCGCCACGGTCCCGAACAGGTTGCCGGTCGCAAGCGGCGTCAACCCTCGACGAATCGGCAGAACCTCCAAGAGCACTTCATCGGCGCTGGCCAACGCGCCGATCACCGCCGCTCCGACGAACCCCGCGGCGAGCTCCGTTCGGTCGAGGATCCGAACTCCACCTTCAACCATGATGGACGCTCCGACGTAGACGAAGGCGAGCCCTCCGATCAGCAACAGGACGGTAGGGACCCGGCCCGCGTGTTCGGCCTCCTGTTCCACGTCCTCACCGATCGCCTCTGCAGGCTGGCGCTCTCGAAGAACCATCGTCAGGTACAGCACGTAGGCAAGGACGAGCGAAATCGCTTCATAGCGAGAAACGCGCTCATCGGCCAGAGCGAGAGCGCCCAACACGAGCGTCGCTGCGGGCCACAGCACCATCGGCCTGCTCGGCGCCTCCACGGGATTGCGGGACAGGAGGAGAGCCAGTCCGAATCCCACCCCGAACAGGAAGACGATGGTCCCGAACGCCTCACCAGCGGCAATCGATGTTTGGTCGCGTGCCGCCGCGATCAGCGCCGCGCCGAGCGATTCGATGTCGACCCCGAACAGCACGGCCCCCAAGACGAACGGAGATATCCCTCGTGCCTTGGCCACCCGGCCGGCCGCGCGGATGGCCGCTTCCGCCCCCACCGTGACGATGACCGTGCCGGCGACCAACAGGCCGATGGCCGAGAGCATCAGTCGCTACGAGACGTCAGTGGTCGCTCTTGCCGCTGAAGTTGAAACTCGAGATCTTGAGCGCGGGAACGCGAGACGCGCCGAAGAAGAACTCGCTCGCGATAACCGATTCTCGGCCAATCATCTCGACGCTCGACAGCGCTTCCAGGATCGACTGAGTGAACCGAAAGTTCTTCACGGGGTAGGCGATCTCGCCGTTCTCGATCAACCACGTCCCATCCCGCGTCATGCCGGTGATCGTGGTCTCGATCGGATGCACCACGTTCGAGTAATGGAAGCGTGATACGAACAGCCCTCGCTTCGTCGTACCGATCATGTCTTCAAGCGCCGCATCGCCAGTCTCCAGGAAGAGGTTCAGCGGAAAGGCGCCTTCAGGGTTCGGCGGCGGAAGCGCGTGGCCCGTCGACTCCGTTCCGGCCATCTTCGCGCTGCGCCGGTCGTACACGCCGGTTCGGAACACGCCGTTCTCGATGAGATCGATTCGGCGCTTCGGAGTTCCCTCGAAGTCGAAGGGCAGCCCGAGCGTCAGTGGCGAGAGGGCGTCGTCGAAGATGGTGATGTTCTCGCCGGCCACCTTTTGGCCTTCCTTGCCACTGAACGGTGACCGGCCTTCGGTCAGTGCTCTTCCGCTGACGCCCATGTAGGCCAGGAACGACACCAGGGTGACCACGGCGAGGGGTTCGAGAACGACCTCGTACCGTCCGGGTTCCAGGTCCCTCGGCTCACGACTGTCGCGAGCCTTCTGGAACGCCGTGCTTCCCACCTCGGCAGGGTCGACCTCCGAAATGCGCCCGGCAGCGACCTCGCTCGCGCCCGACCCACCGCCCCCGGAGACCACCGTGGTCAACGAAGCGTGCGTGTATGGCGAGTAGCAGAACTGGCCCTCCGTGTTGGCCAGGGCGATTTCCAGCGCCGTCGTGCTGAAGGCTCCCGCCGCGTGGAACCCGTCCCCGAGCGCGCCGACGAGCGCCGCGACGCCCTCGGCTCTCTGCTCCGGGCTCGTCGAGGCCGTCGCCTCGTCGAACGCCTCAGGCTTCTGTGGTACGTCGGCCTGTGGCGCCAGTCCGGGGAACAAGGGGTCCGGGGCCACGACCTGCGCCATCTCGTAGGCACTGGTGGCCGCCTTCCTGGCCCCGTCCTTGGAAAAGTCGTTGGAAGCCGACACGCCGACGCGGCCCTGGCTGATCACACGAACTCGAATCCCGGTGTCTTCGCTCCACGTGCTCTGGTGGATCGACGAGTTCGCGAACCGGGTGAGCCCTCCCCATTCGTGCATGAACAGGACCTCGACGCCGTCCGGGCCAGAAATCTCCACTGCAGCGTCGCAGATGGCGCGGACGTCATCCTGGCCGATGAGTCCGGGCACTACTTGACTCCCACCTGCACGCTTCGAAACCTTGCCGGCGATGTGCCGTGGCCGACCCGAGCGACCTGCCCCGGTTGGCCCTTTCCGCAGTTCGGCGTCCCCCACACCACCCAGTCCTCCCGGCCGCCCACCGCATCGCAGGATCCCCAGAACTGCGTGGTGATTCCCGTGTAGTTGGGGTTCTTGTACATCTCGGTGAGCTTGCCGTCCTTGATGCGCCAGGCGACCTCGCACCCGAATTGGAAATTCACCCGCTTGTCGTCGATCGACCACGACGTATTCGTGTCCATGTAGATCCCGTCCGCTGTGTCGCCGATGATTTCGGCGAGCGTCCCCTCACCGGGGAGGAGATTGATGTTCGTCATGCGGATCAGCGGAAGGTTCTGCCACCCGTCGGCCCGCATGGCCCCGGCCAGGGGGGAGGGAACCGTCGCCGCGGTCTCCCTGCTGGCGATGAAGTTCTGGAAAATGCCGTTTTCGATGAGGACGACTTCACGCGCGGGGACGCCCTCGTCGTCGAAGCCGTAGCTCCCGAGGCCGCCCGGCAGCGTGGCATCCGCGGTGATCGTGACCTTGTCGCTTCCATACCGAAGCGATCCGCGGTCGTCGGGCCGCACGAACGACGTTCCGGCGTACGCCTCTTCCATGCCAAGCACCCGATCGAGCTCCAGCGGATGGCCGACGGACTCGTGCACCTGGAGCACGACCTGATTGCTGTTGAGTACAAGCGTGGTGACCTCGCTGGGGCAGTCCTTCGCGGAGAGGAGGTCGACGGCCTCCTGGGCCACTCGCTCCGCCTCCCCCATGAGGCTGAGCGAACGAATGTGCTCGTACCCGGCCGCCCTGATGTGGCCGCGAAACGAGTTAGGGAACGACCGGCGCTGCATCTCGCCGTTTCGCACGGCTGTCGCCTCGATCCCTCCACTCGAATTGACGACGGTTTGCTCGATGGCGGCCCCCTCGCTCGACGCAAAGGATGTCCGGCGCCGGTAGAAGTCGAGATTCGACTCGGCAAACGACAATCCCTCCACGCCCTGCATTCGCCGGCTGGTTTCCATGAGCAGCGCGATCTTCTCGTCGAGCGGCACGGCGAACGGGTCCTCGTGGATGGCCGTCATCCACTCGGCGGTGACCGGCTCCACCGGCGCGAGCCGGACCGGCTCCATCGGCAGTCGCGACGCCGCCGTGGCGATGTCCACCGCGAGACGAGCGGTACGTTCGATCTCCGCTTCGTCCGTCCGCGCCGTCGCGGCGAAGCCCCAGTAGCCGTTTACCAGCACCCGGATGCCGACGCCCTGTGAAAGGGATCGGTCGATCCCTTCCATCTCCTGATTCCGCACCGTCAGCGATTCGGATTCCTCGTGAACGAAGCGAGCGTCGGCGTATTCCGCGCCGCCTTTTTGGGCAGCAGCGACCGCTTGCTTCACCACTTCAATCACCAGAACCTCCTGCCAAGCCCGAAGTTAAGGAGGGAGCCTACAGGCCGCGCTCGGAATCGTCGTGCTTGCCTTCATGAAGCGCCAGGTCTGTCGCCGTCCACAGCATCTTGGCAAACGGGAAGAAGACCAGTGGGAACAGCGCGGCGATGGCGATACACGTGACGGTCAAAGGGATCACCGCCACATCGGGGAGCGTCAGGAAGAGCCACACGACGAGCGTTCCGATGAACAAAAGTCCCGTCACTCCGTAGTTGAGCGCCAGTGACCCCAGGAAGGCGCCTTCTTCCCGCTCGAACTTCAGCCCACACCGAGGGCAGTGCTCCGGCAAGGTGAACCAGCGGTGGAACAGCCGCCCCTGACCGCACCGAGGACAGCGCCTGGCGAGTGCTCGAACGAACATCACCGGAATGCTCGGCATGCGACGACCAGGGTAGGCTGCCGTCCGGAGGAGAACGACCATCAAGCTCGGATTTCAGCTCGGATATTGGGGCGCCACGCCGACGGACTTCATGCCGTTCGTCTTGGAGGCCGAGCGGCTGGGGTTCGACTCAGTGTGGAGCGCGGAGGCGTACGGCTCGGACGCGGTGACCCTCATCAGCTGGGCCGCGGCGCGAACGGAACGAATCGGTGTTGGCACTGCGGTGATGCAGATTCCCGCCCGCACACCGGCCGCCACCGCGATGACTGCTATCACCCTGGATCACCTGACCGGCGGACGGTTTCGGTTGGGCCTTGGGGTGAGCGGTCCGCAGGTGAGCGAAGGATGGCATGGCGTTCCGTTTGCATTGCCGCTGCAGCGGACGCGGGAGTACGTGGAGATCGTTCGCGCGATCCTGCGGCGAGAAAAGCCGCTCGAGTTCCACGGCGAGCACTACGAGGTCCCGCTCCAGGGTGGGACTGGGCTCGGCAAGCCGCTCAAGACCATCGTGCACCCGCTTCGGGCGAATTTGCCGGTCTACCTTGCCGCCATTGGACCGAAGAACATCGCCCTGGCCGCCGAGATCGCCGATGGCTGGCTTCCCACGTTCTACGCACCCGCGCATGCGAGGGTCTTCGCGGACTCCATCGAGGAAGGTCTTCGGCGGGCCGGGAAAGACCGTTCGCGCTTCGACGTCGCCCCGTTCGTGCCGGTTCTGGTCGGAGACGACGTTCAGGCGTGCCGCGACCTGGTGAAGCCAATGCTCGCGCTCTACGTGGGCGGCATGGGCGCGCGCGGCCGGAACTTCTACAACACGCTGGTCTCGAGGTACGGCTACGAGGCAGAGGCGGCGAACGTTCAGGACCTCTATCTCGAAGGGCGAAAAGGCGAGGCGGCGGCGGCGGTCCCCGATGGACTGGTCGACGACGTGTCGCTTGTCGGCCCGAAGGAGCGGATCACCGAGCAGCTCCAGCTCTGGAAGGAGGCCGGCGTGGACACCGTCATCGTGGGCGCCTTCCAGTCCGAGGCGCTGCGGACACTGGCCGAAGCAGTTCTGTAGACGCGGAGGACCACATGGGGATGCTGGACGGCAAGGTGGCTGTCATCACCGGCGCCGGCCGAGGTATCGGGCGGGGTGAGGCGCTTCTCTTTGCCGAGGAAGGGGCCCGAGTCGTCGTAAACGACCTGGGTGGCGAGTGGGATGGAACCGGTGCCGATCCCCGGGCCGCGTCTCAGGTTGTCGAGGAAGTCACTGCCTCGGGCGGTGAAGCCGTTCCTCACTTCGACGATATTTCGGAGCCGGCCGGCGCGGCGTCGCTCATTCGGTTGGCCCTCGACACGTGGGGACAGCTTGACGTCGTCGTGAACAACGCCGGCATCCTCCGAGACCGAATGGTCTTCAACATGTCGGGCGAGGAGTGGGACGCCGTCATCAAGGTCCACCTTCGGGGCCACTTCCTCGTAACGCGAGAGGCGTGTACGCACTGGCGCGACCGGTCGAAAGCGGGGGAAGCCGTCAGTGGGCGGATCATCAACACGTCGTCCACGTCGGGCCTGCTCGGCAACGCCGGGCAGGCCAATTACGGCGCTGCCAAGGCGGGGATTGCGGCGTTCAGCTCGATCGTCGCCATGGAGATGCAGCGGTACGGCGTGACCGTGAACGCGATCGCCCCCGGCGCCCGGACCCGGATGACCGAGAAGACGTTTGGCGAGCTCAAGGTCCCCGAGGGGGAGTTCGACGCCCTCGCCCCTGAAAACGTCGCGCCGCTCGTGGCGTACCTCGGGAGCGACGCCGCCGCAGAGATCACGGGCCAGGTGTTCTACGTGCAGGGCGGGTTGATCCAGCTGTATCAGGGATGGACGCCCGTCGCGGAGATCCAGAAGGACGCACGGTGGCGCCCGGCAGAGATCGCCGACCGAATCGGTGACCTCTTCGACGGACGGCCCACGACGTACTCGCCGCAGCGCTCGCCGCTTCGGAACGTGGCCGGAATCGGAAACGCTTGAGGTCTACCTACCTTCCGGACGTCACGCTCTTCGATGGCTCCGCTGCGCGGGAACACGCCGGCATTTTGATCAGCGATGGAGCGATCAATTGGGTCGGACCGCATGGTTCAGCGCCGCGCGAGGCGCTGGACGCCGAGACGGTCGAAACCGCCGGTGGAACGCTCACGCCGGGTCTGATCGATTGCCACGTCCACCTGTGTTTCGACGGGAGCCCCGACTTCGTGACCGAAGCGAAGGTGACCGAGGCGTACGCGGCCGTGAAATGCGTTCGGAACGCCGAACGGCACCTCAGGGCGGGCGTCACGGCGGTTCGGGACTTAGGCGGCCTTGGCGCGGTGGCGTGTGAGGTGGCAAAGGCCATTGAGGAAGGGCGCGTGGCCGGCCCTCGAGTCGTTGCGTCGGCGCAGGCACTCACCATTTCGGGGGGACACGGCTGGAACACGTTCGCTCGGGAGGTCGACGGCGTTGAGGGCGTCCGTCGAGCGGTCCGGGAGCAAATGAGGAGCGGCGCCCGGTCGATCAAGATCGTGGCCACCGGTGGAGTCCTCACGCCCGCCATTCCCGTCGATTTCGCCTCCTTCACGGCCGAGGAGGTCGACGCGGCCGTCGACGAGGCGCACAAGTGGGGAGTCCCCGTCGCGGCGCACGCTATCGGAGAGACCGGCATTGCGAACTGCGTTCGGGCGGGTGTCGATTCCATCGAGCACGGCTCGCAGATCACCGACGAGATCGCACAGGAAATGAAGGCCCGAGGGACGTTCCACGTGCCGACCATCAGTGCGCTTCACGGGATTGTCGAGCACCCGGAGGACGTCCCTGCATACGCCGTCGAAAAGGGAAGGCAGATTTTGGGCATGGCCCGCGAAGCCTTCCGTCTCGCTACCAAGGCGGGCGTGCAGCACGCGTGCGGAACGGACGCGGGGACCCCGCACAACCCTCACGGAGGGGCGCCGTCCGAGATCATCAAGATGGTCGAATGGGGCCTGTCTCGGACCGCGGCGGTTCAGGCGGCCACGTCGAACGCGGCTCGCCTGCTCAGGCTGCACAAGGCGGGACGAATCGAGCACGGCATGGCCGCCGATCTCGTGCTCTGGGAAGGGAACCCGCTCGACGACATCGGAGCCGTCACGAAGCCTCGTTTGGTAATGAAGGGCGGCGAAGCCGTCACGGCGTAACTTTTCGTCAAGTTCTCTTGAGTTTGGTTCCTGGGCTCTTACACTCCACTTCCCCATGTCGAAGCACGCCCGGGTATTGCTTGCGCTTGTCATCGTTGGAGCGGTCTTTGTCCCGACGGAAGTCAAACCCGACACGTTTGCTGACTATGTGATCCTGCGCAATGTCAATGTGGCCCCCGGGGTCAATTACAAGAAGGTCAAAGACTCAAAGGGGCCGAACCGCATCTTCATACTCACGGTCAACCCGCAGAAGGCGGTCACCCTCGATGTGGCGCTGGCGGGTAATCACCTGGGCCACGCGGAGCGAACGACCAGCATGGCGTCTCGACACAACGCCGTTGCGGCCATCAACGGAGATTTCGGAACGTGGTCGGGCCGCCCCGCGTTCGGGTTCATGGAGGACGGTCACCTCAAGATCGATCCGACGTGTTGCCCGACGGACTTCGCGATTCGCCGGAACGAAAAGCGAGCGTACTTCGGCGAACCCGACTTCGGGATGACGCTGTGGGAGCTCGACTCGAACGAACGATGGCGAATTCACCGATGGAACCGAAGAACGCCGTCCGGAAACGAGATAGCGGCATACACGACCGCCGGAGGCAGCTTTGCGCTCCCACCGAACGCCGGATGCTCTGCCCGCCTTGTTCCCAGGGGCGGTCTCGTGTGGGCCGGTTCCGGCCTCGGCCGGGAGTACGCCGTGGACCGAGCAGGGTGTCATGACCGCCGGTTTCCCCGGCAGAACGCCGTGGTGCTGTCGGCCGACCGGGGAACCGCTCAATCTCGCCAGCTCAAATCGCTGAAGGCCGGTGAACGGGTCCGGCTCCTCTGGACGTTCGGGTGGCCCGGAATCATGGAGAACATGGGTGGTACCCCGGTACTCATGCGGGGCGGATCGATCGTGGCCAGGAATTGCCGGGCCAGCCTGTGCGCTCGTCACCCGAGGACCGGCATCGGGCGCAGGGCGGATGGACGGTTGCTTCTGATCGTCGTCGACGGCAGGCGGCGGGCGTCTGTCGGCATGACCCTCGTTGAGTTCGCCCGGCTGTTCAAGAGCCTCGGCGCGACCCACGCGTTGAACCTGGACGGAGGGGGCTCGAGCACGATGGTGGTCAAGGGGTCCATCAAGAACGTTCCGTCCGACGGCAGGGAGCGTCCGGTGATCAACGCCCTCCTGGTGCTCCCCGGCCCGGATCGGAGGGAGGCAGCGCCGGGCAGCGGGTTCGCGACCGCAGGAGCGCGCCTCTCCGCCGACGAAGCTGGTGACGACCAGCCCGCCGTGCGACTGGGGCCAGCCGACTCGATCGAACGGTTTCGCTCCGCGGCGGCCCGCGACGCCGCATCCGCCGGCGGGATGGTCGATGCCCTGGCTCGCGGTTCGCTTGGCCGGCGACCCTCGGCCTTGCCGCCTGACTTCATCTCTCTTCTCAGAGCGTTTCGAAACCGCCCCCGATAGGACGGCCTGACTCCCGTTCGTCCGTTCGTCCATTCAGCGCGGCATTTCCGCAGGTCGGAGGGTGTCAGACCCACCGGCTAGCCTCAGCGGCAATGGACGGAACGGCAATCGTCGTGATGCTGGTCGTCGGCGCTGTTGCGGCGTGCGTCGCCGTGTCGTTCGCCGGGCTGCGCCGCACGTTGGAAGCGCGGCTGGGCGCGACGGACGCGGAGCTCAGGCGGCTCGGTGACGCGGGTACATGGCGCGAACAAGGGGACACAGAAATGCGCCGGGAAGTCGCCGCCTTTCGGACTGCGCTCGAGACACTCTCGGTTCGTGAAGAGGAACGTCGAGTTCGAGAGGAGCAGGGATGGAGCGTGCTCCACAAGGTGGCCGCCGTCCTATCGGGAGCTCGGGGGGCGGGTCAAACGGGTGAAAACATCGTCCGCGACGCGCTCGTCCACCTCCCGCCCTCGATGCTCGACCTCAACTTCCGCGTCAACGGCAGGGTCGTGGAGTTCGGGCTGGTACTGCCGGACGGTCGGCGGCTTCCGGTCGACTCGAAGTGGTCGGCCGAACGAGAACTCCAGCTGCTCGCAGAAGCGCGTGACGCCGCCGAGCGCGAGCGGATGGTCCGGACGATCGAGAGGGCCGTCGCCGACAGGGCGAAGGAGGTTGCGGCGTATTTGGATCCGTCGCTCACCGCATCTGTTGGAGTGGCTGCCGTGCCGGACGCCGCGTACGCGGTGCTCCGGCGGGCACATGCCGATGCCTACCGGCACGGGGTATTGGTCATCTCGTACTCGATGGCGCTTCCCGTGGTTCTGTTCCTTCACAGCCTGGTGTCGCGTTTCGCGTCGGTGCGAGACGTCGAGGCCTGCCTCACGGACCTCGCCGGCGTCCTCAACGCAGTGGAGAGCACGCTCGAGAACAAGGTGGCGCGAGCCTCTTCGATGCTCGTAAACGGAACGGAGGAATTGCGCGGGCAGGTCGGGAAGGCCAGGGCCACACTGGCCAGAGGGAGACAACACGAGGAGGTGACCGAACCCCTGCCGGCGTCGCTACGCGTCGTAGGGA
>JALYGK010000045.1 GCA_030777105.1 Actinomycetota bacterium | reverse complement strand
CCGACATACCGTGGTCCTCGGCCGCCTGCCTCATGCCGCCGTACAGCTCGACGACCCACGGCGCCTCGACGGACGGCGGGAGCGCGACGCACGCGACCGCGTACCGCGGGCTGCCGCCCATCGCCGCAACGTCGGAGACGTTCACGGCGACGGCCTTGTAGCCGAGGTCGGTCGGCGAGCCCCGCCCGCGCCGGAAGTGCACGTTCTCGATCAGCATGTCGGCGGTGAGCACGCCGTCGTGGCGTCCCGGGTCCACGACCGCCGCATCGTCGCCAACGGCGACGACCACGCCGGGCGCGTCGCCCGATAGCACCTTTTTGATCGCTCGGACGAGCTCGTCCTCGGTCAGGTCCACGGGTTTCCCTTCGGCTCCGACCTTCACGATAATGCAGGGGTCGTGCCGACCATCAACACGCTCGAGCTTGAGGGCATCTCCGAGTCGTCGTGGGGCGACGCGGCCCGCGAGGCGCTGCGCGAGGCCGCGAAGACGATCCGCCACATCAACCGGCTCGAGGTGCTCGGAACCGGCGCCGAGGTCGAGGGCGACCAGATCGTCCGGTACCGGACGCAGGTGCGCCTCTACTTCCAGGTCGAGGCCCGGCGCTAGCCTCGCGCAGCGGACGAGGGCGGACACCGCTCCGCGGCTCGACGGCTTCGGTCCGGTACAATCCGAGTCCCCTTCCCTCGAAAGGAAACGACCCGTGATCGAAGCGAAGCGTGTGTTCCACGCTCCGACGCCCGAGGACCTGCGTCGCTTCACCGAGGAGATGCCGAACTGCCGCATCACCGAGTTCGGGAACGTGAACGTGCAGACGCGGGTCACCTCGCGGAGCGCCGGGAGCACGTACGTCGTGAGCGACGACCGGAGCGTCTCGTCGGGCAAGACGATGATGCGCGAGGAGTACGAGCGCATCGCGCGGATGCAGGACGAGTACATCCGCGACCAGGAGATGCTCGTCGTCGACGGCTACATCGGGAACGTCGAGGACTTCCGCACGCGGGCGCGGCTCTCGATCGAGCGCGCCAACGCGAACATCGCCGGCATGCAGCAGAAGCTCTACTACCCGCGCGAGAACGGCGAGCCCGAGATCCAGGTGATTTACACGCCGAACCTGCCGGCGCCCGGCTACCCCGACGACCGCGTGATCGCGGTGGATCTCGAGAACGGCGTCACGCGGGTCCTGAACTCGGACTACTTCGGGGAGTCGAAGAAGGGCGGCCTGCGGATGTGGAACAAGATCGTCTACGACCGCGGCGGCCTCGCGCTCCACGCCGGCTGCAAGGTCGTCCCGACGCCCGAGAGCGAGAAGACCTTTCTGATCATCGGGCTCTCGGGAACCGGCAAGACGACCACCACCTTCACGACGCAGAACGAGTCGCTCCCGGTACAGGACGACTTCATCGCGCTGATACCGGGCGGGAAGATCTACGGCACCGAGAACGGGTGCTTCGCGAAGACGTTCTCGCTCGACCCCGACTTCGAGCCGAACATCTACAACGCCGTCACGAAGCCCGAGGCGTACCTCGAGAACGTGTACCAGGACGAAGACCGCAACGTGAACTTCTTCGAGACCTCGTACACGAAGAACGGCCGTGCCGTGTTCGGGATGGACGCGCTCGGCCGGTGGAGGGACCCGCGGGAGGTCGGGCTCGTCGACTACCTGCTGATCCTCAACTGGAACGAGAACATCATCCCGGCGGTCGCGAAGCTCGATCAGGCGCAGGCCGCGGCGTACTTCATGCTCGGCGAGACCACCGGGACCTCCGCCGGCGGCAAGGCCGAAGAGGGGAAGTTCCTCCGGGTCCCGGGGACGAACCCCTTCTTTCCTCTTCGCCACGGACTCCAGGGCAACCGGTTCCTGGAGCTCCTCGACTCCCATCCGATGGAAGTGTTCCTCCTCAACACCGGACGCGTCGGGGGCCGCGAGGACGACGAACGGTCCAAGAAGGTCAAGATCCCCCACTCCTCGGCGATTGTGAAGGCCATCGCGGAGCAGACCATCAAGTGGACTGGCGACGCCGACTTCGGATACGAACTTGCCGACGACGTGCCCGGGATCGACGACCTGGAGCTGTTGCAGCCACGACGCCTGTACGAGCGTCAGGGCCGGCTCGACGAGTACGACGCGTTCGTCGAACGGTTCAAGCGCGAGCGCGTGGAGGCGCTCACGAAGTACACGGATCTCTCCGAGGAGATCGTCAGGGCCGCCGGCTAGCGCCGCCTACCGAACGACGAGCGTGCGGTTCAGACGGCGGAGCTGCTGGAGCTGCGCCAGGCGAACCGCCAGCCACACACCACCGGCTGCGGCCGCCCAGAGCTTCCACCGGTCGTCCGGTGTTTCGGTACGCGATCTGCCGACGCGGCCCGGAAGCACCCGGCCGATGATCCTCGCCGGCAGTCGCCGGGCGGCGGCCCGAGCCCTGGCCCGGCCACGAACGCCGCGGACGACCAGCACCGTTGCGCCGGTCGCGGCGACGGCACCGGCGATGGGGAGCACGGCACGGCCCCCCGTCGGCAGGCGGTTCGGAAGCCGCTCCTCGAACTCGCTTAGCTCGGTCCCGAGACGTTCTCTGGCATCCTCGATCTGTCTCACCGTTTGGTCTGTGCCTTGGCCCATTCCGCATCCTCCCGTAACGTGCGCTTCGTCTCCGGAGCAACCGGACTCTTCAACAACCTGACGGCGAACATCACCGCGACGATCGCCACCACCAGGAAACCCGCCGCGACCACGAGCCTGGACGCCCACGGGTCCAGCACTTCATCGAGCGCCGTGGAGGCCGCCAGCCCGAGGAACGCCAGTACGAACAGTGCCAGCAGTGCGGCGAACGCGATGGCCCCAGCTGCCTTCAGCCGGGCGTTGACGGCCTCGACGATTTCGATCCGAGCCAGCTCCACTTCCTTCTTCACCAACTCGGCGACGTCGGTCGTCAGCGACCGGACGAGGTCCGGCATCGATTGGTCGTTGGGGTCTTTGTCCATGTTGTGGGACTCGGTTTCAGGGGGGTCGGCGCACGCCTTTCCAACACGGGCTTCCTTTCATCCGGATTTCCCGCGCCGGGCGAGATGGAAACCTCAGGGCGGGGTGCCGCCGTCTACCCAGGCCCTGAACAACCCGATCCGGTCTTCGGGCCAGGCCCCGTCGCATGGCATGTCGCCGTCTTCCAGGCGCTCGAGGATCTGCCCGGCGTTCTCGGTGACGTCGGAGCGATTCCAGAGGTCGAACGCCCACTCCATCCGTTGCCGGTCCTTGTCGCGGAACAGAGGGCGGATGTCGCGTTCGAAGCTCGGGACCCCCTGGTCGCTCACGTCACCCACCTCCCGTTCCGGCTGCTCGCTGGATCTCCTCGACCCGTTCCTGCACCTCGCGGAGCCGGTCGGCCACTCCCTCCAGGATGGTCACCGCGACGCTCGGGTTCTTGATCAGGAAGGGCCGGAAGTACATGGCCTCGAGGGTCAAGACCTCCACGGAATCCATGGCAGTGACCGTCGCGGACCGCGGCTTACGAGACAGCAGCGCCATCTCGCCGAAAAAGCTCCCGGGACCGAGCGTGTGGACCCTTCCACCGGCCTCGACCCGCGCGCTCCCCTCGAGGATGACGAAGAGGCCTCCCCCGGCTTCGTCTTTCGTGACGATCGCAGAACCGGCCTGATAGCGACGCCGTTCGCCGATCTTCGCCATCCGCGCCAGGTCATCCGGCGTCAATTCCTCGAAGAACGGGACGCGCCGAAGCGCTTCGAGCTCGGCGGGATCCTGGTCGCCCATGGCTCCGTATCCTCTCACTTCGGCACGAGGACTCCCCAGCGGGGAATCCCGCCCTGGAGAACGGAGTGAGGCCGATGGCGGAGAAGTTCGACCTGGTCGTGATCGGTTCGGGGCCGGCCGGAGAGAAGGGCGCCACTCAGGCGGCGTACTTCGGGTACCGGGTCGCGATCGTCGAGCGATCGGATGCGCTTGGCGGGAGCCCGGTCAGCACGGCCGGAATCCCTACCAAAACGTTGCGCGAGACGGCCCTGTACGTGACGGGGTTCCAGCAGCGCGATGTGTATGGGTTGAGCTTGCAGCTCGACCCCGAGGCGACTCTGGAGCGCTTGATGAGCCGGACGGAAGAGGTCATCTCCACGTCGCAGGACCGCGTCCGGCGCAACATCGAACGACACAGCATCGCGCTCTATCGCGGAACCGCCACGCTTCGTCCAGGACACAGGGTCGTCGTGAACAGCAACGACCGGGAAACCGCGCTCGAAGCGAACGCGGTCCTCGTCGCCACTGGGTCGCGGCCGTTCCGACCCTCCGGGATTCCGTTCGACGACCCCGACGTCCACGACTCGGAAGACATCATCCGGACCGACCGCATCCCGAAGACGTTGGTCGTCGTGGGGGGCGGTCCCGTGGGTTGCGAGTTCGCCTCGATCTTCACGGCGCTCGGCGTGGACGTCACGCTGGTCGATTCGGCGGAGCGCCTGCTCCCGTTCATGGACGCGGAGATCTCGGCGCTGCTCGCCCATGCGTTTCGAGGGATGGGCGCTCGAATGGTCCTGGGCTCAGGCGTCGCCACCATCGAGCGCGTCGGAGGGGAACTTCGGGTTTCACTGGCGGATGGGGAGGTCCTTCGTCCCGACAAGGTCCTCTTCGCGGCGGGGCGGGCGGGAAACACCGAGAACCTGGGACTCGAGGCCGCCGGAGTCGACGTCGACGCCAGGGGCCGGATCCTCGTGGACCGGCAGTTTCGGACGACTGCCGAGGGCATTTACGCCGCGGGGGACGTGATCGGCCCGCCGGCCCTGGCCTCCGTGTCGACGGAACAGGGCCGAGTCGCGGTCTGTCACGCCCTCGGCATCCCGTTCAAAGCGACGGTGGACCCCCTCGCTCCATTCGGCATCTACTCCATTCCGGAAGTCGCCATGGTCGGACTGACGGAGGAGGTGGCGAAGGATCGGAGCATCGACTACGACGTTGGACGCGGGTGGTTTACCGACAACACCCGCGCGAACATCGCCGGCTCAACCGAGGGATTGTTGAAGCTGGTCTTTCGCCGCGACGACAAGACGCTTCTGGGCGTGCACATTCTGGGCGACATCGCCGGAGAGCTGATCCATCAGGGGCAGGCGGTCTTGCATTCGGGCGGCACCATCGATCGTTTCATCCACGCGACGTTCAACGTTCCGACCAGAAGCGATGCGTACAAGTACGCCGCGTACGACGGGCTGCAACGGCTGGCGGGGAGGGCGGTGGGCGCGGACAGCGCAGTCGTCCGCTGATCGAGGATGACCTACCAGGAACCGGACGGCCGCGACTGTTCGGCCCACCGGACGAACTCGTCGAGGTCTTCACCTCGGTCGAGCGCGATGTACTCGTCGGCCAGTCGCTGAATCTGTTCGTCGTTCAAACCGCGTGAACGAAGCCGGTCGCGAGCCTGATTCGCCAGGAGGCGAGCGCTCTCGACCTCGGCTGCCTCGGGCTGCGGCATCCCCGGCTCGGACGTTTCGCCGGACTTCTCCTCCTCCAGCGGGCCGGGCGGCTGGTCGGCTCCCATGACGCTCCTAGGTTTCCCCGCGGGCAGGCCGTTTAGTCGCTCTCCGGGTTCGGCGGTCCGGAGGGCGACCGCGCCAGGAGCATGCTCGTCAGGAGCTGCGTGGCCGCCAGTACGATCGGGACCCCCACGAACCACGCGAAGTTCTGCGGCTCGTCGACCAACGCGTAACCCAGGAAAGCGGCGCCGAGCGCGAACCAGATCCCTACCCGGGCGGTGACATGAAGCGAATAGAGAAGCTGCTCGGCACCCGACGCCGCTTCGAAGTGCGTCCGAAACCATCGAACGAGGGACCGAACGCCAAGCAAGAAAAGGAGGACACCAAGGACGACCGACGCGATTCTCATCGTTCGTCGTCCGCTGATCCAGCGAGGAGCTCGACCACCCGTTCGTCGGAGACCTGCGGGAAGTCCTGATACCACTGGCCCACGGCGTAGAACGGTTCAGGTGTGTCGAGGACGCGGACTTCATCGGCTTCGCGTTGCAGGCGCTTCACTGCTTCCTTTGGAGCGACGGGCACGGCGAGCAACACCCTTGACGCTCCCTGCGCTCTCGCCCACCGGAGCGCCGCGATAGCGGTCCCGCCCGTCGCCACGCCATCGTCCACGACGACGGCGATCTTGTCCCGAAGGTTCAGGGGCGGCCGGTCTTTTCGGTACGCGGCCGAACGACGGCGGATCTCCTCCTCCTGAGCCTCGATCTCCGCGCTCAGGTAGTCCTGCCCGACGCCGAGCATCTTCACCAGGTGGTCGTCGAGGATCTGGACACCTTCGGCCACCGCGCCGAGCCCCAGTTCGGGATTGCCGGGAGCACCGACCTTTCTCGGAATGACCACGTCGAGATCCGCCCCCAGCCCCTTCGCCACCACCGCGCCGATCTCGACTCCTCCCCGAGGGATCCCGAGCACGACGACGGGTTCCCCTCGGAGGGCTTCCAACGCCATCGCCAGCCGCTCCCCCGCCTCACGGCGGTCACGAAACAGGGCCGTCGCCTCCCTGCTCGTCCCGCCCCTCCCGTTCGGCCTGCCGCTCGGCGGCTTTTCGGCGTTTGTCGGGCATGATGCGTTCGGGGGGAGGCATCGGTTTGCGGATCCGCCGATACGCCTCCAGTGGATCAGCGGGCCCACGCCGGCGCTTTTTCGCCCGAGGCACGTTGCCAGATTATGTGACCGTCGGGAAACGCGGCTACCATAGGCCGACTCGACGGAGGAGGTGAGCATGGTCAACGCCTACATCCTCATTCAGACGGAAGTGGGCAAGGCCGCGCAGGTGGCCAAGGAAGTCGCAGCGATCAAGGGCGTCACCAGCGCCGAAGATGTGACGGGTCCGTACGACGTGATCGTCCGCGCGGAAGCGCGCAACGTCGACGAGCTGGGGAAGCTGGTCGTGGCGAAGATTCAGGCTGTGGACGGCATCACCCGCACGCTCACCTGCCCCGTCGTCCACCTGTAGAACTCACACGGAGCCCGCTGGTTCTGGACCGCCATCGGCGGACTAGAGCGTGCGGCCGCGCTTCCGCTCTTCCTGGTGCCGCTCGAGGGCCAGCTCCACCAAGCGATCCAGAAGCTCGCCGTAGGAAACCCCCGACGCCTCCCACATCCGCGGGTACATGGACACCGAGGTGAATCCCGGAATGGTGTTGATCTCATTCACCAGCAGCTCGTTGGGCTCGCGGAAGAAGAAGTCGACCCGGGCCATCCCGGCGGCGTCGATGGCCCGAAACGCCGCGACCGCCATCCGCTGGACTTCGTCCACAACCGCCCGATCCAGCTCAGCCGGGACCACGAGCCGCGTGCCTTCGTCGAGATACTTCGCGCGGTAGTCGTAGAACTCCGCGCCCGGAACGATCTCGCCGGGAAGCGACGCCACGGGATCGTCGTTCCCCAGGACGGCGCACTCGATCTCGCGGGCCCCCTCCATGCCTTGCTCGACGAGCGCCTTGCGCGCGTAGGACAGCGCGTCCTCGATGGCGGGCGCCAGGCCGGCGACCTCCTTGACCTTCGTGATGCCGACGGAGGACCCGAGCGTCGCCGGTTTCACGAAGACCGGGATCCCCAGCGCCGCGGCACGAGCCTCCACCGCTTCGCGGTCGTCCTGCCATTCGCGCTCGTGCACCACCTCGTACCCGACGACCGGCAGCCCGACGGCTCGAAACAGGACCTTCTGGACCGCCTTGTCCATACCGACCGCCGACGCGAGGACACCAGCTCCGACGTACGGGACGCCGGCAAGTTCGAGCATCCCCTGAATCGTCCCGTCCTCTCCGTACGGCCCGTGCAGCAGTGGGAACACGACGTCGACCTCGCGCCGTGTTCCGTCGTCGGCGACGAGCGCGGGGTCGCCCCGTTCGGGCGACAGGACGACTTGCTCTCCCTCAGTCACCGCGGGGAGCGCATCGACGGAGGTTCGTTCTGGAAGCTGCGGGACGTGGCGCCATCGCCCGTCCTTGTCGATGCCGATGGCGAGAACGTCGTACCGCTTCGAATCGAGCGCCTCCATGACGGCTCTCGCGGAAGCCACCGAAACCTCGTGCTCCGCCGAACGCCCGCCGAAGATGATCGCGACCCGCCGCTTCAGAGCGCCGCCGAATCGCTCGGCGCTCACACCTTCTCCAGCGCCTGCGCCAGATCGGCCAACAGGTCGTCCGGCTCCTCTCCCCCGACCGCGAACCGAATGAGTCCGTCAGATATCCCGGCCGCCCCGCGATCTTCCTTGGAGAACTGCCGGTGGCTGGTGGTGGCGGGCTGCGCCACCATCGAGTGCAGCGACCCAAACGACGACCCCACGCGGACGAGACGAAGCGAGTCACACATCGTGGCGGCGGCTCGCAACCCACCGTCGAGCGTGAACGAAAGCATGGGTCCGAACCGGTCGCCGTCAAAGAGTTCGCGCGCTCGGTCGTGATGGCGATGTTCCGGTAGCCCTGAATACCCGACATCGACGACCTTCCGATGGTCGTGGAGGAATCGCGCCAGCGCGAGCGCGTTCGCGCACTGCCGGTCCATACGAAGCCCAAGCGTCTGCACGCCCATGAGGGCGAGCCACGCCTCGAATGCTCCGGCCGTGGACCCCTGTTGGATCGCCGCGTGCCTGATCCGGTCGATGATCGCGCGGTCTCCGGCGACCGATCCGCCGATGAGGTTGGAGTGGCCGCCGATGTATTTGGTCGTCGAGTGCAGGACCAGCGACACGCCCTCGATCTCCAGCGGGCGAAGCAGGTACGGCGTCGCGACCGTGTTGTCGACCAGCAGCGGCACGTCGCGCTCGGCGCATACGGCGGCGATTCCCTTTACGTCGGCGACGGCGAACGTCGGGTTCGCCAGTGGCTCGATCACCACCACCCTCGTGTTCGGGCGGATCGCTTCGGCCACGGCATCGGCCTCCGCTTCGACGAACGACGCCTCGATCCCGTATCGCGGCGCCATCTTCGTAAGGAAGCCGTATGTCCCGCCGTACAGCGTCTGCTGTGCCAGCACGTGGTCGCCGCTCTCGGCCAGGCAGGTGATCGCCGTGTGGACCGCCGCCATGCCGCTGGCAAACGACCACGCGCCCTGGGCGGCGTCGAGTGACGCGAGGACGTTGTGCAGCGCGACGTGGGTCGGGTTCCCGTACCGTCCGTACACGAAACCGGGCCGGCGTTCGTTGATGACGTCGGTGTAGTGCTCGAGGCTGTCGTAGACGTAGTCCGCCGTCAGCCACACCGGTGGGGAGACCGGCTGCTCCGCGATGCCAGACTGGGCGACGTCGCCTTCGTGGATCGCTCGCGTGGAGAAGCCGGGAACGCGCTCCGGCGGCATTGGCTCCTCCTCGCCTCCATCACGCATAACCCAAGCCTACCTGCGGCTCGATGCTCGGCGGTTGCTTTCTCCGGTCTACCGCTCCAGCAGAAAGGAGATCTTGCAGTTCACCTTGTACAGCGTGAGCTCGCCGTTCTCTCCGACGTCAGCCGAGCTTGAGAGCACGTCGACGCCCCGAATGTTCCTGACGGTCTGGGAAGCGGTTTTGACGGCGTTGCGAACCGCCTCGCTGAACGACGACGGCGAGCTGCCGACGAGCTCGATCACGTTCACGACTCCGGCTGGTTGATCGTTCGCCATGCGTTCCTCCGATCACGAGATGGACTCGGTCGATGAAGTCTTACCCGTTCCGGTTCGTCGTTGGACCGTTTGGTCGAAAGGCCGCTACTCTCCCTGCGACGCCATGCGAGCGCTGCGGAAGGAGCGGGAGGGACCGGGCGCACAGCTCGTTGACCTCCCCATTCCCGAGCCGGGACCGGGAGAGGTCCTCCTTCAGGTCCACGCCACGTCGATCTGCGGCACCGACGTCCACATCTACCGGTGGGATTCTTGGGCGGCCAAGCGGATCAAGGTCCCGATGACCTTCGGCCATGAGGTGGCCGGGCGGGTGGAGGCCATCGGACCGGAGGTCCACCATGTGGCAGAAGGCTCCTTCGTCTCTGTCGAGACCCACATCTTTTGTGGTCACTGCCGGACGTGCCGGTCGGGCCGCCAGCACATCTGCGAGAACCTCCGCATCGTCGGCGTGGACACCGAAGGCGCATTCGCGGAATACGTCGTGGTCCCGGCCGCGAACACGTGGGAGGTCGACCGGCGAATCCCCCCGGACGTAGCGTGCATGCTGGAACCGTTCGGTAACGCCGTGCATTCCGCGTTCCCCTCCGGAGAAGGAAGCGATCTGCCCACGTCCTCGGTGGCGGTGATCGGGTGCGGACCGATCGGGTTGTTCGCCATTGGGATCGCTCGAGCGGCCGGCGCGCCGCAGGTCCTCGCCATCGAACCGAACGATTTCCGCCTCGGCCTGGCAAAGCAGATGGGGGCGGACATCCTCATCGACCCTAACCGCGAAGATCCGGTCGAGGCCGCAGTCCACGCGACCGATGGCCACGGCGTCGAGGTCGTTCTCGAGATGTCGGGGGTCGGTCCCGCCATCGAGCAGGGAACCCGCATGCTGGCGTCCGGCGGCCGAATGTCGTTGCTGGGGCTCCCAATGAAGCCGGTTTCTCTCGATGTCACCGACCACGTGATCTTCAAGGAAGCGCGACTGTTCGGCGTGACGGGGAGAGAGCTGTTCCGGACCTGGCAGCAGGCCAGCACGTTGATCGCCACGGGTCTGGTCGACGTCGCGCCTGTCATCACGCACCGCTTTACCCTCGAACAGCACGAGGAGGCATTCGACGTCGTGGGCTCCGGAGCGGCGGGAAAGGTCCTTCTTCTGCCGAACGCCGAGTAGCGAAGGTCGCACGACATGACCGACGGAAGACTGGGATATCTGAAGGAACAGCTCGAAGAGCTGGAGCGGGCGGGGACCGCTCTTCATCCGCGGGTACTGGAAGCGGAGCAGCGAGCCCGCACGCGGTTCGACGGCCGCGATGTGATCAACCTGGCGTCGAACAACTACCTGGGGTTGGCGGCGCACCCGCGGTTGAAGCAAGCCGCATCCCGGGCGGCGGCCGAGCTCGGGGCGGGGTCGGGGGCGGTCCGAACCATCGCCGGAACGATGTCGCTCCACGCCGACCTCGAGCGCCGCTTCGCCGCGTTCAAGGGGGCGGAGGCCGCGCTCATGTTCCAGTCTGGGTTCACCGCGAACGCCGGGACCGTCGCGGCCATCCTGACCAAAGAGGACGTCATCGTTTCCGACCAGCTGAACCACGCTTCGATCATCGACGGCGCCCGCCTTTCCAAGGCCGAGATCAAGGTCTTCCCTCACAAGGAGGTGGGGGCCGCCGACGAGCTCCTGTCCGAAACGAAGGGGCCGGGGCGCCGGCAGCTGCTCATTACGGACGGAGTGTTCTCCATGGACGGCGACATCGCTCCTCTGCCCGATCTGGTGCAGGTCGCCGAGAAGCACGAGGCGATCATGATGATCGACGACGCCCACGCGAGCGGCGTCCTGGGCAAGGGCGGCAAGGGAACCGTTTCTCATTTCGGCCTGGATCCCTCGCGAATCGACGTGCAGGTCGGTACGTTGTCCAAGGCGATCGGCGTGATGGGCGGTTTCATCGCCGGCCGCGAGCACCTCATCCAGTGGCTCGTGAACCGCGGACGCCCGTTCCTGTTCTCGACATCGGCGCCTCCCGCGGTGACGGCAGCCTGCATCGCCGCGCTGGACGTCATGGAGGAAGAACCCGAGCGCATCGACCGGGTCTGGGAGCGGACCCGGTTCTTCAAGAAAGGCCTGCACGACATGGGGTTCGATACCGGAGACAGCGAGACGCCCATCACGCCGGTGATTGCCGGCGACGAGGTGAAGGCGGTGGAGCTGTCGTCCCTACTGTGGGAGGAAGGCGTGTTCACGCCGGCCATCGTCTATCCGACCGTTGCGAAGGGCCGGGCTCGAGTGCGAACGATCGTCACCGCCGACCACACGGAGGAAGACCTGAGCGAGGCGCTCGATGCGTTCGAGCGGGTCGGCAAGAAACTGGGGTTGATCTAGCCCTTCGAGCCGCCCCTGGCCGCTACTGCCAGCGCTTCGGATACCGCTGCCGGAGATCCGTCACCAGCCTGCTGAGCTCGTCCATCACCGTATCCGTCACTTCGCGGAGCACGGCTGGATCGTCTTGTCGCCCTTCGAAGCGAGAGAAGTCGAGGGGCGGTCCGGCCTTAAGCCAGATCGGACGGCCGAACGCAAGACTCTTCGCACCGTCTCGCTGCCACACGTTTTGCGAGCCCCACACGGCGATCGGCAGCACCGGCACCTCGGTCGTCAACGTGAGTCGTGCGATCCCGGTCTTGGCTTGCATCGGTGTAAAGTCGGGATTCTTGGTCACGGTGCCTTCGGGGTACACCACCACGACCTCGCCGTCTTTCAGCGCGCGGGCGGCCAACTCCACCGGAGCCACCGAGCCGGTCCCTCGCTCCACGGGGATTTGCTTCGCACCCTCCAGCAATCGCCGGAGGAACCAGTGGCCGTAGAGCTCCTTCTTTGCGAGATATCGCGGCCGGCGTGCGGCCCGGACCAACATGTAGCCGTGCGCGAGCGGGTCGAAATATGAGATGTGGTTCGCGGCGACCAGCACCGGACCTTCGTCCGGAATGTGCTCCATTCCCTCGAACCTCCAGTTGAACCACAGGGCAATAGGAGGCCGCAGGGTGAGTACGGCGAAGCGATACCAGGGCTCGGGTCTGCGCACGGTGCCTCCCCGTAGTTTGGCCGCCTATTCTAGCGACGCATGCGGGTGGTCGCGGTTCCAGTGAAGTCGCTCGATCGGACGAAGACCAGGCTCGCGTCCGTGCTGTCGCCGGGTGAGCGCGCCGAGTTGGCCCGAGCCATGCTGAACGATGTCCTCGACGCGTGCCTGTCTCAACCCGGTTGTGACCTCTGGGTTATTTCCGGGCAGGACGAGATCCTTCGTCTCGCCGAGAGGCGAGGCGCACGTCCACTTCGAGAAGCCGGGACGACGCTTCGCCAGGCGGTGCGCCAAACCGAAGCAGAGGCGCGACTCCACGGGTGTGAGGAACTCGCCGTGATTCTGGCGGATCTCCCGTTCGCCACCCCGAAGGCCGTCGCGACGGCGCTGGGCCTGTCCGTGTCCGTCGCTGCCGCTCCAGCGACCTCGGACGGAGGAACCAACGTGCTGGTGCGCCGCCCGCCGTCGGTCATCCCGGCGCGGTTCGGGCGGTCCTCGTTTTCGAAGCATCGCGCCGAAGCGTATCGGCGGGGCGTCACATTCGAACCGATCAACAGCATCGAGTTGGGCTTCGACCTCGATCGACCGGAGGATCTGGCGACGGTGCTCGAATCCGAACGCGACAGCCGGACTCGCGCCGCTTGTCATGAGATGGGATTGGCGGAGAGACTTCGCTTGGAGATACCCCTGTAAACAAACCCGGAAAGGATCGAAATGGCGCAGGGCACGATCAAGGACTACGACATCGAGAACCGCGCGGGATCGCTCCTGATGGACGATCGGACTGAGGTGTCGATCGATCCGACGTCCATGGAAGGGTCGGGGGCTCGGTACCTTCGGATCGGCCAGCGCGTGGTGTTCGACGTGGCGGAAGAGGCCGGCCGGAAAGTAGCTCGGAACCTCAAGATCATCAGCTTCGCCTGACTCGACTTCAAACCGGACCATGTACATCGACGCCCACACTCACGTTGCCCAAGAGTCGTGGGTCGCCGAGACGTGGTGGCAGGCGCTGGCGAGAGTCGGCGCCGAGGTTCTTCCGGGCGTCACTGCGGAGATGGTTCGAGAAGCCATCATCCCTGCGCTCTTCGACTCGGACGGTTCGTCGCAGCTCGGCGCCATGGACGCCGCCGGAATCCACGTCGCGGTGATGTTTCCGTACGACTGGAGCCGAGCGGACCGGCTGGGTAACGCGGCAACCGATTGGAAGGAGCAGAACCAGTGGTACCGAGACTTCGCGGACCGTCAACCGAAACGGATCCGGTGGGGGTTCGGCGCCGATCCACGCCAGAACGGGGCGCTGGAGGGGTTCGAGCGAGCGGTCCGCGAGGAGGGAGCACTTTGCCTCAAGCTCCATCCGGCGGCTGGTTTTTCGATCACCGATCCGTCGGTATACCCCTTCATGGAGACGGCGCGAGACCTCGGGGTCCCAGTCGTCATGCACGTTGGTCCGAACGTCGCTCCGCTGTACTCCAAGTGGTCGAACCCCATCCTGCTCGACGAGCTGGCAGCGGACTTCCCCAGCGTCAAGGTCCAGGCCGCGCACACCGGCAATGCGGCGTGGCGGGAATGTCTCGCCGTTGCCAGCGTGAAGCACAACGTGTTCTGCGACCTTTCAGGGTGGCAGGGCCGGTTCGCTCGGAACTCGAGCCGCTTCTACTCGGACGTGCGCGAGGTTCTCGACACGGTGGGGCCACATCGGGTGATGTGGTCGACGGACGGGCCGCACTACCGGCCGCTCGTGTCCGATGCCGATTACCTCAAGGCGTTCACGGAAGCACCGGATGACGCGTTCAGCGCCGAAGAGATCGAGTGGATGACCGGACGCACCGCCCGCGAGTTCTACGAGCTGGACTGAACCGCTCGGCTGCCATTCGTCCCGTTCAATCAGGCAACATTGCGGAGATGACGAGCGTTTTTGGCACTCCCATGTCGGTCGCACCGCCCCCTGTCCCGCGCCGGCGGTCGCTCGTTCGCGTCGTCATCTGGGCGATCCACATGGCGCTGCCGCTCCTCGGGCTGTGGCTTCTGATCAGTGAGCCCCGCCTCGACCTCATCTGGGAGCACCCTCCATCGCACTTTTGGCTGGTGGCAGCGGTCGCAGCGGTCAACTTCGTCCTGGGCACACGCATGAGCGAAGCGGCCAGACGCCGGTCCGACGCACGTCTGTTTCTGGTTTCGCTCGCCTTCATGAGCAGCGCGGGGTTCCTCCTGCTGCATGCGCTGGCCACACCCAACGTCCTGCTGTCCGGGTCCAATGCCGGCTTCGTCATCGCAACGCCGGTGGGCCTGTTCATCGCCGCAGGGTTCGTCGCGACGTCTTCCCTGGACGTTTCAGGGAAACGCGGAAGCGCGCTCATGCGGCGGCAAACGCTTGCCCGCACGGTGCTGGTCGGCTTCATGATCGTGTGGGCGGCGCTGTCGCTCCTGGACGTCCCGCCCCTCCGCACGCCGCTCCCCAGAGAGGAGGCTCGCGGACCGCTCGCGCTTCTGGCGTTTGCCGCGATTCCGCTGTACGCGTTGGCGGCGTGGCGGTACTACCGGCTGTATCGAAGGCGGCCGGCCGTCATGCTGCTTGCCATCATCACTGCGTTCGTGCTCCTGGCCGAAGCGATGGTCGCCGTCGCGCTGGCCCGCAACTGGCACCTCTCGTGGTGGGAATGGCATGTCCTGCTGGCGGCGGGGTTCGGGTTCGTCGCGTACAGCGCGCAGGTCGAGTACTCGCGCGAACGGTCGGCGATCAGCCTTTTCCGAAGCATTTCACTGGAGGAAACGCTTCGGGGAATCCGCGAGGAATACGGCGCCGTGCTGGAGGCCCTCGTGGCCGCGATGCAGCGCCGCGTCGAAACCGGGGTCGAGCAACCGATTCGACCGATCACCGCCAACCTCGCGAGTCGATTCGACCTCACCGAGGGGCAAGTCGAGGTGTTGGAGCATGCCGCAGAAGCGCTGGCGAGCGAGCGAGAGCAGATCCTGCGGCTCGGCGGGTTGGTGGCCTTGGGGCGCGAGGCCAGCGTCATCCTGGACGAACCCGAGCTCTTGAAGCGGGCCACCGACATCGCAGGGCGAGCGTTCCGGCAAGACGTCATCCGGATCGGCCTCCTCGAGCAAGGACAGCTGAAGTTCCGACCCGAGCTCGAAACCCACCAGCGGGGGACCGACCGGATCGACGAAGAGCAACGCCAGGCGGCCATCGCCGAGGCGCTCCTCACGCTCGAGCCGGCCGAAACCAGGCTCGACGGACAGCTTCGCGCGCTGATCTTGCCGCTCGCCGTCAAAGGCCACCCGGCCGGCGTGCTCGAAGTCCGCCGCTCGGATACCCCCTTCGACGTCCGAGACCGGTCGCTGCTCGAATCGCTCGCCAGCCAGCTCTCGATCGCTCTCGAGAATGCCCGGCTGTACCGCCAGATCGACACGCTCTTCCGCTCGTACATGTCACCCGACGTCGCCACCACGCTCCTCGCGGATCCGAGTCAGGCGAGCCTGGGTGGGGCAATCGTGGAGGTAACGGTGCTGTTTGCCGACCTCCGCGGGTTCACGCCCTTCGCGGAGCAGTCCTCACCGGAGGAAGTGGTGACGATGCTGAACCGGTACTTCGGGATCGCCGTGCCAATCATCCTGGAGGAGGGCGGGACGGTGGTTCAGTTCATTGGCGATGCGCTGATGGCTATCTTCAATGCGCCCACGCGCCAGGACGACCACGCCCTCCGTGCGGCGCGCGCGGCCCTCCACATGCAGCAAGCCATTCAGGAGGTCGCCGCAGGACCGAGGTGGCCGCGGTTCCGTGTTGGCATCAACACCGGGCCGGCGTTACTCGGCAACATCGGGAGCGCTGAGCTCCGGAACTTCACGGCGATCGGCGACACGATCAACCTCGCCGCGCGGCTTGAGGCAAGCGCCGACGTTGGGCATGTGGTGATCGGTGCGGCGACGTACGAGGAAATCAAGGACCTCTCGGTGGTCCACCCGCTGGGCAGGCTCGATGTGAAGGGGAAGGAGGAGCCGGTCGAGGCCTACCTGCTGCTCCGTCTCCGCGAGTAGCTCCCGCGCTTCCTCCCCCGGCCCCGCGCCGGGACCGGCTGGGGCGCGGCACGGCTTCGCCGGACGTCTGTTCGGTGGGGAGTTCCGCGGCGCCTGTCGACCACTTCGCGAAAGGGCCGTCCCGGCTTGAAGGCGGGAACGTTGGTGGCCGGCACTTGGAGCGGCCGGTCCGCCCAGATGTCTCGGGCCGTGCGCTTACTGCGCGTCCTCCGGTGGAAAGTCCCGAACCCCGAGATGACGACCTTTTCGCCTCGCATGACGGCGCGAACGATGGAGGCGACGACGCCCTCCAGGACCTTTGCGACGTCTTTCGGCGGGATCTTGGTGGCGGCGGCCACCTCCTCGATCAGCTCAGCCTTGTTCACCGTGGCTCCCTTCACCTGTCCGGTAACATCGACGGCCGGTGGGCCGTGGGGTAACGGTAGCCCGACGGGTTCTGGCCCCGTTAGTCCAGGTTCGAATCCTGGCGGCCCAGCCAATCCGAGGGGGCTCGGTCTTATCGGTTGGCGAAGTAGAACCCGAGAGCCGCGCCGGCCAGGGTGAACAGCGGCCCGAGGATGAGCTCGAGGAGCGTCCTCATATCCGCGATGCTGATACGCCGGTTCGCCACGAGCACGAACGCGGTCGCGATCACGGCGGCCAGCAAGAGCAGAACCGCCATGGCGACAACCAAGCCCGAGGATCTCCTCTTCGGCGCGTATTCTTGGGCCGGCGCCGTCGCGATCGAGCGCGGTGGGGATTCGACGGAATTCTGAGCAGGCTCCGCTGCTGTCGGCTCACCCTCGTGAGGTACCTGTACGGTTTCGTTCGTCTCTGCCATACGGGGTTCTTACCTCAAAACCGTGATCGAGGAAAGGAACAACCGGCCCTCGGTCAGTCGCAGTAGAACCGAACAGCTACGCCGACTCATACAAAGCATCTGACGCCGATTCTCGAACCCCGCTTCAGCGCGCGGGTGGTGGCGTGTCGTGCTCGTGCTCCGGCTTTCGACCGGGCTCGTTCTCCGGTGGAACCTTGCCTGTTTTGCCGCCCTCCTGCTGCTCTTTGTCGGCCTCCCGAGTCAGGCGGCGGCCACCTTGGGTGATCTCGCCCTTTCCGCTTCGAGCGATCTCCGGCTGCTGCGGCTTGGTCATCGCGTTGCTCCTTTCTCCGTCTTACTCCGGCCGAAGTAGTTCACGGTCCATCACCAGCTCCACTGCTAGCTTCCGGTATCCCCCGTCCTGGAACAGGACCAGCACGCTGTCTCCCTCATACCCCTGAACCGTGCCCCCTCCCCATTCCGGGTGGATGACGCGGCCGCCGACCGCAAACGGCTTGGCGGCCGGCTCTTCCTCAACCACCCCAGCCTGGCAGTTGTCGCAGTTCCCGCACGGCCCTTCGAACGGCTCGCCGAAGTAGTTGAGGATGTACTCACGGCGGCACCCCTTCGTCTCCGCGTAGCCGCGCATCATCTCAAGCTGTGTTCGCTCGAACGCCTTGTGGCGATCGTCGCCGTCACGAGAAGTCCCGGACAGAAATCTCTGGACCCCCAGGTCCTCGCTTCGATAGAACAGAAACGCGCGCGCCGGTCCGCCGTCTCGACCCACCCGTCCGACTTCCTGGTAGTACGCGTCGACCGAGCCGGGAATGTCGAGATGAAAGACGAACCGCACGTCGGCCTTGTCGACGCCCATGCCGAATGCGTTGGTCGCCGCGATGACCTCGCACGTCCCGGCCATGAACGACTCCTGCGCCTCGTCACGGTCGGCGGCGTTCATGCCTCCGTGATAGGAGATAGCCTTGACCCCGCGATCCTTGAGCGCATCGGCCACCTCTTCGGCGTTCCGGCGGGTCGCCGTGTAGACGATCCCCGGACGATCGGCTTCCAGAATGCGGTCGATGAGCGCCTCGCGCTTCGCCCGCTCGTCCAGGTAGCGCTCCGATCCCAACCAGATGTTCGGCCGGTCGAACCCCCGAACGACCACCATTGGGTCCCGCATCCCGAGGCGTTCGATGATCTCGTCTCGCACCACGGGCGACGCCGTCGCGGTGAGCGCCAGGACAGTCGGCCGGGCGAGCGACTCGATTACCTTGCCGAGCTCCAGGTATTCGGGACGAAAATCGTGCCCCCACTCACTGATGCAATGCGCTTCGTCGACGACGAAGATCTTCGGTTCGGCGGCGGCCAGCGCCTCGAGCGTCCCTTCGGTGGCGAACTGCTCGGGCGCGAGCAGTAGGTATTCGAGGTCGCCGTCCTCCAGGTTCGCCATCGCCTCGAATCGGTCCCCGCCCGACAGAGTTGAGTTGAGCTCCGCTGCCTGTCCGGGCTCCAATTCTTCGATGGCGTCGACCTGGTCCTTCTGGAGCGCGATCATCGGCGAAACCACGATGGTCGGTCCGGCAAGGAGCTTCCCGGCGATCTGATAGATGAGCGACTTGCCAGCGCCAGTGGGAAGGATGACGAGCGCGTCACGGCCCTGGGCGATCGCTTCGGTCCCCTCCAGTTGGCCCGGTCGAAGCTCACGAACGCCAAGATCTTCGCGGGCGATTCTCGCGATCGTCTTTCGGAGCTCCGACGTCGCCGGAGCTCCCCTGGTGGTCGCCACCCCTACCGGCCCGAAAGTTCGAGCTTCGGGAGGGCCTTGGTGGCCGGGCCCTGGATGACTTCACCGTCGAATGCGTACCGGGATCCGTGACATGGGCAGTCCCATGTCTTTTCGCCGTCGTTCCAGTTGACGGTGCAGCCCATGTGCTGGCAGCGGGGTGAAAGAGCGATCACATCTCCACGTTCGTCCCTGTACGCCGCGACCTTCTGCCCATTGGCGTCGACCACTCCCCCGTGTCCGGGAGCGAGGTCCTCCACGGAGCGCCCGACCGTCTTCACGATCAGAACGTCCGTTGGGGTCTTGTGCGCGACCTTGTTCGGGACGGAACCGAGCAGGTAACGGCGCGGGCCCTGCATCCCCTTGTTGCCCACCACGACGAGCCCGAATTCCTCCCGGGCTCCGACTTTGGTCAAGGCGTCCGCGGGGTCGCCCTTCTCGACGCGGGTCGCCACGTCGGTCTTGCCGAGCCGAAGCGTTCTGGCCGCCTCCTCCAAAACGATGGAGCCGATGACCTCATCACCCACGAACAGCAGCGTCACGCCCGCCCGGAGCAGCAACGCGAGCTCGAACGCCTTGCGCACCGCTTCGGTGGCCGTTGGGGAGCCGTCCGTCCCAACGAGCATCCGTGGATAGACCAACGGGCCTTCTCCGTTGGTTTCCTGCTGGTGCGAGGTGTTCACGATGAGGAGATCGCACGGCGCATAGTGGGCGACCTGCTCAGGGATGCTGCCGAGACGAAAGCGCCTCGCCTTTTCCATTCCTGCGTTCCCAATGATGATGGCATCGGCGCGCCTTCGCTGGGCGATCTCGATGATCACGTCCGCCGGTTCGCCGCGCTGCATCTCGGTGTGGGCGTCCACACCGAAACGGCGAGCGGCTTCGCGGGCGTACGAGAGCACGTCCTCCGCCACGTCCTTGTCGTAGGTGGGCGGGTTGAAGGCCGTGGCGATCAGCAGCTCGGTGGCACAGCGGCTGGCCACGCGGGCAGCCTTCTCCAGTGCCGTTTGCGCCGTTTCCGAACCGTCGGTGGCGACCAGGATTCGCCGGTAAGCCATGAACCAGAGACGCTACAGCAACGAGGCGGGCGACCACGGCTTGAAGAGCATCAGGAACAGGATGAACAGGATCGCGCCGAATCCGATGCCGGCGAGAGTGAACGGAACATGCGAAAGGAGGATGTCGTCGAGCTGCTTCTCGGTGACCGCCGTCGAGCCGCCGGCCATGGCCCTGGCCACAAACGCCACCCGGCGGTAGTACGGGTGGGCGATGACATACATGGCGATCGATGTCGCGATCAGCGTGCCGAGCGAAACCCAGATCCACGCTTGCCCCCACCACCGACCGAGGAACCCGGCGACGATTCCGCCGAGAAGGAGCAGGCCGAGCGAGACGTAGAACAGCGAAATGGACGACGACGACAGCTCGTTCAGAGCGAGGATCCGCTGGGGATCCCGCTCACGTCGCAGCTTGAACGCGACGCCCACCGAGACGCCGTGCGCCGTGAGGAACCCGAACACTCCGGCGATGTGCAGAAAGACCCACCAGGTGTACACGTCGCTGTTCTATCGAGACTCGGTGGCCGGTTCCGGTCGATACCGGCGAAGGCGCAGCGCGTTCGCCACCACGCTGACGCTGGATCCGGCCATCGCCGCTGCCGCCCAGATCGGGGACAGGAACCCGGCGACCGCGAGCGGGATCATGACGACGTTGTACGCGAACGCCCAGAACAGGTTCTGAGCGATCACCCGATAGGTTCGACGTGATAGATCGAGGGAGGTCGCAACGGACCGAATGTCGCCGCCCAGGATCGTGACGTCCGCTGTCTCGATAGCCACGTCGGTTCCCGTCCCCAGCGCTATACCGACGTCCGCTTGTGCGAGCGCCGGACCGTCGTTGATTCCGTCGCCCACGAACACGACCTTTCGGCCCGCTTCCTGAAGCCGCTTGACCTCCTCAACCTTCCCCTCGGGAAAGACCTCGGCAATCACTCGGTGGATCCCCGCGCGTCGCGCGATCGCCTCGGCCGTCGACCGCCGGTCTCCGGTCACCAGCGCGACTTCGAGTCCCATCCGCCGAAGTGCCGAAACCACCTCGCCCGCATTCGGTTTCAGTTGGTCGGCGACGCTCACCAGCCCGACCGGTTCGTCGTTCTTCCAGACGGCGAAGACCGTCAAGCCGTTCTCGGCGAGCGTCTTTGCGCGTTCAGACAGCGATGGCGGAAGGCGGTCGGGGCGGCCGACCTTGATCTCGTGGCCGTTCAGTGTGGCCGTCGCGCCGGCGCCGGGCTCGACTCGGAACGAGCCAGCGAGCGGGACATCGACTCCTTGCCCTCTCGCCGCGTCCACGACCGCCCGGGCAATGGGATGCTCGGAGCCCTGCTCCGCGGCCGCCGCCAGGGCCAGGACTTCGCGAGGACCGACGCCATCTGCGGAGACGACATCCGCGAGACGCATGCTTCCTTCAGTCACCGTCCCCGTCTTGTCGAGCAGGACCGTGTCGACACGTCGGATCACTTCGAAGACTTCGCCACGTTTGAACAGAACCCCGAGATGCGCCGCTCGCCCGCTCCCCGCCATGATCGCGGCAGGTGTGGCCAAACCGAGCGCACACGGGCAGGCGATGAGGACCACCGCGGCGGCGTGGAGAATCGCCGTTCCGGCGCCGACGTCAGAGAGGATCACCCATCCGAGGAACGTCGCGAGGCCGAGCAGCAGAACGGCCGGGACGAACACCGCCGACACTCTGTCGACCAGGCGCTGGACGGGCGCCCTGGACCCCTGCGCCTCCTGGAGGAGCCGAACGATCTCGGCGAGCTTCGTGTCCGGCCCGACACGGGTGGCTTGGACCAGCAGCCGGCCGTGGCCGTTCAGCGACGCCCCGACCACTTCGTCCCCCAGCCCGACGTCGACCGGGACCGACTCGCCGGTCAGCATCGAGAGGTCCAGCGAGGACGCACCTTCGCGGATGACGCCGTCGACGGGAACCTTTTCGCCCGGCCGAACGACCACGAGGTTCCCGACCGCCACGTCTTCCACGGGAACCATGCGTTCGGCGACACCGTCGAGGATGGTCGCCTCCTTCGCGCCGCGCTCGAGGAGGGCTCGAGCGGCGTCGCCGGCGTTCGCTCTGGCTCGGGCTTCGAGCACCTTCCCGAGCAGGATCAGCGTGACGATGACCGCCGCTGTGTCGAAGTAGTGATCGTGCCCGCCGGTGATCACTGCCGACGCGCTGTAGGCGAACGCCGTGAGCGAGCCCACGGCGACCAGCGTGTCCATGGTCGAGGTACCGTGGCGAGCGGCCTTCGCCGCTGACCGAATGAACGGCCAGCCGGCATAGAACTGAACGGGGACGGTCAGCACTCCGGCGACCCACATGCTCCAGTTCGCGTGCGGCACGACGAACGTCAGCAAGAGAACCGGAACGGTGAAGAGGACCGCCACGACCAGACGAGTCAGGTAGTAGTGGCTTTCATCCCGCGCGGACGGCTGCTCGACATGGGGACGCGCGCCGTACCCGGCCTTCTCCACGGCCGTCGTCAGCCGGGGGATGTCCGGAAGGGTGGTGCGGACCTTGGCGGTTCGGGAGGCCAGGTTGACGGCGGCATCAACCACCCCGTCCTGGCGCTTCAGGACACGCTCAATCCGGTTGACGCATGAGGCGCACGTCATCCCCTCGATGTCGAGGAGGACGTCCTGTTCGACGGTGGTCGATTCCTCGACCTTCAACGCACCTCGAAGCCGGCATCCACGATGGCCTCCCGGACCTTGGCCTCGTCGGGCTCGCCGGTTACCGAGACGTGCCCCGAGGCGTGATCGGCGTTGACTTGCTGGATGCCCGGAAGCTTGCCAACCGACCGCTTGATGCTCTCTTCGCAACCGCTGCAGTCCATTCCTTCGACGTTGAAGCTGAGTTCAGCCACTTCTTCCTCCTTGTCTCTGCACGATTCCTAGCGTACCGAAGAGGGCGATTGGCCGGCCTGTAAACTGGCCGGTGCCGGCCGGTCCCATCGTCTAGTGGCCCAGGACACCACCCTCTCAAGGTGGAGACACGGGTTCGAACCCCGTTGGGACCACATTGTTCAAGTCGGCGCTCTTCGTCAGGCTTTCCCAGCCTAGGCGCACCTTCACGGGCTACGCTCTCGATCCATAGGGTGATGAGGGAACGCACACCATGACCGGATCGATAAGGGTGGCGGTGTATGGCGCGGGTGCCGTCGGCGGTTTTTTCGGTGGAAGACTGGCTCAGACGGGAGCCGACGTCTCGCTGATCGCGCGCGGCTCTCATCTAGAGATCCTCCGCAAGGAAGGCCTCCGAGTCAGAAGCGTCCGCGGCGACTTCACGATTCAACCGCCCGCCACGGACGACCCAAATGACGTCGGTCCCTGTGACTACGTGCTCTTCTGCGTCAAGTCGTTCGATACGGAGGAGGCCAGCGCCCGTCTCGGTCCGTTGCTCAAACCCGGCACGGCGGTGGTCTCGCTCCAGAACGGCGTGGACAACGAAGAAAAGATCGCCGCCAGCGTCGGCTGGGATCACGTCATGGGAGGCGTCACCTACATCTTCGCGAGCATTGCCGAACCAGGCGTGATCACGGACGCCGGTGGGCCGGCCAAGGTCATCTTTGGCGAATTCGGATCTTCGACGAGCAGCCGAGCGAAACGACTCCTCGACCTCTTTCAACGCGCCGGCGTCAACGCCGAGCTATCCGACAACATCCGTGGAGCGATCTGGTACAAGTTCACCTTCATCGTTGCCCTAGCGGGGATGACCGCCGCCGTGAGGCTGCCGATCGGAGACATCCGAACCACTCGGGAGAGCTGGGAAATGTTCCGCCGGATCCTCGAGGAGGTCTGCGCTGTAGCAGCGGCCGAAGGCGTCATCCTTCCACAGGACACCGTGGACCAACACATGAGGTTCGCGGAAGGCCTGGAAGCAGAGAGCTACTCCTCGCTCTACCACGACATGACGCACGGAAACCGGATGGAGCTCGAGGCGCTACACGGCACAGCCGTCCGCCTTGGCCATCGACATGGCGTTGCGGTCCCCATGTGCGAAGCCATCTACGCCACGCTCCGGCCTTGGGCCGCGCGCGCCATGGCCCGGCACGCGTGATCGACGGACGCTCCCACGCAACCCATGGCCGACCTCAAGCAGAGAACCCGAAGTCGCGTTCCGCCCAGTGCTCCCGAGGTGCTTGTTCCTCCCTCTGTTGTCGCTTTGAATCCTGAGGGGACGAATAGACGCCCCACAGGAAGGAGGATCGGTGGGCGCAGCAATAGGTCAGATCATCCTTATCGCGATCATGGCCGGGACGGTGATCTACCTCGTCGGCGCGATGGTTCGGAGCATCCGCAACGAGAAAAAAAGGTCGGGCGTACGCAAGACCCTCGCGAACTTCGGGTTGAGCATCGCTCTGGCGATCCTCTTTTTCACGAGCTGGTTGGCGCAAGGCATCGCGGAATGGCAAGTGTTTGTGGACCAGCAGCGTGCTCATCAACAGCCAGTGGAGGTCGGCGACTTCATCGCACACTTCGCCCAGTCCACCCTGGAGAACTGGCAATCCGAGTTCCTTCAACTGTTCTCGTTTGTCGTACTCGCGGCGATGTACATCCATCGGGGCAGCGCGGAATCGAAGGACAGCGACGACCGGATGGAGGAGGCTCTAAAGCGGATCGAGGACAAGCTCGGAACCAAGTCGTCGTAACACTTCAGTCGCAGCAGTCCGTCCGAGTGGTTTTACGGGTTCCAGGCTTCGGGTAGACCCGAAGGTCGGGAGGAACCATGCCACACGCAACCTGGACCGGAGCCGTCACCGTCGTCATGATCACCAGGAACAGACGAGCCGACATCGTTCGATCTCTCGGTGCGCTGGATGCTCTTCCCGAGCAGCCGGAAGTCATCGTCGTCGACAACGCATCCACCGACGGCACGGCGGCGCTTCTCAAGAGATCGTTTCCTCAGATACGAGTGATCGAAGCGCCGCACAACTTGGGCGCTGCCGCTCGGAACGTTGGAGTGGAATTCACTCGCGCACCGTATGTCGCGTTCAGCGACGACGATTCATGGTGGGCCCCCGGTTCTCTGGCCCGCGCCGTGGAGATCTTCGACGCGCATCCGCACGTTGGACTCATCGCCGCAAAGATCCTTGTCGGGATGGATGGAACGGTCGACCCCACGTCACATCTGATGGAGCGGAGTCCGCTCCAAACCACGGCCCTGCCGGGCCCGTCCGTAGTCGGCTTCCTCGCATGTGGCTCGCTGGTGCGCCGTGACGCCTTTGTTGGCGCCGGCGGCTTCTGGCCACGACTGGGAATCGGGGCAGAGGAAGAGCTGCTGGCTCTCCAATTACGTGAGGCAGGGTGGGATCTCGCGTACGTGGCCGAGATCGTGGCTCATCACCATCCCTCA
>JALYGK010000044.1 GCA_030777105.1 Actinomycetota bacterium | reverse complement strand
CTGCTGGACATCGTGGTGTTCGGACGTCGCGGCGGCCTGGACGCGGCGAGATATGCGAGGGACGCCGACTGGCCCGACGTCGCCGAGCGGCCGCAGCAGGACACCGCTGAGATGCTGGAGCGGCTCCTCAAGGGATCTGGCGGCGACTCGTTCGCCGACATCCGTGCGGAGCTCCAGGAGCAGATGTTCGACTTCGCCGGCGTGGTTCGGCGGGAGGACGGCCTTCGGAAGATGGAGGAGATCCTGTTGAACCTGCGAGATCGCTATGACCGAGCCGTGGTCATGGACAAGGGCCGGGTCTACAACACGGAGCTGATGGAGGCGGTAGAGCTTCGGTTCCTCCTGGACCTGTCGGATACGCTCGTCGCGGCGGCGCTGGCTCGCGACGAGAGCCGGGGCGGCCACTACCGCGAGGACCACCCGCTGAGGGACGACGACCACTGGCTTCGCCACTCGCTGGCGTACCGGCAGTCAGGAGGCGAGGTCCGGCTCGAGTACAAGGACGTCAAGATGGGCCCCTACATCCCCATGGAGAGGAAGTACTGATGGCGGACGTCATGGAAGGCGGCCGTGCCGGCCAGCGCCAGGGTGAAGAGACAGTCGTCCGCGAGCCCGGAGCCGACGAACGCGAGGACCAGGGCGGCGTTGGGGCGAAGGTCTCCCTCACGCTCCGCATTCGCCGGTTCAACCCCGAGGTCAAAGCAGAGGCGTGGTGGGACGAGTTCACGGTGGAAGCAGAAGCCACCGATCGCTTGTTGGACGCGCTCCACTTCGTGAAGTGGTACCGGGACGGGACGCTCGCGCTCCGGCGGTCCTGCGCACACGGGATCTGCGGGTCCGACGCCATGCTGATCAATGGAAGGAACCAGCTGGCGTGCAAGGTCCTGGTCAAGGACGTGATGCCGAAGGTCACTGTCGAGCCGCTCCGCGGGCTGAAGGTCCTGAAGGACCTGATCGTCGACATGGAGCCGTTCTTCGAGGGCTACAAGAAGGTCCTCCCGTTCCTCATCAACAACGACGACCCGCCCGACCGCGAACGGCTCCAATCCCCCGAGGACCGGGAGCGGTACGACGACACCACGAAGTGCATCCTGTGCGCCGCCTGCACGACGTCGTGCCCGATCTACTGGGGCGACGACGCCTACATCGGTCCGGCGGCGATCGTGAACGCGCACCGGTTCATCTTCGACTCGAGGGATCAGGGCAAGCGTGACCGGTTGGACGTCCTGGCCGAGAAGACCGGCGTGTTTCGGTGCCGGACGACGTTCAACTGCACGGAGGCGTGCCCGCGCGGGATCAAGGTGACGAAGGCGATTCAGGAGGTCAAGCGGGCGATCATGTTCGACCGCATGTAGAGCGGTCCCCACCCATGGCGTCTGCGTTTCGTGTGGCGGCCGTTCTGATCCTGTACCACAACCTGCTGATCCTCCTGCCGGTCCCGAGGGTGCTCCACGTGCCGGCGAACGTCACCGCCACGGCACTCCTGCTCAGAAGGAGCAAGAACCACGGACTCTCGGACGACGAACTGGGAGTGGGTCGGACGGCCGTCCGCCCGGGCATCCGATGGGGCGTCCTGGGCGCTTCGGCCGCCGCTGTTGCGGTGGTGATGACATTCAGGTCCAGGCAAGGAGCGAAGCTCTTTCGAGATGAGCGAATCGCGCAGCTGAGCACTCCTCAGCTCGTTTACCGATTGGCCTTACACATCCCGCTCGGGACGGCGCTTGCCGAGGAGGTTCTCTTTCGAGGCGTGCTGTACGGACTGCGGGCTCGTGACAAGGGGCAGCTCCGGGCCGTCGCCGCTTCCAGCGCCGCCTTCGGACTGTGGCACGTCGGCCCGGCCATCGACCGCCTCCGTGCGAACCACCCGAATGCATCGAGCCGAGACTGGGCGGCAGCAATCGCGGGAACGATTGCCGCTACCTCGCTGGGCGGGATTGGGTTAGCCGGGCTTCGAATCAGGTCGAAGGGGCTCGTTGCCCCAATCATCGTTCACTGGGCAGCGAACGCGTTCGGCACGGTCGGCGCTCGCTTCGCGACGAGGACGCCCCACGGGATCGCCGATCACGCGTAGAGCGCTTCGATTTCCTCGGCGTACTTCTGATGGATCACCCGTCGCTTCAGCTTGAGCGTGGGCGTGAGCTCCTCGCTGTCCACCGTCCACTCGGTCGGGAGAATCGTGAACCGCTTTATCTGCTCCACCTGGGAGACGTGCTGGTTCGCGTCGTCGACGGCGCGCTGGATCTCCGCCGTGACCCGCGGATCCGTGGAGAGCTCGGCGACGGTCGTTGCCGAGAGGCCGTTCTCCTTGGCCCAGATCGGCGCGTTCTCGCCGTCCAATACGATCAGCGCCGAAATGTAGCGCTTGCCGTCGCCGACCACGCACGCCTGCCCGATGAGCGGATGACGCTTCAGCAGACTCTCCAAATTCGACGGGCTTATGTTCTTGCCGCCCGCCGTGATGATCAGCTCCTTCTTTCGATCGACCACCCTGTAGTAGCCGTCCTCGTCGAGCGTGCCGATGTCGCCGGTGTGGAGCCATCCGTCCGGATCGAATGTCTCGGCGGTCTTCTCGGGATCCTTGTAGTAGCCGGGCGAGATGTTCCCGCCGCGCACCAGGATTTCCCCGTCGTCGGCCAGCTTCACCTCGACACCGGGCAGGGCCACACCGACCGTTCCCATCTTGATTCGGTCCGGTGGGTTGGCCGTTGCCGGTCCAGTGTCTTCGGTCATCCCGTAGATTTCGAGCAGCGGCAGGCCGATGCCGGCGAAGAACTCGAGCGTGTCTCGGGAGATTGGAGCCGCCGAGGTCACCTGGAGGATGGAGCGGTCCAGCCCGATCTTCTGCCGGATCTTCGAATAAACGAGCTTGTCGAAGAGGGCGCGCTTCAGTCTGAGCGCCAGGGGCAGGGGTTTGCCCTCGGCCTCCAGTCGGGCGGCCTCACGTCCCGTCTCGATGGCGGCCATGCCGATCTTCCGCTTGCGCTCGTTGGCCTCGGCCCCAAGAGTAGCCATCACGCCCGCGTGCACCTTCTCCCAGACGCGCGGCACGCCGAGGAACGCTTGGGGCCGTACCTCGGGGACGAGCTCGAAGACCCGAAGCACATCGGGACAGAAGTGGACGTGCGCGCGCTTGTACATCCCGAGATAGTGGGTGGCGAGTCGTTCCGCGACGTGGGCGAGGGGCAAGTAGGAGATTGCCTTCAAGCCCGTCGGGTACTTGAGGTCCCGGTCCAGCGACGCGATGGTCCACACCACGTTTCGGTGGGTGATCATCACGGCCTTGGGTGGGCCGGTGGTGCCTGAGGTATAGACCAGCGTGGCCAGGTCTTCGGGCTTGACTTCTCGCCACGAGCGCTCGAATTCGTCGCGGCCGCCCGGTTCCTCGAGCGCTTTCGTGCCACGGGAGACAAGGTCGTCCCACGAGAGAACCCACTCGTAGTCGGAGAAGTCTTCGACGTCCTGAAGCATGACGACGTATTGGAGGTTGGGGAGGTCGGCCTTCACCTTCTCCCAGCGCTCCATGAACTCTCGTCCCTCGACGATGGCGACCTTCGCCTCGCAGTGGTTGGCGATGTAGGAGATTTGCTCCGGAGCAAGGGTGTTGTAGAACGAAACGGGTGTTGCGCCGGCGTGGACCGCGCCCATGTCGGCGATGACATGTTCGGGGCGGTTCCGGGTCATGATCGCCACGAAGTCCCCGCGGCCGACCCCGAGGCTCTTCAAACCGAGCGTCACGTCGGCGACGCGTTCTCTGTACTCGCGCCAGGTAAGCGTCTTCCATTCGCCGCCCTCCTGCCAGGAGATGGCCGGGCGCTCACCGTAGGTTTCGGCATTTCGGGCGAACATGTCGCCGAGGGTCTTGCCGTCGACCTCGGCGTCGATGGCGGCTCTCGCGGTCAGGACCTCATGCGTTGTGGCCACTTCGCGTCCCCCTTTTAGTTCTTGTCGTTGCTGAAATCATCCCCACCTCTGCGAGATGAGGCAACCTGAGCGAGGCGAGAGCCGCCGGCCTTCGGGCTAATCTCACGCCATGGCCCACCCCGTGACGCTGATTCCCGGAGACGGAATAGGGCCCGAGGTCACCGACGCGGCCCGTACGGTGGTCGAGGCGGCCGGCGTGGGCATCGAGTGGGAGCGGGAGGACGCCGGGACGGCTGTACTGGAGCGGGAGGGAACGCCGCTCCCCGACCGCGTCCTGGAGTCGATCCGCCGCACCCGAACCGCGCTGAAGGGGCCAATCACCACGCCGGTGGGAACGGGCTTTCGGAGCGTGAACGTCGCGCTCCGTCAAGAGCTGGACCTGTTCGCCGCGGTCCGACCGTCTCGGAACTTGCCGGGCCCCCCGGCCCGCTTCAGCGCCGTTGACGTGGTGGTGATCAGGGAGAACACCGAGGACCTGTACGCGGGGATCGAGTTTGTGGCGGCCAGCAACCAGCTTTCGCGATTGCGCGAGCTGGTGCGGGAGCTGACCGGGTTCGAGATCGCCTGGGACGCGGGGGTGACGGTGAAGCCGATCAGCGTCTACGGGACCCGGAGGATTGTTCGGTTCGCGTTCGACTTCGCGCGGAGGAACGAGCGGGAGGTCGTGACGCTGGGACACAAGGCGAACATCATGACGCACTCCGATGGGGTCTTCCTGGCAACGGCGCTGGAGGAGGCGGAGAAGTATCCGGACGTCCGGTTCGAGGAGATGCAGGTCGACCAGCTGGCGCTGGAGCTCGCGACGGAGCCGGAGCGGTTCGAAATCCTGCTGCTTCCGAACCTGTATGGCGACATCATCAGCGACCTGTGCGCCGGGCTGGTTGGGGGGCTCGGGCTCGCGCCGGGGTCCAACGTGGGGGCGGAGTACGCGGTGTTCGAGCCGGTGCACGGAAGCGCGCCGGACATCGCGGGACGAGGCGTGGCGAATCCGATCGCGATGATTCTTTCGGCGGCGATGATGCTGACGCACCTCGGTGAGACGGCGGCGGGGTCCGCGATTCGGGCATCCGTCGCCGACGTCTTGGCCGAATCGGGTGTCCGAACGCGGGATCTCGGCGGGTCGTCCACGACGATGGAGCTGGCCGAAGAGATCGCGGAAGCGACGAAGGCTTCGCTGGCTTCGGCGTGACGTCTTAGTGGCGGTGCCCCCGACCGGGGGCGTCATGTTTGACTTGTCAACACCCGGGTTCGCCGTAGTGCCCACAACAGCCCCGCATGAGCCCGAACGCGATCAAGCGGTTTCGAGCAGTCAGTCGAAGCTTGCGTCCGAGGGGGTCGTCGGACTCCTCCCAATTCGTAAAGAACTCCCTGACGTATTGGCGAACGTCCCGTCGTTTGCCCATCCGTCCCCTCCTACCTCCTGAACTCGCTTCTGCCCTCGTGACCGAATCTGAGGCTCACCGCAGGCCTAATAGTGATTTTCCTTACAGGGCAGTGGTGTCTTCAGTGTCATACCCACGCACTAAGGTCGTCTCCGAAGTCGGCACAAAATGTGTCACGTTTTGAGCCGACCTTGGCGGGGCGCCGGTCGCGGGCCGGCGCGGGCTCCCGCTTGAGCGGACCCCTCTCTCCCCCCGGAAAGGAGAATCGACGTTGTTCGAAACCCTGCGGCTCGTCTTGGGTAGCGACGACGCCAAGATCTTTGAAGCCGCCGTGGCAGCACAAGAAGAGCTCGCCTCGCTCCGAAAGCGTGCGCGAGCTCGAGCTCCTCATCTCCAATGCTCACGCCCTCTTCGATGGTAAGGGCACGCATCTGCCATGGCCGCCGAAGCGTCACCCCCAACGCCCCCCAACGCTGCATGAAGTCATTCGCGACGTTCTCCTCGAGCACGCGAACCAATGGCTCACCACCACGTACGTCGCCCGGGAAATCGCCCAGCGGCAGCTGTATCGGAGACGCGATGGGCTTCCGCCCAGCGTTCGGGACGTCAGCGCTCGCGTAAGTGCGTATGGCCACATGTTCGTGCGGTACGGCTGGTACTTCTGCCTCTGGGACGCCCCCGGGCTCTACCAGCCGAACAGACGGCTCTTTGGACCACGGCTCTGAGGCGCCCCGCCGCTCGGCCGGTTAGGCCAGGGCGCTGATCACCTCGTTCGCGGCACGGTGCCCTGACTCGATCGCCCCATCCATGTAGCCACACCACCGAATCGCCGTTTCCGTTCCCGCCCAGTGAATCCGCCCCACCGGTTCACGAAGGGCCGGGCCGAACTGGGTCCACGCTCCCGGCGGCATGTGTCCGCCGTAGCAGCCGCGGGTCCACTCTTCGGCCGACCAGTCCAGCTCGTAATACGCCTCCGGAGATGCCGCCTTCCGGCCGAAGTAGCGAACCAGGCACTCCACAGCCGTCTTGCGTCGATCCTCGACGGTCATCTGTCCGTACCGGATGGCCTGTTCGGCCTCGAAGAATCCGACCAGCGCTCCGGGCGACCCATCCGGCGGTGAGTTGTCGAACACCGTCGAGAACGGCATCTCCAGATCGAAAGCTTGTCCGGAGAGTCCTTCCCTCCTCCAGAACGGCTGCTCGTAGATCACGTTCGCCTTGATCACCGTTCCGTGCGGCATGCGTTGGTGAAGCTGGTCACGAACGAACGGCAACGGCGGGTCGTAGTCGATCCGGCCGGCAAGCGTCGGCGGAACCGCGACCACCACGCTCCCCCCGGACACCGACGTCCCATCGCCCTCCACCGTCACGCCACCGTCCGTCTGACGGATTCGCCGCACCGGGGTGCGCAGGCGAACCGAATCCCCCAGTCCCCTTGCCATCTCGATCGCCAACAGCTGCGACCCACCGACGAACCGGTCCTGCTGTGCGCAGTCCTTCACGCCGATCAGCTTCTGGACGCTCCCACCCGAATGCGCGTAGAACAGGAAGTGGAGCAACGAAAGGTTGCACAGCTCAGTCGAGAAGACACCTTGCACCGTGACCTGGAAGAACTGCCTCGCCCGGCGGGTCCTCGTGTTTCGCCGGACCCACGACTCGAACGTCTGCCCGTCCCACTCCTTCGCCTTCGGAGCGGTCCACGGCTTCTCAAGCGGCACTCGCTTCGCCAAACGCTCAACGCGGACCAGTGCCTGGCCGAAGTCGGCAAGCACGACCGGATTGATCCGCGTGGGGTAGTCGCCCTTGTACTGAAGTCGTCGCTCGTCGACGAAGACCACGCGCTCCCCGTCGTCGTAGGTCGGGAACGTCTCCACACCGAGCTCGGCGGCGAGCTTGGCCACTCGGTCCTGCGTTGGACCGATCCACTGTCCGCCCAGCTCCACGACCTTGCCATTGCCGATGTCCTGATTCAGCGTTCGACCGCCCACTCGGTCCCGCGCTTCCAGGACGACGGGAGAAAGCCCTGCTGCGGCCAGATCCCGAGCGGCCGTCAATCCGGCCAGTCCGCCACCCACAACCACGACGTCCGCGTCCATGTTCACTCCCCGTGCTGCTTGGTTCCGCCGTTCACCGGCCCAGGAAGCTACCGAGGTCGGCGCACTTCCCGCGAATCCCCTCGGCAGCTTCACGCAGCGCCGCCGTCTCGTCCCCATTGAGGTCCAGCTCGACGATCTCCTCGACGCCGCCACGCCCCAATCGCGCCGGCACGCCGACGTAGACGTCGCGAATTCCGTACTGCCCGGTGCACCACGCGCACACGGGCAGCACCTCACGCGTGTCGCCGGCAATCGCGTTCACCATCTGCGCGATCGCCGCCGACGGCGCGTAATACGCGCTCCCCTTCTTCAAGTAGGCAACGATCTCCGCACCCGCGTCTCGGGTCCGCTGATACAACCGGTCGAGCGTCCCTTCGTCCACCAGCTCGGTCAGCGGCCGCCCCTCAACTGTGGCGTGCCGGGGCAGCGGAACCATCGCCTCGCCGTGCGATCCGAGCGTCATGGCCTCCACTTTCGCCGGCGATACGTTGAGCTCCTCGGCGATGAACGCACGCAGACGGGCTGAATCCAACACGCCGGCCATCCCCATCACCCGCTCGCGCGGAAAGCCCGACACCTCCGCGGCCAGATACGTCATCTCGTCCAGAGGATTGGTCACCACGATCAGGATCGCGTCGGGCGACACCGCGGCGCACTGCTCCACAACGTCCCTGACGATCGCGGCGTTCTTCTCCAACAGATCCATCCGGGTCATCCCGGGCTGTCGCGGGAGCCCCGCCGTAATGACCACGACATCGGACTCCGCCGTGTCCGCGTAGTCGTTGGTGCCACGGATATTCGGCTCGAACCCCTCGATGGGGGCGGACTGCCGCATGTCCAGTGCCAGCCCTTGGGGGAGGCCCTCGACGATGTCGATCATCACGACATCGTCTGCCAGGCCCTTCTGGACGACGCGCATCGCCGTCGTGGCTCCCACGAAACCGCTTCCGACCACCGTCACTCGCATACGACAGCCTCCAGGAGTTCGAGGGCGAGATCGTACGGATTATGGCCGAGCGGAACGAAGTCGCGCGCGGAGGGCCGACCGGAGCTAGACCGGGACGGGCATCCCGGCCTGCTCGAGCATCAGGCCGAAGTCGTGTGGCACCGACGCCGCGTGCATGGCGTCGTCGACGGTCACCAGCCCGTCCTTCACCAGCTGAAGGAGTGATTGGTCGAACGTCTGCATCCCGTAGTACTCGCCCTCCGCGATGATGCTGTGGATCTCCGACGTCTTCTTCGGGTCGAGGATGCGGTCGGCGATTCGCCCGTTCATGACCATGATCTCGAGCGCCGGGATCCGGCCGCCGCCGACCCTCGGGACCAACCGCTGGGAGATCACGCCGCGAAGGGACCCGGACAGGGTAATCCGGGCCTGGTGCTGCTGGTACGAAGGGAAGAAGTCGACGATCCGGTTGATGGTCTCAACGGTGTCGATGGTGTGCAGCGTGGAGAGCACCAGATGACCCGTCTCACCGGCCGCCATCGCCGCGCCCACGGTTTCGAGGTCCCGCATTTCTCCCACCAGGATCACGTCGGGGTCCTGCCGAACCGCTGCTCGCATGGCCGTCGCGTAGTTGTCCGTGTCGACCCCCAGCTCACGCTGGTTCACCGAGGCCACTTTGTCCGCGTGCAGGTACTCGATGGGGTCCTCCAGCGTCAGGATGTGGACCGCCCTGTCGGAATTGATGCGGTCGATCATCGCGGCCAGCGTCGTCGTCTTCCCTGAACCGGTCGGTCCGGTCACCAGGATGAGCCCGCGCGGCTGGTCCGCCAGCTGACCGACCACGGGCGGAAGCCCGAGCTCTTCGAACGACGGCACACCGACCTGGACCGCCCGGATGACCAGGCTCATCGATCCACGCTGCTGAAAGGCGTTCACCCGAAACCGGCCCAGCCCGGGGACGGAATACGCGAAGTCGACCTCGTTCTGGTTCGCGAGCTTCGCCTTGCGGTCTTCCGGGATGATGCTGTTCGCGGCGTGCAGAGTGTCCTGACCGGTCAGGCGGTCTCCGTTCAGACGGCGAAGGATCCCGTCCACCCTGATGATGGGCGGCGAACCGACCTTCAGGTGGAGGTCTGATCCACTCTCGTTCGCAAGGGTCTCCAGCAGCGGATTCAGGTCAAGCAATCGGATTCCTCTCAAGCCGCGCGGCGAGAGCAAAGTGCTCTTTAGTTCTTGTTCGGCCGTGAGGCGAGGGACTTAAGAGGCCTGGAGCTTCTCGATCACGCCGTCGGCAACCTGGCTGGTCCCGACGGCCGTGGGGTCATCACGGGTCGGCTTCATGTCGTAGGTCACCGATTTGCCCTCTGCGATGACCCCGGCCAAAGCCGCCTCCAGCCGGTCGGCTGCCTCCTCTTCGCCCAGGTGGCGGAGCATGAGCACGCCGGAGAGCATCATGGCCATGGGGTTGACCTTGTTCATTCCCGTGTACTTCGGCGCGCTGCCATGGGTTGCCTCAAACACGGCGACCCGGTCGCCGATGTTCCCGCCGGGCGCCACGCCCAGCCCGCCGACGAGCCCGGCGCAGAGGTCGCTGATGATGTCGCCGTACAGGTTGGGGAGAACCAACACGTCGTACTCCTCCGGGCGCTGCACCAACTGCATCGCCAGGTTGTCCACGATCCGATCTTCGAACTCGACGTCCGAGTAGCCCTGAGCGACTTCCTTCGCCGTCGCCAGGAACAACCCGTCGGAGAACTTCATGATGTTCGCCTTGTGGACCGCCGTGACCTTCTTGCGGCCGTACTTCCGAGCGTACTCGAACGCCCACCTGACGATCCGGGTGGTTCCCGTCACCGAAATGGGCTTGATGGAAATGCCCGAGTCCTCACGGATGGTCTTGCCGGACAGCTCGGAAATGAAGTCGATCAACTTCCGGGTCTCCGGCTGGCCCTGCTCGAACTCGATGCCGGCGTAGAGGTCCTCGTGGTTCTCACGGCAGATGACCACGTCCACGTTTTCGTACCGGGACCGCACCCCCGGGTACCACTTGCACGGCCGGAGGCAGCAGAAGAGATCGAGCTCCTTTCGAAGGGCCACGTTGACGCTGCGAAACCCGGTTCCTACAGGCGTGGTGATTGGGCCCTTGATGGCGACGCCGTTGTTCCGGATAGATTCCAGGACGTGTTCAGGGAGCGGCGTGCCGTACTTGTCCATGACGTCGGCGCCCGCCTCCTGGAAGTCCCAGTCGAACTGAACGCCGGTTGCCTCCAGCACGCGGCGGGTCGCCTCCGAGAGCTCCGGCCCCACGCCGTCACCCGGGATGAACGTGACTCTGTAGGCCATCGTGAAAGCCTCCTCTGGAAGGAAATCTTGGGAAGGCTTCATCCTACCGGCGACGGGTAGGATGGCAGGAGGAGGTGGGGCGACCGTTGCCGATCGAAAAAGGCCTCGAGGAAGTCGTCGCCGCGGAAACCCGCATATCCGACATCGACGGCAAGCTCGGGAAGCTCTGGTACGTCGGCTACTCAATCGACGACCTGGCAGCGTCATCGACGTTTGAGGAAGTCGTGTACTTGCTGCACCACGGGCGGCTCCCCACGCAGACCGAGCTCGAGGAACTGACGGAGCAAATGGTGAAGGACCGCGAGGCGGCGGACTTCGTCCGCGACCTCCTGCCGACGCTGGCCGCTCAGACCTCCCCGATGTCGATGCTTCGGACCAGCGTGTCGGCCGCCTCGGCCTACGATCCCGACGGATGGGACCAGTCGCCGGAGGGCAACTACCGAAAGGCCATCCGGCTCGTCGCGGTGATGCCGACGCTGATCGCCGCCTACGACCGGCACCGCCGGGGGCTTGCCCCGGTCGAGCCGGATCCGAAGCTCCCCCACGCCGCGAACTTCCTCTACATGTTGTCGGGCGAGGAACCGGATCAGCAGGCGGCGCGGGCGTTCGACGTTCAGTTCATCCTGTACGCCGACCACACCATGAACGCGTCGACGTTCACGGCGCGAGTGGTGGCCTCCACGCTGTCCGACATGCACTCGGCGGTTGTGGCCGCCATCGCGTCGCTGAAGGGACCGCTCCACGGCGGAGCGAACGAGCTCGCCATGCGGATGATCCAGGACATCGGCGAAGTCAGCCGAGCCGAGTCGTACGTCAAAGAGCTGTTCGCCCGGAAGGAAAAGATCATGGGGTTCGGGCACCGTGTCTACCGGACGGTCGACGATCCCCGCGCGACGATCTTGCGGCAGCTCTCGCGTGAGCTCGGGGAAACGGCCGGCGACCTCCGCTGGTATCAGATCTCCGAGGCCGTCGAAAAGGTGGTGTTCCAAGAGAAGGGGCTGAGGCCGAACGTCGACTTCTACGCGGGCAGCCTTCTGTACTACCTGGGACTCCCCATCGAGCTGTTCACGCCGATGTTCGCCGCGGCGCGGGCGGCGGGTTGGACGGCCCACATTCGCGAGCAGTACGCGGACAACCGGATCATCCGGCCCGACTCCGAATACGTGGGACCCCGGGACCAGACGTACGTGCCGATCGAGGAGCGACAGCTGGAGGAGGCGGTGTCGTGAGGGTCTCGGAGATCATGACGAACGCCGCGGTCATCGATGCGGCGGACGACACGCTGGCCGAAGCGGCCCGGAAGATGTGGAAGCAGCAGACCGGGTCACTGCTGGTCGTCGAAAACGACGACCTGGTCGGCATCATCACCGAACGCGACATCCTGAAGGCGGTGGCGACGGGAACCCCGCTCCACGAGGCGCGGATCTCCGAAGTGATGACCAAGGACGTCGTGACGGTCGGGCCCGGCACGTCGCTGCGCGAAGCGGCCAAGATCATGGCCGACCGGTGGATCCGGCACCTCCCGGTACTGGACGGCGGCAAGCTGGTCGGGATCATCTCCCAGCGAGATCTCACGGGCGTGCTGGCCGGCGCGTTGAACGAGCCGGACGCGCTTCAGCAGCTCCTGGAAGCGTCGGAGCTGGTCCGGGAGCGGCGCCTCCGCCGCATCGAGCATGGCGTCTGGGACTAAGCGGACCCGCCTCGCCGCCTCATTCGAGTCCACTTCAAAACCACCGGCGGAATGGCGCGGCTGAACGCAAGGCCCGAGTAGAACAGGGCCATCAGCAAGAGGCCGAGACGGAACGGAATGGGGAGCACCGCCGAAATGAACGCTCCGACCACCCACGACAGCTGGAACGCGATCTCGTAGCGCACGAATACCCGGCCCTGCGTTCCTGACGGGACGCGGCGCTGCATCAGGCTATGGAACGCCAGTCGCCCCAGCTCGAGGGCCGCCCCGGCGAGCACGGCGAACAGCGCCAGGACCGGCAGCGTGAACGTTGCCGCGGCGATCAAGGCCCCGATGCCCGCCGCCGCGAGCGACGATCGGACGAGCATCTCCTCGCGAATGTCCGCGGGTATCCGAGACGCGGCCACGTCCGCGATCACCGCTCCGATCGTTGCGGATGCGGCGAGGATGCCGAACCAGTACGGGGGGCGGCCACCCCCCCTGAGCGAAAACGCCATCAGGAACAGGAGAAACCCGCTCGCCGCACGCAGTCCGGCGGTCCCGACGGCCGCCGCGGCCAGCGCCGGAATCCGGCCGGCCCGTTCGGTACTGCCCTTCGTTTTGTGGATATCGGGCTGGGTCAACCGAAGGTTCAGCAGGCCTGCCACAGCGAACGCCGCCGCCGCGAGGTAGAGAACGCTTCTGGCGCCGCCGAGCTTCAGCAGCACCAGCCCCGGAACCACAGCGATGCCGATACCGGCCGCCGCGACCCGACCGAGCTTCGCGTTCGCCTGAACCAGCCCGTCCTTCGGGGCGTACGCCACGGTGAAGCTGTTCTTGGTAACGGCGTGCACGCGAGACAGCGCCAGCAGCGCGAACGCGATGGGAAAGAGCACCAGCGTGGAGAACCGCGGAGCCGCGTACACTGCGGCGACGGCCCTTCCGGCCGACGCCCCGAATGACATCAGCCTTCGGTACCCACCGCGGTTGAGGAGGGGAACCAGCGCCGGTGCCGCGATGGCGAGCGGCGCCATCGTCAGGCCGAGGTACAGGGCGATTCGGACCTTCGCTCGTTCGACCGGCAGCGAGAAGAACACCGAATCGGCCAGGGCGATCGCCACCAGGGCGTCGCCGGCGGCGCTGGCCATGTGGGTCAGCGCATACGCGTCGAGCGGCCGTGCGGACTCCCACATCGACGCTATGGGGCGAACCGCCCGGTGCGACAACGAACGCCAATTCCACGGCCGCCCGGAGTCGGCGCGCACGGGATCGACCTAGAGAACCGGAGGCCTGGGCACGAGGCCGGCGCCCTTGATCACCCGCTGCACGAGCTCCATTTGCCCGAGCCCCATGACGTGGATCCCCGCGATCCCCTGGATCGCCTTCAGCCGAGCGATGATCTCGACCATTAGGCGACACGCCTCTTCCTCGGCGTCCGGTCCGGCCTCTTCGAGGTGCCGGATGAGACTCTCTGGGACGGCCACGCCCGGAAGATGGTCGCGCATGTACCTCGCGCCCCTGGCCCCCCTGGGCACGGCGACGCCGGCCAGGACGAACATCCGCTCCAGGATTCCGCGCGACCGCGCCTGGTCGGCCCAGACTTCGAACCTCTCGGCGTCGAACACGATCTGCGTCTGAACGAAGTCGGCACCGGCGTCGGCCTTGCTTTCCAGCCGCCCGAAGTCATAGCCATCCCTGAGCGGGACGTCCGCCACGCCGATGAAGTACCGAGGCGGAGGTTCGATCACGGCCCCCGAGAGGAGACGTCCCTCTCGTCGAAGGCCGTCTGCCAGCGCGACCAGCTCGAGAACCGTGAGGTCGAAGACCTGCTTGGCATCGGGATGATCTCCTGCGCCCGGCGGATCGCCGGTCAGGCAGAGGACGTTTCGCGCCCCGAGCGCCCAGGCGCCCAGCAGGTCGCTGGTCAGACCGATCCGATTGCGATCTCGACACGCCAGCTGGACCACGGGTTCCAGTCCGGCCGCGGTGACCATGGAGGCGGCCGCGACGGACGACATGTGGGCGGAAGCGGTCGGGTTATCGGTGAGATTCACGGCGTCGGCGTATCCGACGAGCCCTCGGGCCTGGACCTCAACGCTGGCGGGGTCGGCGCTCCGCGGAGGAACGACCTCGGACGTGACCGCGAACACGCCATGGTGGAGAAGCCGCTCAAGGCGGCTTGCGGAACGGAGCGTCATCCGGTTGCGTCCGCCGCCCGCTCCGCGGCTAGGACCGTATTGACCAGCAGCATCGCCACGGTCATCGGTCCCACGCCGCCGGGCACCGGCGTGATCGCTCCGGCAACGTGCGATACCTGCTCGAAATCCACGTCGCCCACCAGGCGGCCGTCCGTACCCCTGTTCGTTCCAACATCGATCACGGTCGCGCCCGGGCTCACCATGTCGCCTGTGATCGCACCCGCCTTCCCCGCCGCGACCACCAGGATGTCGGCTCGAACCGTTTCCATCCGCAGGTCCTTCGTCCCCGTGTGGCAGAGCGTCACGGTGGCGTTCAGTCCGGTGTCCTTCAGCGACAGGAGCGTCGAAAGCGGCCGCCCGACCAACGTGGAGCGTCCCACGACCACCACGTGGCGTCCCTCCACCTCGATCCCCTCGCGGTGAAGCAGCTCGACGACACCCGATGGCGTGGCCGGAACGTATCTCGGCCGCCCCAACGCGAGCAGCCCCTGGTTCTCCGGATGGAGGCCATCGACGTCCTTCATCGGGTCGATGGCGCACTGGAGCTCGAAGATGTCGATGGACGACTCTGCGGGGAGGGGACTCTGAACGATGACGCCATGGATCGCCGGATCCGCATTCAGGCTCTGAATGATCTCCAGAGCTTCGGCGCGAGAAGCCGTCGCGGGGAGGAAATGGTCGAACGCCTTCATCCCGGCTTCAGCCGCCGCCCGGTACTTCATCCCGACATACGTCTTCGAGGCGGGGTCTTCGCCGATCAGGAGATCGACGAATCCGGGAACCACCCCCCGCTCGCTCAACCGTCGAACGCGTTGCGCGACGTCCGCACGTACCTGCGCGGCGATCGCCTTTCCGTTGATGATCCGGGCCGTCACGCCTTCACCTTAGCGGGGGCTTCGGCGGCTTCAGTGCCGGAAGTGCCGTCTCCCCGTGAACACCATGGCCATTCGGTGCTCGTTCGCCGCCGAGATGACGTCGTCATCGCGCACCGACCCGCCCGGCTGGATGACCGCCGCGATCCCGGCCTCGCCGGCCCGATCGACGCCATCTCGGAACGGAAAGAACGCGTCCGAGGCGAGGCACGCCCCTTCCGCTCTGTCACCGGCGTGGCGGACGGCGACGTCGACCGAGTACAGCCGGTTCATCTGGCCGGCGCCCACGCCGACCGTGGCCAGGTCCCTGGCGAGCACGATGGCGTTGGACTTCACGCGAGCCGCCACCGTCCACGCGAACAACAGATCCTCCCACCGCGCCGGAGTGGGCTCCGCTTCCGTGACGACCTTCATGTCACCCAACGACTCGGTGACCGTGTCGGCGTCCTGGACCAGGGCGCCTCCTTCAATGAAGCGAACGTCCAGACCCTCCGGGCCGGGCGCCGGAGCTTCCAGCAGGCGCAGGTTCGACCTTCTCGAGAACACGTCCCGGGCTTCGGGGGCGAACGACGGCGCCACGACGACCTCGGTGAAGATCTCCGCCATTGCCTCCGCCGCCTCGGCGTCGACTTCCCGGTTGAACCCGACGATCCCACCGAACGCCGACACGCGGTCGGATTCGAGCGCCTTTCGATAGGCGCCGGCGATCCTGTCAGCGACGGCGACGCCACAAGCGTTGTGGTGCTTGATGATTGCGGCGGCCGGCCGGTCGAACGACCATACGACGCTTCGCGCCGCCGCGGCGTCGAGCCAGTTGTTGAACGACATTTCCTTTCCCTGAAGGACGGCCGCGGCGCCTAGCAGCGGCCCCGCACCTTCCCTTGAATACAGGGCCGCCCTCTGGTGCGGGTTCTCTCCGTATCGAAGCTCTCCGGCCTCACGAGACAGGCCGATAACGAGCTGAGCGGGAAGCTCCTCGCCTTCCGCCGGATTTCGCTCGCGGAACCACGCCGCGATGGTGGCGTCGTACGCGCCCGTGTGTTCGAAAGCCTCCATGGCAAGTCGGCGGCGCGTCTCCGGCGTCACTCCACCGCCTCGGTCGAGCTCCTCGAGGATCGTTTGGTAGCTCGCCCCCATCACGACCACCGCCACGGAGCCGTGGTTCTTCGCCGCGGCTCGGATCAGCGCGGGGCCTCCGATATCGATCTGCTCGATGACGTCTTCGTCCGAAGCGCCGCCGGCCACCGTCTCCCGGAATGGATACAGGTTCACCACCACGAGGTCGAACGGCTCGATGCCGTGCGTTCGCAATTCCTCGACATGTGTCGGATTCGACTTGTCCGCCAGGATGCCGGCGTGGACCCGAGGATGCAGGGTCTTGACCCGTCCGCCCATCAGCTCGGGGAACCCGGTGAGGTCCGAAACCCGCGTGACGGGGAGGTTCGCCTGCTGAAGCGCGGCCGCGGTGGACCCGGACGAAACC
>JALYGK010000043.1 GCA_030777105.1 Actinomycetota bacterium | reverse complement strand
GTAGTGAAGGGGATCGTCCAGCTCTCGCACAGTCTGAACATGGCGCCCCTCGCCGAAGGTATCGAGACTGAAGAGCAGTGCCGCTTCCTGGTCGGGCTGGGATGCCTGTTGGGACAGGGCCACTACTTCAGCGCACCCGCTCCTCCCGACCAGATGGAAGACATGTGGCGCCAGTCGTTCCGGCTGAAGGCTCGGCCGACGAGCTGGTAGCGGCGCCTCGCGCTCTTTAGTCCGCGAGCGCGATCCGCATTCGCTTGAAGGCCTTCCCCTTGCTCTCCGTTTTCACCACGCGAACCTCACCCACTTCGCTGGTCGAGCGAACGTGGGTCCCTCCGTCGGCCTGCCGGTCGATTCCTTCGATGTCGATGACACGAATCGGATCGATCCCCTCGGGGATCAAATTGACCTTTGTCCGGATGAGATCCGGATCGCTGAGGGCCTGAGACCGCGGGAGGAACAAAACGTTCACGTGCCGCCCTTCAGAAAGCGCTTCATTGAGCTTGGCTTCAACCTCCTTTCCGAAGTCGGCCGACATGGCATCGAGCTCGAAGTCCATTCGCGCCTCCCCCGGCTCACCCATGTTTCCGCCGGTCACCTTGGCGTCGTAGTGGCGCCAGACGATTCCCGAAAGCGCGTGGAGCGCAGTGTGGGTTCGCATCAGGCGATGGCGGCGCTCCCAGTCGATCTCGGCGCGAACCGTCGTGCCGGGTTGCGGCGCGTCGCCCTCGACCACGTGGATGGGGACGCCGCCTTCCCGCACGGTATCGATGACGTGATATTCGCCGCCATCCCACCGGAGTGAGCCCGTGTCGCCTGGCTGCCCGCCGCCTCGCGCATAAAAGACAGTCCGATCCAGGACGACACCTTCCGCTCGTACCTCGATGACCGTTGCATCGGTCGACCGTGCGTAGGCGTCGGTTGCGCTGATCTCTTCGGTCTGCCATCGCCTTCCAGCCATGCCGGTGTCGAGCCTAATCAGTGGCTACCACTGAGTAAGTTGCGCAGCCTAGACCGAATTGACTAGTCTCCGACTCCCCGAGGCCACCGACTGAAAGGAGAGCGCCGCCCATGAAACTCCGTCGTTTGATTGGCGCCACAGCCGCACTGTTGCTCGTGCTTGGCTTGGTTACAGCCATAACGTCGGCGACAGCCAACGCGAGCACTGGAGCGCTGACGCGCTATACCGTCGTCTTCAAGGCGACGCAGGACCAGAACGGCAACTTTCAGCTGGGCGGTAACTACGTGAAGTACCGCGACGCTGCTATCGCAGCCGTCAAGGCCGCTGGCGGCACGATCGTCCATGACCTCTCGAGGCAAATCGCGACAGTAATGGCGGAATCCGTCAACCCAAACTTCGCCGCGCAGCTGAGCCTGTCGGGGCTGGTCGAGGTGGTGGCTCAGGACTTCAAGTGGAAGGCGTTCCCCACCTACGACGAGGCGATCTCGAGCGGACAGCTCACGGTAGTGACTCAGCAGGATCCACCGTGCCGCCCGGGCGATGTCGGCTGTCCAGCCCCCGATCCCCAGGCCGACGTCCTGGAGGCATTGCAGTGGAACATGGAGATGATCCACGCTCCCGAGGCGCATCTGACTCAGGCTGGAGTCAGGGCGGTCGAAGTAGGAATCCTGGATACGGGAATCGACGGGACGCACGCTGATTTCGTCGACTTGGACGGGTCGAACGTGAATTGTGTGAAGGGGCGCGACTTCATTCCCCTTGGGCCAGGCGTGGATCCGGTTCCGGGGCCGTTCGACGCTTGCGTCGACAACAACTTCCACGGGACGCACGTTGCCGGGATTGTCGCCGCGCGGAAGCAGGGCCATGGAGTCATCGGCGTGGCTCCCAACGTGGAGCTGATTCCGGTCAAGGTGTGCGACGCTGTCGGATACTGCTATTCCAGTTCCACCGCGGCCGGCATCACGTACTCGGGCGACGCCAAGTTCGAGGTCATCAACATGAGCTTCTTCGTGGATGACGACCAACTGCTGCAATCGCACGAGTTCAAGTGCATGAGCGACCCGGTTCAGCGAGCGTTCCGAAGGGCGAACGAGCGCGCGATCCAGTACGCGAGGAACCAAGGCGTTCTCCCGGTCGCCGCCCTCGGAAACTCAAACAACGACCTGGCGCACCCACCAGAGCCCTATGAGAACGAATGCGAAGTAGTCCCCGCGGAGACGCAGGGAGTGGTCGGCACCATGTCGGTCGGGCCGTCAAGCGAAAAGGCCTACTTCTCGAACTACGGGAACTTCGCGACCGACGTCGCGGCGCCTGGCGGGAACTCCCGGAACCCGCGAGGCGAGATCCCCGGTCCATGTGGCACGCAGGTCCTCTCTACCATTCCGGGGAACGTATGGGGTTGCTTCCAGGGAACTTCCATGGCGTCGCCCCATGCTGCAGGGGTTTCCGCATTGATCGTCAGCCAGTTCGGCAGGTTGGGCAATGACGCCGGTGAACCTGATGTGGTCATGCGGCCGCAGAGCGTGGAGAGCTACCTTCAGGGGACGGTCCTCGACCTGGTGTGGCCGAACCCCGACAGGCCCTCGAAGCTGGCGGGTCAGGGGTACGACCCATGCTTTGGGCACGGTCGGATTGACGCCCTGCGAGCCGTCCTGAAGGACACGTCGGATGAGGACTTCATCGTCGCCGAGCCTCCGGTTGTTTCCGGATGCCCGACGTTTAGGTAGTTAGAGGCGATTCAGCAACAAGAGATCAGCGAGGCCCGCCGAGAAATCGGCGGGCCTCTTCTTTTTCGCCTTACTCGGCGTCGCCCTTCTCGGGCTTCACGGCCGGCTCGTGCCGCGGCTCCTTCACCGGCTTCTGGTCCAGGACGCTCTCGATGTGCTTCACCACTTCTGCCGGCGTATCCACCACCTTGAACAGGTCCATATCCTCCGGCGAGATCTTCCCTTCCGCCAGCACTCGGTCGCGAAGCCAGCCCACGAGCCCATCCCAGTAGTCCGGCCCGAACAACGCCACGGGAAAGTTCAGAACTTTTCCGGTCTGAATCAGCGTGAGTGCTTCGAACAGCTCGTCGAATGTCCCGTATCCCCCGGGAAAGACGACGAACGCTTCCGCGTACTTCACGAACATGGTCTTGCGAACGAAGAAGTAGCGAAAGTCGATTCCGAGCTCGACGTAGTCGTTCATGCCTTGCTCGAACGGCAGCTCGATGTTGCAGCCGATCGAAACGCCGCCCGCTTCGTGGCAGCCGCGGTTCGCCGCTTCCATAACCCCTGGACCGCCACCGGTGATCACGGCGAACCCGGCTTGGGCCAGCTCGGCGCCGACGTCGCGGGCGGCCCGGTAGACCGGGTCGTCCTCGGAGACGCGGGCAGAACCGAACACACTGACCGCGGGAGGGACTCGGGCCAGAGCGTCAAAGCCCTCGACGAACTCCGACACGATCCGAAGGACGCGCCACGGGTCGGCGTCTATGAACGACGTGTCCCTCTGTTGAAGAAGCGCATTGTCCTCGGTCCTGCCTTGTTCCTGGGTGGTGGTGATTCGTCCTCGACGCTTTTTCTCGACCCCGTTCATCGCCTTGCCTCTCTATTCGCCGTTCTTCGGCTTGCTCTCACGATCGACCAGCTGACGCAGTTGGGCCTCATGTTCCTCCAGGTGTCCAACCAGGAACTCCTCCACGATCTGGCGAACGTCCATCATCCCGAGCGTTTGATGGACGCCGGATTTCGACCATCCCCCGGAAGGAACCTGGTCCACGAACTCCCACAGGTCCGCGAGATGACCCTTCAATCGCTCCATGAGCTCGCTGGGTGGAATGCGTCGATCTCGCTCGATCGCCGCGACCCGTTCCGCGTCGGTCTTGATCCGCCCGAAGGGGATCGGTTCTGACCCAGGCCACCGGATAACTCGACGCGCCTGGTCCATCCAATACGGAATGAACTCGCCCAGGTGCGCCCAGACCTGTCCCCATTCCCATTGTTCGCCCGTCTTGGGATCGGGATCGGTGAGACCCGGAACAGCGCGCCGCGAATGATCTTCCAGCCGCATCGCGACGTACTGGATCCTCGCGATGAACGCATCGGCGGGATTGACAGACGCATCAATGATCGACTGGTTCATGTCCTTCATGGTCTGAGCGGCTTCAACGCCTTTCCCTCCACCACCCTGTTCGCGATCCGCCCGAGACGCTCGACCTCCAGGACGACCTCGTCGCCAGGCTTCAGCCATGGGTAGGCGTCGGACCCGTGAACCATCGAGAGCTCCAAAATGCACCCGGTCCCGCACGTCCCCGACCCGATGACGTCTCCAGGCATCACCGAGGTACCACGCGAGGCGTAGGCGATCATCTCGCCGAAGCTCCAATAGATCTCGGCCAAGGACGCTCGGCTGTACTCCTTTCCGTTGACGGTTGCAATCATCGTCAGGTCGTACGCGGGCTCCTTTCGCGCATCTTCCAGCTCATCAGGAGTCACCAGCACCGGTCCAAGCGTCGTGGCGGAGTCCTTGCCCTTCACCGGCCCCATCGACAGCTTCATCTCCCGTCGCTGGATGTCGCGGGCGCTCCAGTCATTCATCACGCAGAACCCGGCGATGTAGTGCTCGGCGACGCCGGGGTCCAGGTCCGAGCCGGCCTGTCCCACGACCGCGGCCACCTCCAGCTCGAAGTCGAATTCGGATGTTCCCGGTGGAACCGCCACCTCGTCGAAGGGGCCGCTGATCGCCGCCGGGTTGCTGAAGTAGAAGACGGCGAGCTCGTACCAATCCGGATCCATCTCCAGGCCGCGCCGCTCACGCGCGGTTCGAACGTGCTGTTCGAACGCATAGAAATCGCGGACGGAGGGCGGCCGAGGAATTGGAGAAAGAAGGCGCGCGTTCTCCACCCCAACCACGTCGACGGGGTGCCTCAGTGCCTTCTCACCGGTTTCGAACAACGCGTCGGTGCCCTGCTCCAGCAACCGAAGGAGCGTGACGCCCGTTTCGAGCGCCCGAATCTCCTCGTCTACCAGGACTCCGACCCGCTCTTCGCCCGCGTCCGTTCGAAACGTCGCCCACCGCATTCGCCGTCCACGCTACCAACCGGGGTGATTCGTCGGGGGAACACTCCAATCCCGAGGGCGAAACGTCGTCGCCGCCCTAGCCCCGCTTCCTAGACCACCAAGGCGTGGCGCCAGCGTTTCACGATCCGCCACTGGATGAACACGATCACCGCGGTGATGGCGAACATCGTGAGCGTCGCCGCCGCGGCGTACCCGTAGCGCAGGTACTCGAACGCGTTGCGGTAGATGAACAGCGGCAGATAGGTGGTTGCGTAGGGCGGCGGCCCGCCGCCGGTGACGATCAGCGCAGGGACGAAGTTGGCCTGGAAGCTGAAGATGGTGTCTCGGAACAGGAGCAGCAGAAGCGTCGGGGCCATCAGCGGCAGGGTGATCCGGCGAAATGAGTTCCACGGCGCCGATCCTTCGATGGCCGCCAGCTCGTACAGCTCCCCCGGGATCGACTGCCGCGTGGCCATGGCCACGACGAACCCCTCCCCGATCTGGAACAGGCTCATCAGGATGATTCCGGCCTGCGCCGCCGTCGGATTTGTCTGCCACGCCGGCGTGAAGTCGCCGAACAGCCCCAAGAAAAGGTTCAGCGGCCCGTACAGCGGGTTGAGGATCCACAGCCACAGAAGCGCATAGGCCACGTCGGGAACGACCGTGGGAAGATACGCAGACGTCCGATACACGCCCGCCCCGCGAAACCGTTTGTGCAGCAGAAGCGCCAGCACGACCGCGCCGAGCAGGCGAAGCGGCACCGCGAACAGGATGTAGAACAGCGAATTCCTGAGGGAGATCTGGAAGACGCCATCGCGCATGAGACCGCTGAAGTTCCCGGTTCCGGCGAACTCCGCTGGACGAATGAGGTCGTACTGGTACAGCGACAGGATGAACGTGATGGCGGCCGGGAGCACGATGAGAATGGCCATCCCGGCCACGTAGGGCGCGAGGAGACCCGCAAGGCCCCGCCGCTCCACGCTCCACTTCATGGTGCCAGAAGCAGCGTCCGGCCGGACTCCGCGTCGAAGACGTACACGCTCCCCGGAGCGGGCTTCAGGTACACCGTCTGACCGACGGCCGGACGAAGCTCCGGTCCGCCCCGGGCCACCAACGCGTGCTCGTTCACTCGGGTGTGGAGGAACGTCTCGTTCCCGGCGACTTCGACGACCTCCACGCGAGCCGGGACGCCGTCGCCGTCGCGCGACACGCGGAGGTGCTCGGGGCGGATCCCCGCCTCCAGGCGACCGGTCAGCGGCATGTCGGAAGGAACCGGAATCGAAAACGGACCCGGCCGAAGCGCCCCCTCATCGACGCCGGCAGGCATGAAGTTCATCGCGGGGGTCCCGATGAAGCCTGCGACGAAGCGATTGGCGGGGCGGCGGTAGATCTCGTCCGGAGTTCCTACCTGCTCGATCACGCCGCGGCGAAGAACGCCGACCCGTTCCCCGAGGGTGAGCGCTTCGACCTGATCGTGCGTGACGAACACGGTGGTCGTCCCGACCCGCTGGTGGAGCCGCTTGAGCTCCACGCGCATCTGTACGCGGAGCTGCGCGTCCAGGTTGGAGAGCGGTTCGTCCAGGAGGAACACGTCGGGGTCGCGGGCCAGCGCGCGCGCGAGGGCGACACGCTGCCGCTCGCCACCCGACAGCTCGTATGGCTTTCGTACCAGGAGGTCCTCGCAGCCGACCAGCTCTGCGGTGGCTCGGACCCGCGCTTCGATCTCTTCCTTCGGCACCTTTCGCGCGGTCAACCCAAAGCCGATGTTCTCGGCCACATTGAGGTGCGGAAACAGCGCGTAGTTCTGAAAGACCATCGCGACGTTGCGGTCCACGGGGCTCACCGCGGTCACGTCTCGGTTCCCGATTCGAATGCTTCCGCGGCTGACGGCTTCCAACCCCGCCGCTACCCGGAGGATCGTCGACTTCCCGGACGCGGACGGTCCGACCAGCGCGAAGAACTCGCCATCCCCGACGTCGAGGTCGACGCCTCGGAGCGCCTGGATATCGCCGTAGGACTTCCAGACGTACTCGAACGTCAGCCCGGCCACGTCATTCCGCGCGAGCGAACATCTCCCTGGTCTGCTCGTTCAGCTGCCTGGCCACCTCTTCAGCGTCCAGGCCTTCGTAGAA
>JALYGK010000042.1 GCA_030777105.1 Actinomycetota bacterium | reverse complement strand
AACATGCTTCGAATGAGGACGCGGTTCCGCATCCACCCCCGGTCGTCCAGCCGGTTGCGCTCTTTGAGGTCGGCGCCCACGCAAAACGCCCTCTCTCCATCCGCGGCGAGCACCACGACCCACGCCTCTCGGTTCGCCGCCGCCTGAAGTAGCGCGCCGCCCAGCTCGTTCGCGACCTCTGACGAGATGGCGTTGAGGGCGGCGGGGCGAGACAGCGTCACGGTGGCGACGTGGCCGTCAAGAGAGAGGCGAACGAAGCTGGCCGAGCTCAAGGCTCAGACCGGGGGAACGCCGTGGCGGCGACCGCTGAACGCTCGGTCCTTTCCCTGGAGCTGGCCGAGACGCGTGGCCAGCTCCGTCCGAAGCGCGTCTGGCTCCACGACCGCATCGACGATGTTCTCCGACGCGAGGTGGAGCAGGTCGATGTCCTCTTCGTACTCGCGGCGCTTCTCGGCGATGAACGCCGCACGCTCCTCTTCGTTTTCTATCGCCTGAATCTTGTTGTAGTAGACGGCGTTGATGGCCGGCTCCGGTCCCATCACGGCGATCCGAGCGGTGGGGAGAGCGATGGTGGCGTCGGGTTCGAAACCGGGCCCCGCCATGGCGTATAACCCCGCGCCGTACGCCTTGCGCACGATCACGCTGAACTTCGGCACGGTGGCTTCGGAAACGGCGGTGATGAGCTTCGCGCCGTGACGAATGATGCCCTGACGCTCGACGGCAGACCCGATCATGAACCCGGGCACGTCGGCCAGGAAGATCAACGGGATATTGAAGGCATCGCAGAGCCAGACGAACCTGGCCACCTTGTCGGACGAATCGACGAACAGCACTCCGCCCTTGTGCATGGGTTGATTGGCGACGATGCCGATCGGGTGGCCTTCCAGACGGCCGAGGCCCACGATGACCTCTTTGGCGAACTCGGGCTTGATCTCGAAGAAGGATTCCTCGTCCACGATCCCCGCCACGAGGGCGTGCATGTCGAACGCCTTCGACTCATCCTGCGGGACGATCCCGGCGAGCGACCCCGTGTACGCCGGCGGCCGCGCCTCACCGACGGGCGGCTCGTCCAAATAGTTCGACGGGAAGTACGAGAGATACGCACGAGCCGCTTCGATGGCGGCCTTGTCGTCCGCCACGCAGAGGTCGCCCGACCCGGAGACCTCGCAGTGCATTCGCGCGCCGCCCATCTCCTCCAGCCCGACCTTCTCCCCGATGACCTCTTCGGCCATTCGCGGCGACCCCAGGTACATCGACGCGTTCTTCTCCACCATGAACACCACATCGCAGAACGCCGGGATGTAGGCACCGCCGGCGGCGCTCGGGCCATGGAGGCAACAGACCTGCGGGATCCGGCCCGACGCCTGAACCTGGTTGTAGAAGATCTTCCCGGCGCCCCGGCGACCCGGGAACATCTGCACCTGGTCGGTGATTCGGGCTCCCGCGGAGTCCACCAGGTAGACGATGGGGATCGTTCGCCGCCTGGCGGCCTCGATGATCCGGATGATCTTTTCGACGGTGGGCGGACCCCACGAGCCGGCTTTCACCGTCGGGTCGTTCGCCATGACGGCGATGGGCCTTCCGCCGACCCGACCCACGCCGGTGACCACGGCGTCGGCGGCGAGCTCCTCCGCCAGCGAGCTGGTCAGGAGACCATCTTCGGCGAAGCTCCCTTCGTCATCCAGAAGCAGGCGGAGCCGCTCGCGGACGAACAGCTTTCCCTGCTCGGCCAGCTTCTGGTGATATTTCTGCGGTCCGCCGGCCTTCGCTCGGGCGATCGCGTCGGAGATGGTTTCGCGCTCTTGGGGCACGCCCAAAGTCTATGACCGCGGGCGGTCCGCATCCGGAAGCACGGAGGGCCCCGCAACGGGCCCGAGGAGGCGTTGGGCCGCGGCTCGGAGGACCCTGGCCGGCGGTGAATCCGGCAGGTCCTCCGGGTCGAGGTCGACGTCCATGCGAAGGAGACCGGGAGAATCCAGCGCCGTTCGGGCGCCCAACTGTTCGAGAAGGTTTCGCATCCGCGCGTTGTGTTGGACGACGAACGCCCGAAACGTCCTGACCCCGGCCGCGCGGGCCACGGTGGCGAGCAGCGCCAGCAGCAGCGTCCCGAGCCCTCGGCCCTGATAGTCGTCGATCACGGTTACGGCGGCCTCGGCGATCGTCGGATCCTCCTTCGTCCGGACGTAGCGTGCCACGCCGAGCCCCTCATCCGGATGGTCCGGTCTGATCGCCAGCCACGCCACGTGGTCGACGAAGTCGAGCTTCGTCAGGTAGTCGAGGTGTCCCTCGGAGAGCGATGACATTGGGGTCATGAACCGAAAGTAGCGCGATTCGGGAGAAAGCCGAGCGAAGCCGTTCCGGATGACGCCACGATCGTCTGGACGCACTGGGCGCACGAGCACCGGGGTGCCGTCTCGCAGCTCGGTCCGAATCTCTTCCAGCCGGAGCGGATGCTCCACGGCGGGCCAGGGTTGGATGCTCTCGGTCAACCTACGACTGCTCGAGCAGCCGGGCCTTCTGTGCCTCGAATTCCGCATCAGAGATCACGCCCTCGTCCCGAAGGCGGTCGAGCTTGTCCAGTTCATCGGCGACCGAAGGAGCGCCACGGCCGCCGGTGTACATGCGCTGCTTGTTTCGCTCGCCGACTTCGTAGATGACCTTCTGGACGTGCTCGGGATCGCGGATGTCGGTGAAGTTCTGTTGCCCGAACTCACCGGCCGACTCGATCGTGAGGTCGCCGCCCTTGATGAGGCGTTCGAACACTGTCTGGTGGAACCGCACGTCGTTGACGTTCTCGAGCGGGATCTCCATGGACCGCTTGGCGAACCATCCTTCGCGGTGGATCAGCCGGTCGGTGGTGACGACGAAATGCGACGTGATCCAGTCGATGAAGAACCGGACCGGATAGGCGATGAGCAGGATGGCACCGGCGGCCACCGCTGCCCACGTGACCCAGTTCGGCCACGAAGCCGGGATGTACGCGAGCGCTGCGCCGACCGCTCCCACGATCAGAACCGTGGCCCCGATGGGCAACACAAGGCTTATCCAGTGCGGCCGGAGGTCGAGAACGAGCTGTTCGTTGTCGGCGAGAAGACGCTTCGGAAATCCCACAGCGCGGAAGCTACTACCATCCGAGCGCTTACGTCTTCGGCGTCACACCGCCTCGGATGTCGAGATAGCGATGGCATAAGAGAACGATGCGGACGTTCCTTCTTTGGAGACCCGTTTCATCGAAGCCGGCCGGCGAGGTCACATCCGCGTTGATCAGACTGCTTGACCCAGTCCTGGCCGCACCGCCGAAGGTCCGAACACTCAAGAACGAGGGGGCAGCGCTCGTCTTCTTGGAACAGCCGGTCAGGGGGTGGAAACCTCCATTCTTCGAGGAACAGGGGAAAAGTTGGGCGATCGCGGTCGATTATCCCTTCGGTGGAAAAGCCAACTCTCTCCTCGGCCTCTGTACTCGGCTCGAGGAGGACACGACGTCCACGCTGAAGGAGTTGCCCCCGCCCTTTGCGCTCATCTGGAGCGACGGCACTGGAGGCATCCGGGTACAGAACGACGGCCTGGGGCAGGCACAACTCTTCGAGTACGACGACGGACAGCTCTGGGCGCTCACGAATAGGATCGCCGCACTCAGCGCCCTCGGCATCCGGCTCGTCCCGGAACCGGAGGAATGGGCGGTCCGCGTAACACTTGGCTGGTTTCCCCTCCGCCTGTCGGGCTACCGCAACGTCCGGTTCCTCGGCCCGGGTACGAGGTTGCTCCTCGAGCGTCACGGCGTTCATCGAAGGACCTACGAGACCCTCGGCCGGTGGATGAGCTCGGATCCGCTCGCCGAAGATGAGTGCCTCGAACTGGCCCGGTCGTCGCTCATCGAGATGATTGAGGCTGCTATCCCTCTCTGGCATAGGCCCACGGCCACCCTCTCGGGTGGCCACGACACCCGGGCCGTCGTTTCGTCGCTCCTCGCGGTGGGCGCCGACTTCTCCGTCAGGGTCAATGGAAGCCCTGATCATCCCGATGTCGTCCTGGCGAAGGAGCTCGCCCGCCGTGCCGGCTTCCGCCTAAGGGTGCTCGCGCAGGGTGGCCTGCCTCCGGGAGATCCCGAGGGCTGTCGGCGCTGCATGTCCCTGGCCCTGTTGTGGCAGGCGGGATACCGTGACGCCGTGCTGCACAAGTCGTTCCTCGCACGTCAGGAAGGGCTTGGCGGGGGCGGCGTCAACGTGATGGGCCAGCACGGCGAGATCGGTCGTGACCACTACGCGAAGAGGGTCCGTGCCCGCGAACTGCACGGGAAGACTACGACGACGCGTTGCTTCGGCGATTTCTCCGCAAGATGCCTCCGTTCCTCCGACCCGAGCTGCGGGAGGGCGTGCGCGAGACGATTCGTGCTGCATGCCGACAAGCCGACGACTACGGCCTAAGCGGCTTACGCCGCCTCGACTTTTTCTACCTTTACGAGCGCACGCGCCGCTGGGCCTCCGGCCAGCTCAGCTCTCTGGATGGCCTCGTCTTCGCCCCGTTGCTGAACCCCGGGTACATTCGCGCCGCCTTCGCGTTCCCAGGTAGCAAGGTGGGCGATCCCTTCCACGACCACATCGTCGCCCGCCATGTGCCGCAGTGGGTCGGCATCCCATACACGGACGAGCTTCCGGCCTCGAACGCCTCCGGCACCGACTGGCGCCGCCCGGTGGGCCACCTTTCGTACGATTCGACCCTTTATTGGAAAACGGTCGGGAGCTCACTCATCGAGCAGGCACTCTCCGAAGGAGGCTGGTGGACGGAGGTTTTCGATCCGGCGCTCGCTCGGACCGCCTGGGACGAGGCCCCAGACATGTTGGCCATCGCCTATCTGCTGATGGATGTGTTCGACGGCCTGGCGGACGGCGCGGGGTCGCCGCGGTCAGCCGGCTCGGAGGTGGACGACCTCTCCGAATCCAACCGCTTCCGTGCGTGAGCCCGAGTTCACCAAGAGTTCACCCCTCTCGCCGATTCCGGTGGCCCGGCCCTCGATTCGTTCTCCCGACGGCGTCGTCGCGATGACGTCGCGTCCGATCGTCACGCACATGCTTCGATACTCCTCCAGTACGTCCGTCCGAAGGTTGTGGCCGGTTGGCGTGTAGAGGCCACGAAGTTCACGGAGGTACTCGCGCAACAGCGCCACTCCGTAGGCCCGGCCGCCTTCCATGAGAATGCTGGTGGCGCGCGGCCTGATGTCCGGCGGGAAGTCGTCGGGTTCCTCGGCCACGTTTACTCCCGTACCGATGACGACGAACGCGAAGCGTCCGCCATCGACATTCGCCTCGGACAGGATGCCGCCGAGCTTTCTCTCCCGCACGACGAGGTCGTTCGGCCACTTGCACACCACGTGGACGCCGTTCGTTGAACGAATGGCCCGGACCAAGCACACCGCGGCGAGCAACGAGAGCAGTGGAGCATCCGCAGCGGCCATCGTCGGGCGAAGAAGGATCGAAGCGAGCAGCGAGCGGCCTTCCACCGATGCCCACGTCCGTCCGAGCCGTCCACGCCCCGTTCGTTGCTCACCGGCCACGACGAGCGTCCACTCGGGTGCGCCCGCAGTCGCCAACCGAAAGAGATCCTCGTTCGTGGAGCCGGTTACCTTGAGGAAGTGAACCGGCGCGCCCAGGCCTGCGGACCTGGCCGCTTCGGCGACGCTATGCTCGCTGAGCATTCGACCTCCCGGAGGTGACGCATCCTTCGCCGGCCCCATCATCGGCCTTCGGCCGACACCGTCAACGCCGAGGTTCGACGTGACTGAGCCGAGAATCCTCATCGCCAACCGCGGCGAGATCGCCGTCCGCGTCATCCGGACGTGCCGGGAGATGGGCATCCCGACCATCGCGGTGTACTCGGACGCCGACCGCGACGCGTTGCACGTCGAGATGGCCGACGACGCCTTCCACATCGGTCCTGCCTCGCCGGTGGAGTCCTACCTCAACGTGGCCCGAATTCTGGAGGCAGCGCAGAAGGGGCGGTCCACGATGGTCCATCCCGGATACGGCTTCCTCGCCGAGAACGCCGATTTCGCCCGGCGGATCGGCGAGGCCGGGATGAGGTTCATCGGTCCGTCGCCGGAATCGATGGAGATGATGGGCGACAAGATCGAAGCGCGCCGCGCCGCGGAGAAGGCGGGTGCGCCCGTGGTCCCTGGAACGCACGAGCCCGTCACGGTCGACGAGGCGGTGGCGGGGGCCGGAGACATCGGCTTCCCCATGTTGGTGAAGGCGGCGTTCGGCGGTGGCGGCAAGGGAATGCGCCTGGTTCGAAGCGGCCAGGAGCTGCGGTCGGCCGTCGAGGGATCGGCCCGTGAAGCCGGAGCGTACTTCGGCCGGCCAGAGGTCTACCTGGAGCGCTACATCGAACGAGCGCACCACGTCGAAGCGCAAGTCCTGGCCGACGCGTACGGCCATTACTCGTTCCTCGGCGAGCGAGACTGCACACTCCAGCGGCGACATCAGAAGCTGCTGGAGGAGAGCCCCTCGCCGGTGGTGGACGAGGCGCTCAGAACGAGGATCGGTGACTCGGCGCTCGCCATCGCGCGCGCCGCCGAATACACCAACGCCGGCACCATTGAGTTCCTGGTGGATGAGGACGGACGCTTCTACTTCATCGAGATGAACGCCCGGCTTCAGGTCGAGCACCCCGTCACCGAGTTCGTGGCCGGGCTCGACCTGGTTCGCCTCCAGATCCTCGTCGCGCTCGGAGAACCGGTGGAACTCGCGCCGGACCTCCGCGGCCACGCCATCGAATGCCGGATCAACGCCGAGGATCCTTACCGGGATTTCCTGCCCGGTCCGGGGCTGATCACCGACTACCGCCCGCCGCAGGGTCCGTTCGTCCGCGTCGACGCCGGCGTGGAGTCCGGACGATCGGTTGCGGGCGAATACGACTCGCTCTTCGCGAAGCTCATCGTGTGGGGCGAGGATCGCGAACACGCCAGGCGACGAGTCCTTCGCGCGCTCGACGAGTTCGAGGTCGACGGCATCCCGACCACGATTCCCTTCCACCAGTGGATCGCCGACACCGAGGAATTCCGGCTCGGCAAGATCCACACGCGCTGGGTGGAGGAGGCACTCGGTTCGGCGCCGCTGGAGGCACCGTCCGACGACCAGAAGCGTCGACGGTCGGATCGAAGTGCCCCCGTGGGGTCCGTTTCGGCGGGCGCGGCATCACGCGGCCCCGCCCGAATCGTCGTGGAGGTCGATGGCCACCGGGTGCCGGTGGCGATCTGGGATGACAGGCGCCAGCCGCCGCCTCCGCCGGCTTCAACCGGCCACGGACATGCCACCACGGCCGCGGGCGACGTCATCACCGCCCCGATGCAGGGGACGATCCTTCAGGTGGTGGTGGAGCAGGGCCAGGAGGTCGCGGCGGGCGACACGCTCTGCATCCTGGAGGCGATGAAGATGGAGAACCACATCGTCGCCACCCGTGACGGGACGGTAGCCGAGGTCGCTGTGTCGAAGGGAGACGTCGTTGATACCGGTCAGGCCCTCGTGGTGATCGAGCAGGGCGCAGAATAGGTCCCGAACGAAAGCAGCGCAGGGGGCGACGAGCAATGGCGAGAACCGTCGGTTCCATCATCGGACGAAAAACCGCCACCGAGGCGCCGGGTGGCCGGATCACGTCGACGAATCCGGCGCGCCTCGACGAGGTGGTGGCCGAAGCGCTCCTGGGCGATGCCGAGACGTTCGTCGAAGCATGCCGGGTGGCAAAGGCGGCGCAGCGCGGTTGGGCGGCGGTGCCCGCTCCGGTTCGGGGTCTTGCCGTGCAGCAGCTCGGCCGGTTGGTCGAGGAGAACAAGGAAGCGCTGTCTCAGTTGATCACGCGGGAGATCGGCAAGCCCATCGTTGAGTCCCGCGGCGAGGTTCAGGAGGTCATCGATACCTGCAACTTCTTCGTGGGGCAGGGCCGCCAGCTCTACGGCCAGACGGTTCCCAGCGAGATGCCGGACAAGCAGCTGTTCACGTTCCGGGTTCCGGTCGGCGTGGCCGCCATCATCACCGCCGGCAACTTCCCGGTGGCGGTTCCCTCCTGGTATCTGGTCCCCTCACTCGTGTGCGGCAACACGTTCGTGTGGAAACCGGCGGAGTACACCCCCGCGATCGCGGAGGCGTTCATGCAGCTGTTTCTGCACGCTGGACTGCCCGAGGGTGTGGCGAACATGGTCCTGGTCGACGGGTCGACCGCGTTCTCGGGGTTGGAGCTGGCGCTGGGGTCCGGGCTCGTCGACAAGGTTGGATTCACCGGTTCGAGTGAGGTGGGAGCCAGGCTCGGGGAACTGTGCGGCCGGTTCATGCAATCGCCCTGTCTCGAGCTCGGCGGGAAGAACCCCTTGGTCGTCATGCCAGATGCTGATATCGACCTGGCCGTGGACGGCGCCCTGTTCAGCGGTTTCGCCACGGCGGGGCAACGGTGCACGTCGCTCGGAACCGTGATCGTGCACGAATCGGTGCACGACGAATTCGTCTCCCGGTTGGCGAAGGCCGTGGAGGAGGCGCCCATCGGCGACCCGACGAAGGAAGTCCTCTACGGACCGATGATCAGTGAGCGGTTCGCTCACCGCTTCGAGGGCTGGCTGGAGCTCATCGAATCGCACCATCGCGCCCTGGGGTCGACCGGGACGGGCAGGATCACACGGGAAAACCCTCGTGAGGGATTCATCGGAGATCCTGCGACCGGGTTCTACTACCATCCCACGGTCGTGGACGGCGTCACGAGCGACGACAAGCTGTATCAGATCGAGACGTTCGGACCGATCGCCGGAGTGGCGACCTTCGGGACATTCGACGAAGCGATCGAGCTCGCGAACGGCCACGGGTACGGACTGTCGTCGTCGATCTACACCAATGACCCGAAGAACGTGTTCCGGTTCCGCGAGCGAATCAAGGCGGGGATGGTGTCGGTGAACAACTCGACGGCCGGAGCGGAGTCACATCTGCCGTTCGGCGGGAACGGCAAGTCGGGGAACGGGAGCCGCCAGGCCGGCATCTGGGTGCTCGACCAGTTCACCAAGTGGCAGGCGGTGAACTGGGACTACGCCGGTAAGTTCCAGCGCGCCCAGATAGACGTGGGCGAGCTCGAAGCGGACCCGACGTTTCGACTTGCGGACTGGAGCGAAGTCCAACCGCCCTAACCGCGATTTAGGCGCAAATGGTGTACCCGCGCGATCGAGTCCATCGCTCGGTTCGATCCTCGCTCACCACGTAGATGTACCGATCTGCTTGAGAGGGGCTGATCCAGAGGTGCCAGCCGCCTCGATGGAACCCCGTGTCGAACGCGTCAGTCGGTAGAGAGGCGTCCGCTACGTAGGTCTCGGGAAGGCCCTGTTGAGGGACATGTCCTGGTCCGGGATTGCGGATGTACTGCCGGACGTTCGGACGGTTTGGTCCCCCGCGAATCACCGACCCGACGGGCCACGCCAGGTCCATGAACACCACGTTCTCCCAATCACAATGTCCGTCCCCGGTGTCGACATCGAGAACCAAGCCTTCTCCCTCATCACCGTTTGGCACGGGACGGTCGTTGCGGTCGTACCACTGACCGGCGAAGTCGGATCGTCGGTTCAGCAACACAAGGAGGACCACCGAAAGGATGACCGCGACGGCGGCAACAACAGCCGCTCGCCTGGGGCCGAGCTTCGGGTCGACGGCGCGCCGGGTCTGATCCACGCTATTGATTCTCAGGCGTCGCTTCTGAATTTGCTCTACAGCGCGGTCGACGGGCGTCGGGAACCTCTGGCGTCACATCCTCACCCTTTCGCCAGGCGTTCAAGTAGTCAAAGGGACTGACCTGCCCTCGCCGAACCTTCCAGTCCGTAGGGAACGAGGGCCGCGAGATCCCGAAGTGCAGGTGAGACGCCACTCCTCGGGCGTTCCCCGAGTTCCCGATTTCGCCGAGCTTCTCCCCGACCCGGACATCTTCGCCCCGCTTGATGCCCGCAGCGACCTCCCGAAGGTGTGAGCCGTAATACCGGATCCCGTCTTTGCCAACGATGGCGATGGAGAGCCCTCCCCGGGTGGCGGGGTCGTCGGTGGACGGATCCCAGCGATCGGTTCGAGAGACGAAGTCCACTCGTCCATCGGTTGGGGCAACGAAGTCCGCTCCTTCGGGAGCGAAGATGTCGGTGGCCGGATAGTCGTGATGCCCCGAGCCGTAGTCGGCAGCCTCGGTTGGCCGAACCGGGAACGCATATCTGCAGCGAGCTGCAGCCTTCGGCTTCGGTTTTGGTTGCGGCGTCGCGGCGAGTTGCTCCGGTGTCTCGGACGCCGCTGGCGAACGCGAACGCTCAACCGGCGGTGGCGTCGATGAGGTGGTGGAGTTCGCACAAGCCGTAAGGATGAGAAGCGCTGGAACCAGCCGTTTCACTCCGGCGGCTCGCCCCACGCTTCTCGCCCGACCAACCTGATCCCGGCCTTCTTCACCTTGTAGTTGCGGTTGACGCTTACCAGCAGAGCGGTCAGCGGCTCGATGACGCGAGCCATCGACAGCACCCCGGCGTCCACCCAGCGAAGGTTCGGGATCTTCTCGACCAATCCGCCGATTCGCGCCTTCGCCTCCCGGTCGGCACCACACAGCAGAACGTCACCTTCGACTGGGTGTTCCAGCGCCTGGAGCGGCTCAGCAGCGACGGTATGGAACCCGGCGACCAGCTGAACCGTTTTCGGAAGCAGCGCCTTCGCCTGTTCGGCCGCGGACCCCTCCCAAGGCCGAACGACATGCCACGCGGGCCGCCCAACGGCAGTGGCCAGCGGCGTGGTCGTGTCGCAAACGAGTGCGTTGGAACGCAGGGCCGGTGCGATCGACCGATAGATCTCGGCCTGTCCGGCAAAGGGGACCGTGACGAACACGATGTCGCACGCCGCGGCCGCGTCGTCATTCGCCGCGCCGCTGATCTCCCCGCGGGTTCCAGCTCCGAGGCCGAGTTCCAGGATGTCGCGGCCCCGATCCGCGGCGTCGCGACCGCGTTCTTCGGATCGCGACCCGATGATCACTTCTTCGCCGGCCATGGCGAGGCGAAGGGCCAGCCCGAACCCCTCCTCGCCGGTCCCCCCGATGATTGCTATGGCCACGAGGCCAGAGGATAGCGACACGGCAGGGGCGGGCGACGGGTTCGGTGTTCGTCGCCGCGGCCGGGACTACCATTCCCCGAACCGGCCATGAA